>NZ_JBEZIQ010000010.1:0-195448 GCF_040651155.1 Kitasatospora sp. NPDC048545
CGCGCCGCCGTCGCCGCCTTCGACGGCGTCGACCCGGCGAGCGTCCCGGCCGACGCGCTGACCGCCTCCGGCTCCGGCCTCGACCCGCACATCTCCGTGGCCTACGCCAAGGAGCAGGTCAACCGGGTCGCCAGGGAACGCGGACTGCCGGCCGACAAGCTGAACCAGCTGGTCGACACGTACACCGAGGGCCGCTCGCTCGGCTTCCTCGGCAACGAGGCGGTCAACGTCGTCCTCCTCAACAAGGCGCTCAGCGAGCAGAAGTGACACCGCATCGGAACAGCGGTTGAACCGGGCCGGCCCGGGCACGGGAGAACACCTCCCGCGCCCGGGCCGGCCGACCCGCGTCCGCGCGCACCACCTCCCGGGGCGCGCGCCACCTCACGATGGAAAGAGCAGTGCCCATGGCCCGCGACCTCACCCCCGGTGCCGGCATCCGCCGTGGCCGGCTGAGGGTGTACCTCGGCTCCGCGCCGGGGGTCGGCAAGACCTATCGGATGCTGGACGAGGCCCGGCGCAGACAGGAACGCGGGTCCGACGTCGTGATCGGGTACATCGAGTGCCACGGGCGGCGCCACACCGAGGGCATGCTGGCCGGCCTGGAGGTCCTGCCGAGGGTCCACCGCTCCTACCGGGAAGCCGAGTTCGAGGAGATGGACCTCGACGCGGTGCTCGCCCGCCGTCCGTCCGTCGTCCTGGTCGACGAGCTGGCGCACACCAACGTCCCCGGCGGCCGGCACCCCAAGCGCTGGCAGGACGTCGAGGAGATCCTGGCCGCCGGGATCGACGTCATCACCACCGTCAACATCCAGCACCTGGAGTCGCTCAACGACGTCGTCCGGAAGATCACCGGCATCCCGCAGCGCGAGACCGTCCCGGACGAGGTGGTCCGCCGGGCCGACCAGATCGAACTCGTCGACATGGCCCCGCAGGCACTGCGCCGTCGGATGGCCCACGGCAACGTCTACAAGGCGGAGAAGGTGGACGCCGCGCTCTCCAACTACTTCCGGGTCGGCAACCTCACCGCCCTGCGCGAACTCGCCCTGCTCTGGGTCGCCGGACGGGTCGACGAGGGCCTGCGCGACTACCGCGCGACCCACAGCATCGACCGGGTCTGGGAGACCCGTGAACGCGTCGTGGTCGCCCTCACCGGCGGCCCCGAAGGCGAAACGATCATCCGCCGTGCCGCCCGCATCGCCGACCGCACCGCCGGCGGCGAACTGCTGGCCGTCCACATCACCCGCAGCGACGGCCTGGCCGGCGCCTCCTCCGGCGCACTCGCCCAGCAACGGCAGCTGGTCGAGACCCTCGGCGGCAGCTACCACGTGGTCGTCGGCGACGACATCCCCACCGCACTGCTCGCCTTCGCCCGCGCCCACGACGCCACCCAGCTGGTACTGGGCACCAGCCGCCGCGGCCGGATCAACCGCTTCCTCACCGGCCCCGGCATCGGCGAGACCACCGTGGACGCCTCCGAGGACATCGACGTCCACATGGTCACCCACGAGTTCACCGGCCGCGGCCGGCTGCCCCCGCTCGGCCGCCGCCACTCCAAGCGCCGCACCGTCGTCGGCTACGCGGCGGGCCTGGTGCTGCCCTGGCTGCTCACCGCCCTGCTCTCCCAGGCGCACCACCGGATCAACCTCACCACCGATGCACTGATCTTCCAGCTCGGCGTCGTCATCGTCGCCCTGCTCGGCGGTGCGGTGTCCGCCCTGGTGGCCTCGGTCATCGCCTCGGTACTGCTGAACTACTACTTCATCCCGCCGATCCACAGCCTCACCATCGGCGAGACCAACAACATCGTCGCCCTGGTGGTCTTCGCCGCCATCGCCCTCACCGTCTCCACCGTGGTCGACCACGCCGGCCGGCTCACCACCCGGGCGGCCCGGGCCACCGCCGAGGCCGAGACCCTCTCCACCCTGGCCGGCAGCGTGCTGCGCGGCGCCGACGCCCTGCCCGCCCTGCTGGAGAAGTCCCGGACGGCCTTCGGCATGCGGGCCGTCGCCCTGCTCTCCCGGGCCGACGGCGAGGTGCTGGCGCACTGCGAGGGTGAGCACCAGGACGACGGCGACGGCCCGCAGGAGTCCACCGAGGTCCCGGTCGGCGCGGACGCCGTCCTGGTGCTCACCGGCCGCCGGCTGTCCGCCGCCGACCAGCGCGTGCTCACCGCCTTCGCCGCCCACGTCGCCGCCGCCCTGGAACGCGACCGGCTGGCCGTCGTCGCCGCCGAGGTCGAGCCGATCAAGGCCGCCGACCGGATGCGCACCGCCCTGCTCGCCGCCGTCAGCCACGACCTGCGCACCCCGCTCGCCGCCGCCCTCGCCTCGGTCGGCTCGCTGCGCAGCCCCGACGTCGAGTTCTCCCCCGAGGACCAGGCCGAACTCCTCGCCACCGCCGACGAATCCCTGGTCAAACTCACCAGCCTGGTCGACAACCTGCTCGACATGAGCCGCCTCCAGGCCGGTGTGCTCACCCTGCACCTCACCGAGACCCACCTGGACGAGATCCTGCCCCGGGCGCTCGACAGCCTCCCCGACCCGTACGCACCGGTCCAGCCCCTGGACCTGGACACGACCCCGGCCGTGTTCGCCGACCCGCCGCTGCTGGAACGCGTCCTCGCCAACGTGATCACCAACGCGCTGCGCCACAACGCCCCCGGCGCACCCGTCCTCGTCACCGCCAGCCACCACGCCGACCAGGTCGAGATCCGGGTGATCGACCGCGGCCCCGGCATCGCCCCCGAGGACCGCGACCGGGTCTTCCTGCCCTTCCAGCGCCTCGGCGACACCGACAACACCACCGGTGTCGGCCTCGGCCTCGCCCTCTCCCGCGGCCTCGCCGAGGCCATGGGCGGCAGCCTGGAGGTCGAGGACACCCCCGGCGGCGGAACCACCATGCTGCTCACCCTGCCCGCCGTCACGGCGCACCCCGCCACCGAGCCCGCCGCCCCGGGGAAGGAGCCACCGCATGAGTGACATCCTGATCGTCGACGACGAACCGGCGCTGCTGCGCACCCTGCGGATCAACCTCAGCGCCCGGCAGTACGCCGTCCGCACTGCCGCCAGCGGCGGCGAGGCACTCGACCGCGCCGCGCACGCGCTCCCGGACGCCGTCCTGCTCGACCTCGGCCTGCCCGACCTCGACGGGATGGAGGTGCTGCGCGGCCTGCGCACCCGCAGCGCGATGCCGATCATCGTGCTCTCCGGCCGCAGCGACGCCGCCGACAAGGTCGGCGCCCTGGACGCGGGCGCGGACGACTACCTCACCAAGCCGTTCCTGATGGACGAACTGCTGGCCCGGTTACGGGCGGTGCTGCGCCGGCCCTTGGGCGGTGTCCCGCCGGCCAGGCCGGTGATCGGCGACCACACCGTGGACCTCGCGGCCACCACCGTCAACGGTCCCGCCGGTCCGGTGCGGCTCACCCCGACCGAGTGGCGGATCCTCGCGCTGCTGCTCGCCAACCCCGGCCGGCTGGTGCCCGGCCGGCAGATCCTGCGCGAGGTGTGGGGCCCGGCCCAGGAGGGGCGCGGCAACTACCTGCGGGTCTATCTCGCCGGGCTGCGCCGCAAGTTGGAGCGCGACCCGGCCCGGCCGCGGCACCTGATCACCGAGCCGGGGATCGGGTACCGGTACGTGCCGTAGCGCCGGGCCGGCGACCCGTGCGTCCGGGCGTCCGTGTGTCCGGGCGTCCGGGCGTCGGCGTCAACGGGGCGTCAAGACCGGCCCCCGGCACGGCAGTAGAGCGTCAAGGCCGGCCGGGGGAGGTGCTCCGTGGGCGTAGCGTCGGTGCCGAACCGAGCGGTCCCCGCTGCGTGTGGGGTAGCCGGGGCCGCTCGCGCCGCCGTCGAACGACGGCCAGCAGGTGGGGGAGGGGCGCGTGACAATCCGTCGCGCGCCCCTTTGATCTCCTGGTCCGCACCGTTGATCCGCCGCTCCGGTCCGTCCGGTCCGTTCGGTCCGGTCCGTCCGCTCCCGTCCGTCCGCAGGCCCTGCCGACCCCGCAGGCCCGGCCGGCCCTCGCCGGTCAGTCCTCGGTGCTTCCGGACTGCCGGGGCAGCGCCAGTGCCACGGTGTCCGCGAACTCCCGCACTGCGCTGGTCCGGCTGACCACCCGGCCGCTGTGCACCACCAGCCGGCTGTGCCCGCCGGCGAGCGCCCCGGCCAGGCTGTCCCCGCGCACCGCCAGCAGCTCCGCCGGGAACCCGGCGTCCACCCGGACCGGCGGCAGCCCGAGCGCCGCCCGGGCCTGGTTCGCCACCGCGTCGTACGCCGTCTCCGGGTCCAGCTCCCCGCCCGCCGCCAGCAGGTACGCCGACTCCAGTGGATCCGCCCGGCCGACCGGGTTGGACGGGTCGCGCAGCGCTCCGCTGCCCGCCGCCAGTGGCACCCGGGCCGCCGCCAACTCCCTCAGCAGGCCCGGCCGCAGGCCCGTCGTGCGGCCCTCCAGGCCGGTGCAGCCGCCGTTCTGCGGCAGGCACACCACCCGCACCCCGCCGGTCGCCAACACCGCCGACGCCCCCCGGGCCAGCGCGCCGCACGGCCCGAGCGTCACCCGCGGCCGCAGCGGCGCCAAGGCGCCTGTCAGCCGCGCGAGTTGGGCGAGGTCGGCGGCGGTGGTGTGCAGGTCGACCGGGCAGTCCGCCTCCCGGGCGGCCTCCAGCAACAGCTGGACGTACCCGGCCGGGTCGGGGTCGAGCTCCGGGCAGCCGCCCGCCGCCGTGGCGCCGAGCTTCAGCGCCTCGCGTAGCTGTGCCCGGCCGTCCGCGCCGGCCCGGCCGGTGAGCAGCCGGGGCATCGCCACGGCCTGCAGGTCGGCCAGCCCGCGCAGCGCCTGCCGGGCGGTGAGCACCGCTTCCAGGGGGCGCAGCCCATGCACGTTGCCGATCCGGACGTGGGTGCGCTGGGCGGTGGCGCCGTAGCCGAGCGAGGTGAGCGCGGCCTCGGTGATCCGGCGGGTGAGGTCGGCCTGGGTGTCCTCGGGCGGGGCGGGCAGGGCGGCGGAGAAGGCGGTGTCGTAGTGGGCGTGCGCCTCGGCGGGGGCCGGGAGCAGCAGGTAGCCCTTGAGGTCGATCCGGGCGCCGGTGGTGACGGTGGGCGCGCCGGGCAGGGCGGGCATCGGGCCGAGGCTGCCGACGGTGCCGACGGCCTGGATCCGGTCGCCGCTGATCCGGACGTCCACCACCCGTCCGTCGGCCAGCCGGGCGCCGGTGAGCAGCAGGACCGGGCCGTGCCCGAGGGGGTTGGCCGCCGGGCCGGGCTCGTGGTGCGGCCCGTCGGCGGCTGCGCTGTCCATCGCGGGCTCCTTCTCGGGCCGGCCCGTGCGGGCGGCCAGTCGATCCCGGTGAATGAGCGTCGAGCCTATGGCGCGCGGGGGCGGGGAGCCGGGAGGCGGGAAATAGTCGTATCGGGTCGGGCCGTGCGCCCCGTGGGCCGATCGAACACCCGGCCTTGGATCGCTCCTCCGTGCACCTCGCCCACCTGCGGTCTTCGCCGCGGGATACGGATTTCACCTCCGGCCGCGAAACGTGTAATCTCTTCCTCGTTCGCCCCTATAGCTCAGTCGGTAGAGCGTCTCCATGGTAAGGAGAAGGTCTGCGGTTCGATTCCGCATGGGGGCTCTGGTGAGAAGCAGTCAGTTTCGACTGTGCTGCGGATCACTGTGGCGGTGTAGCTCAGTTGGTAGAGCAAGCGGCTCATAATCGCTGTGTCACCGGTTCAAGTCCGGTCACCGCTACCCCGCGTAGTCGGTCGGGAGATCGCACTCCCGGTCGGCTACTCTTGTTGTGTTCTTATTCGTTGTCCAAGGAAGGCACTCCCGTGGCTGCCACCGACGTCCGCCCGAAGATCACGCTGGCCTGCGTGGAGTGCAAGGAGCGGAACTACATCACCAAGAAGAACCGGCGTAACGACCCGGACCGTCTTGAGATGAAGAAGCACTGCCCCCGCTGCAACTCGCACACCGCTCACCGCGAGACCCGCTGACCTCTTCGTAGGGCATCGGGCCTGTGTGAACTCAGGTCTTCGACTCCGGGCCGCATCCCTCTTGGGGGGTGCGGCCCGGAGTCATTTCCGTATCCGTCCGCTTCGTGTCCATCCGTGTTCCGAGGAGCTGCCATGGCGCTCGACCCCTCCTTCATCGGGCGTAGTTACCCGCCCACCGAGCCGTACGAGGTCGGCCGGGAGAAGATCCGCGAGTTCGCGATCGCGATCGGCGACGCCAATCCGGCGTACGCCGACGCCGAGGCGGCGAAGGCGCTGGGCCACCCGGACGTGATCGCCCCGCCGACCTTCCCGTTCGTGGTCACCTACAGTGCGGCCGGCCAGGTCGTGGGGGACCCGGAGCTGGGCCTGGACTTCAGCCGGGTCGTCCACGGCGACCAGAAGTTCACCTACACGCGCCCGGTGCGGGCCGGCGACCGGCTCTCGGTCGTGGTGACCATCGACAACATCAAGTCGCTGGCGGGCAACGACGTGCTCACCGTGCGCGGCGAGGTGCTGGACGGGACCGGCGAGCACGTGCTGACGGCGGTCATGACCCTGGTGGCCCGGGCCGCCGACGAGGCGGGGGAGTGAACACGATGGCGATCAGCTACGACGAGGTCGAGGTCGGCACCGAGCTGTCGGCGCAGTCGTTCCCGGTGACCCGCGCCACCCTGGTGCGCTACGCGGGCGCCTCGGGCGACTTCAATCCGATCCACTGGAACGAGAGGTTCGCCCTGGAGGTCGGCCTCCCGGACGTCATCGCGCACGGCATGTTCACCATGGCCGAGGCGATCCGGGTGGTCACCGACTGGGTCGGCGACCCGGCCGCGGTGGTCGAGTACGGCGTGCGGTTCACCCGTCCGGTGCCGGTGCCCGACGACGGGGTCGGCGCGGTGATCGAGGTCTCGGCGAAGGTCGCCAAGAAGCTGGACGACGGCCGGGTGCAGGTCGACCTGCTGGCCACCACGGGCGGTCAGAAGGTCCTCGGGATGTCCAGGGCGATCGTCCGGCTGGCCTGAGGCCGACCGGTCCGGGGGGAGGGCCGACCGGGGGAGGGCCGGGCCGGGGGGGCCTGGCCGGGGGTCTGGCCACGGCCGGGTGGCCGGCTGCGACCGGGGCCGTGCGGCGGGATCCCCGGGTGCGGCCGTGGGCCTTGCATAGATAGTGATTGGCCACTAACTTGGAAGTCATGGCGAGGTCGAGCATGCGGATGAGCGCGGAGGAGCGGCGCGAGAGCGTCGTCCGTGCCGCGATGATCGAGTTCGCCCGGGGTGGCTACCGGGGCACCTCCACCGAGGCGATCGCCCGCCGGGTGGGCGTCTCGCAGCCGTACCTGTTCCGGCTCTTCCCGGGCAAGCAGGCCATCTTCGAGGCCGCCGCCGAGCGCTGCGTCGAGGAGACCTGGAGGGTCTTCGACGAGGCGTCGGCCGGCCTGACCGGCGAGGCCGCCGCCGAGGCGATGTCCGAGGCGTACCTGGGGCTGGTCGAGGACCGTGACCAGCTGATGATGCAGATGCAGCTCTACGTCTCCGTGTTCGCGGCCAGGGCGGTCGGCGAGGAGGAGATCGGGGAGAGCGCCCGGCGACTGTGGGAGAGCCTGTTCGAGCGGGTCAGGATCCGGATCGGCGGCGACATGAAGGACGCCACGCAGTTCTTCGCGCACGGGATGCTGATCAACACCCTGGTGGCGCTGGGCTTCCCGCCGGACCACCGGATCTGGGGCGGCTTCGACGGGTGCGAACCGGCCGGGTAGCAGGGTCGCGCGGTGGCGTCCGTGCGGCCCCTTTTCGGCCCATGAAAGTTATTGATCAATAACTACCTAGAGGCACCAACTACCTAGAGACCTGGGGAAGTCATGACGGAGAAACCGGCCCTCGGCAGGACCGCGATCTGGACCCTGGTGATCGTCAGTGCGGCCAGTTTCATGGCCGCCCTGGACAACCTGGTGGTCACCACCGCACTGCCGTCGATCCGCGAGGAACTCGGCGGTGGGCTGTCCGACCTCGAATGGACGGTCAGTGCCTACACCCTGAGCTTCGCCGTGCTGCTGATGTTCGGGGCCGCCCTCGGCGACCGCTTCGGCCGCCGCCGGATCTTCCTGATCGGCCTGGCGATCTTCACCGCCGGCTCCGCGGGGGCCGCCCTCTCCCCGGAGATCGGTGAGCTGATCGCCGCCCGGGCGGTGCAGGGCGTCGGTGCCGCGGTGATGATGCCGCTCACCCTCACCCTGCTCACCGCCGCCGTGCCCGAGGCAAAGCGGGGGATGGCCTTCGGCATCTGGTCGGGCGTCAGCGGCCTCGCCGTCGCCGCCGGACCGCTGATCGGCGGGTCGCTGACCGAGCACTTCTCCTGGCAGTGGATCTTCTGGGTGAACGTCCCGGTCGGTCTCGTGCTGCTGCCGCTGGCCTTCCTGCGGCTCGGCGAGAGCCGGGGTGCGGACCGGGCCCTGGACCTGCCCGGGACCCTCCTGGTCAGCCTGGGCATGTTCGGCGTGGTGCTCGGCCTGATCCGTGGCAACCCGGACGGCTGGACCAGTCCGCTGGTCCTCGGCGCCCTGATCGCCGGCGTCGTGCTGCTGGCCGCCTTCGTCTGGTACGACCAGCGCGTGGCGGCCCACCCGATGCTGCCGATGCGGCTCTTCCGCAGCCGCGCCTTCTCGGCCGTCAACGCCGCCAGCCTGCTGATGTACCTCGGGATGTTCGGCTCGATCTTCCTGATCAGCCAGTACCTCCAGGGCGTCGGGGGCTACAGTCCGCAGGAGGCCGGCATCCGGATGCTGCCGTGGACCGCGATGCCGCTGCTGGTCTCGCCGATCGCGGGCATCGTCTCCGACCGGATCGGCGGGCGCCCGATCGTGGTCACCGGACTGGCCCTCCAGGCCGTCGGCCTGGCGCTGTTCGGACTCGTCGCCGACGGCGGCGGCTTCGACTACCCCGCGCAGATCCCGGCCATCGTGATCTGCGGGATCGGCATGTCGCTGTACTTCGGCCCGACCGCCCAGCTGGTGATGGCGAGCGTCCGGCCGCAGGAGCAGGGGATCGCCTCCGGCGCCAACAACGCGATGCGCGAGGTCGGCGGAGCTCTCGGCGTCGCCGTGCTCTCGGCGGTGTTCTCGGCACAGGGCGGCTACCAGTCGGCGCAGGCCTTCGCGGACGGGCTGGTGCCCGCGCTGTACGTCGGCGCGGTGGCCGTCGGCGTGGGTGCGTTCGCCGCGGTGCTGATCCCGCGCCGCCGCAAGGCCGCGGCGGCCGCTGCGGCTGCCGGGTCCGCCGGGCAGCCGGCGGGGGACCGGGCCGAGGCCGCCCGGGTCTGAGCCGGTACGGCGTGCGGGGCGGGGTGCGGGGGGAAGGGCGGCCGGGCGGCCGCCCTTCCCCCCGTACGCTGGTGGGCGTGCTGGTAGAAAACGACGCCCCCCTCGCCCCGCTGACCACGCTCCGGCTCGGCGGCCCGGCCCGCCGCCTGGTGACCGCCCACACCGACGACGAGGTGATCGCCGCCGTGCGCGAGGCCGACGCGGCCGGCGAGCCGCTGCTCGTCCTCGGCGGCGGCTCCAACCTGGTGATCGGCGACGACGGCTTCCCCGGCACGGTGCTGCGGATCGCCACCGCCGGCTTCACCCTGGACGGCACGGTGCTGGAGCTGGCCGCCGGTGAGGTGTGGTCGGAGGCGGTCACCCGCGCGGTGCGCGAGCACGGCCTGGCCGGCGTCGAGTTCCTGGCCGGCATCCCCGGTTCGGCCGGTGCCACCCCGGTCCAGAACGTCGGCGCGTACGGCCAGGAGGTCGCCCACACGATCACCGAGGTCGTCGCCTACGACCGCGCGGCCGACCGGGTGGTCACGCTCTCGAACGCCGAGTGCGCGTTCTCCTACCGGCACAGCCGGTTCAAGGCCGAGCCGGACCGCTACGTGGTGCTGCGGGTCCGGTTCGCCCTGACGGACCACGACGGCTTCTCCAGCCCGGTCAAGTACGCCGAGGTGGCCAAGCACTTCGGCGTCGGGCCGGACGAGCGGGTGCCGCTGGTGGAGGCGTACGAGGCGGTGCTGAAGCTGCGGTCCGGCAAGGGCATGGTGCTGGACCCGGCGGACCACGACACCTGGTCGGCCGGCTCCTTCTTCACCAACCCGGTGCTCACGGCCGCGCAGTACGAGTCCTTCCGGACCCGCCCGGGCGCCGAGAACGCCCCCGCCTACCCGGCCCCGGAGGGCTGCACCAAGACCTCCGCGGCCTGGCTGATCGACAAGGCCGGCTTCGGCAAGGGCTACGGCAGCGGCCCGGCGACCCTCTCCACCAAGCACACGCTGGCGCTCACCAACCGCGGCTCGGCCACCGCCGAGGACCTGCTGGCCCTGGCCCGGGAGATCCGGGACGGGGTCCGCGAGGCCTTCGGGGTGGAGCTGGTGAACGAGCCGGTGATGGTGGGCGTCGCGCTCTAGACGGTCGTGGCAGCGGTGGCGGCGGGCGCGTCCGCGGGGGCGTGCCCGTTCGCCAGCCAGGCGTCGATGTCCGCCAGCAGCTCCTTGCGGACGGCCTCCGGCGCGACCGAGCCGCGCACCGACTGCCGTGCCAGCTCGGCGAGTTCGGCGTCGCTGAAGCCCAGGAAGTCCCGGGCCAGGTCGTACTGCGCGGCCAGCCGGCTGCCGAACAGCAGCGGGTCGTCCGCGCCCAGCGCCAGCGGGACCCCGGCGTCGAAGAGCCTGCGCAGCGGGACCTCCTCGGGGCTCTCGTAGACGCCCAGCGAGACGTTGGAGGACGGGCACACCTCGCAGGTGATCTGCCGGGCCGCCAGCCGCTCCATCAGCCGCGGGTCCTCGGCGGCCCGCACGCCGTGGCCGATCCGGCCGGCGTCCAGGTCGTCCACGCAGTCCCGGACGGACTCCGGGCCGGCCAGCTCGCCGCCGTGCGGGGCCGCCAGCAGGCCGCCCCTGCGGGCGATCGCGAAGGCCCGGTCGAAGTCCCGGGCGAGGCCACGGCGCTCGTCGTTGGAGAGGCCGAAGCCGACCACCCCGTGGTCGGCGTAGCGGACGGCCAGCCGAGCCAGTGTCCGGGCGTCCATCGGGGACTTCATCCGGTTGGCCGCGACCAGCACCCGGATCCCCACCCCGGTGGCCCGGGCGGCCTGCTCCACCGCGTCCAGGATCAGTTCCAGTGCGGGGATCAGCCCGCCCAGCCGGGGTGCGTACGAGGTCGGGTCGACCTGGATCTCCAGCCAGCGGGAGCCGTCCTGCCGCTCGTCCTGCGCGGTCTCCAGGACCAGCCGGCGGATGTCCGCCTCGTCCCGCAGCACCGAGCGGGCGGTGTCGTAGAGGCGCTGGAAGCGGAACCAGCCGCGCTCGTCGGTGGCCCGCAGTTTCGGCGGCTCGCCGGAGCTGAGCGCCTCCGGCAGCCGGACGCCGTGCTTGTCGGCCAGCTCCAGCAGCGTGGCGGGGCGCATCGAGCCGGTGAAGTGCAGGTGCAGGTGGGCCTTCGGGAGGCCCCTGACGTCTCGCGGGTTCAACAGGCGTTCCATTCACCGATACTGCCGTATGCGGCCCCCAAACGGGAACCGCCCTCGTTCCATCCCCTGAAGGGGTGAAAGAGGGCGGTGTGCCGGGTGAATCCCGCGTGTCAGGTTGACCCCGGGGTCAGTCGCGGGCCTCGCCGAGCAGCTTCTGGATCCGGCTGACGCCCTCGACCAGGTCGGCGTCGCCGAGCGCGTAGGAGAGCCGCAGGTAGCCGGGGGTGCCGAAGGCCTCGCCGGGGACGACCGCGACCTCGGCCTCGTCCAGGATCAGGGTCGCCAGCTCGCCGGAGGTCTGCGGGCGGGTGCCGCGGATCTCCTTGCCGAGCAGGCCCTTCACCGACGGGTAGGCGTAGAAGGCGCCCTCGGGCTCGGGGCAGTAGACGCCCTCGATCTCGTTGAGCATCCGCACGATGGTCCTGCGGCGGCGGTCGAAGGCGGTGCGCATCTCGGCGACGGCGTCCAGGTCGCCGGCGACGGCGGCCAGGGCGGCGCGCTGCGCGACGTTGGAGACGTTCGAGGTGGCGTGCGACTGCAGGTTGGTCGCGGCCTTGACGACGTCCTTGGGGCCGATCACCCAGCCCACCCGCCAGCCGGTCATCGCGTAGGTCTTGGCGACACCGTTGACCACGATGCACTTGTCGGCCAGCTCGGGCAGCAGGGCCGGCAGCGAGGTGAAGGTCGCGTCGCCGTAGACCAGGTGCTCGTAGATCTCGTCGGTGAGCACCCACAGGCCGTGCTCCAGCGCCCAGCGGCCGATCGCCTCGGCCTCGGCCTCGGTGTACACCGCGCCGGTCGGGTTGGACGGCGAGACGAACAGCACCACCTTGGTGTTCTCGGTGCGGGCGGCCTCCAGCTGTTCGACCGACACCTTGTAGCCGGTGGTCTCGTCGGCCACGACCGCCACCGGGACGCCGCCGGCCAGCTGGATCGACTCCGGGTAGGTGGTCCAGTACGGGGCCGGGACGATGACCTCGTCGCCCGGGTCCAAGATCGCCGCGAACGCCTCGTAGATCGCCTGCTTGCCGCCGTTGGTGACCAGCACCTGGGCGGCGTCCACCTGGTAGCCGGAGTCGCGCAGCGTCTTGGCGACGATCGCGGCCTTCAGCTCGGGCAGGCCACCCGCCGGGGTGTACCGGTGGTTCTTCGGGTCGCGGCAGGCCTCGACGGCCGCCTCGACGATGTAGTCCGGGGTCGGGAAGTCGGGCTCGCCGGCGCCGAAGCCGATGACCGGGCGGCCGGCGGCCTTGAGGGCCTTGGCCTTGGCGTCCACGGCGAGGGTCGCGGACTCGGCGATCGCGCCGATCCGGGCGGACACCCGGCGGTCGGCGGGGCGGATGGACTGGTCGGGCTGCGGAGTCGAAGCGCTCATGCCTGCATGGTCGCAGAACCGGACGGACCGGGCGTCGTGGTTCCAGTATCCGTACGGTCCCGTCCGGATCGCGGCGACCGGCGATCCGTCGGCGGGCGCCCCGCGGGACCGGACATCCGCCGGGCGACCGGTCCTCCCGGAAGAAGAGGTTCGACCAAACACCCCTCGACCACGTACACTCGCTGCTCGACGGCCCGCCGAAAAGACCGGAGCTTTCACCGCTTGTGCAGACAGCGGGGAGAGATGCGGTAGGTTGGTCGCCACAGGAGCCGCGAGGCACCGTAGGGCAATAGCTCAATTGGTAGAGCACCGGTCTCCAAAACCGGCGGTTGGGGGTTCGAGTCCCTCTTGCCCTGCTGCTAGATCCGTTTTCAGCCCGTTCGCTCCACAGAGCGAGCGGGCTTGATGGGGAGATGGCACCGATCAGCACCGCTAAGCCGGCCGGTCGTGCCCCATCGGGTGTGCGGCGAGTCCGGCAGGACCCGGATTCAGGTGAGGACGAGTGACGGAGACCACGGGCTCCACCGCAACGCCTGAGAGCGGCAACCCCGAGGGTGCCGATGGCGCGGCCGAGACCACGTCCGCGGAGGGCGAGGAGAAGGCGCTGTCGCGCCGCGACCGCAAGCGGGCCAACCGCTCCGGCGACAAGAAGTCCGGCAAGCGGGCCAAGAAGGGCCTGTTCGCCCGCATGGGGCTGTTCTACCGCCAGATCATCGCGGAACTGCGCAAGGTCGTCTGGCCCTCCCGGAGCGAGCTCACCAACTACACCACCGTCGTGGTCGTGTTCGTCGTCGTCGTGATGGCCTTCGTGGCCGGTCTGGACTACGGCTTCTCCAAGCTGAGCCTCTGGATCTTCGGCTGACGCGGCCGACCACCTTCGAAACAGCCTCCCGACCCGGGCCGATCTTCGGCCCGGGTCGAGCTGTCGGCGGCGGTCGTACGCGCCGTTACCGTTGACTCGGTACTGTTGAAGTCTCCGAGACCTCACCAGGCGCCCGCGCGAGCGGCAGCGTGCCGGGTCCGGTTTCGGAGCGCGCCACCTTCACCATCTCCAGGAAAGAAGCAGCCACCGTGTCTGAGTCCCCCCTGTACGACGCCGACGAGACCGTCCGCGAGGCGGATGTCGCCGCCGAGCTGGACGCGGCCGAGCTGGCTGACGACGCCGAGGCCGCCGAGCAGGTCGTCGACGCCGCGGACAGCGACGAGGACGAGGTCGAGGCGTACGACGAGGCCGAGGCGGGCGAGCCCGCCGAGGAGGCCGCGCTGCACGTGGAGGACGACGTCGAGGCCGCCGCCGAGGAGACCGAGGTCGAGGAGACCGAGGTCGTCGAGGCCGCCGAGGAGGCGGAGGAGGCGGAGGAGGCCGAGGAGGTCGACCCGGTCGCCAAGTTCCGCGAGGACCTGCGCTTCATGCCGGGCGAGTGGTACGTGATCCACACCTACGCCGGCTACGAGAACCGGGTGAAGCAGAACCTGGAGCAGCGCGCCGTCTCGCTGAACGTCGAGGAGTACATCTTCCAGGCCGAGGTGCCGCAGGAGGAGGTCGTCCAGATCAAGAACGGCGACCGCAAGACCATCCGCCAGAACAAGCTCCCTGGCTACGTCCTGGTGCGCATGGACCTCACCCCGGAGTCCTGGGGCGTCGTGCGCAACACCCCGGGTGTCACCGGCTTCGTCGGCAACGCCTACGACCCGTACCCGCTGACCCTGGACGAGGTCGTCAAGATGCTCGCCCCCGACGTCGAGCGCCAGGCGGCCAAGGAGGCCGGAAAGCCCTCGCCGGTCAAGCCGAGCGAGATCCAGGTGCTGGACTTCGAGGTCGGCGACTCGGTCACCGTCACCGACGGTCCGTTCGCGACCCTGCAGGCGACCATCAACGAGATCAACCCCGACTCGAAGAAGGTCAAGGGCCTGGTCGAGATCTTCGGCCGGGAGACCCCGGTCGAGCTCTCCTTCGACCAGATCCAGAAGAACTAGTCGTACGGTCTTCGGATCCGGGGCAGGGCCGAGGGCCCTGCCCCGGATCCGTTTTGGTCCAGCGGCGCTGACGCGTTAGCCTGGTTCGATGTGTGTGCTGGCGGCCGGGTGTCGCCCCGGTTCCGCACGCACCAGCAATCACCTCTCGGAAGGACCCGGAGAGACATGCCTCCCAAGAAGAAGAAGGTCACGGGGCTTATCAAGCTCCAGATCAACGCCGGTGCGGCCAACCCGGCGCCGCCGGTCGGCCCCGCGCTGGGCCAGCACGGCGTCAACATCATGGAGTTCTGCAAGGCCTACAACGCTGCGACCGAGTCGCAGCGCGGCATGATCGTGCCGGTGGAGATCACGGTCTACGACGACCGTTCCTTCACCTTCGTCACGAAGACGCCGCCGGCCGCGCGCCTCATCCTGAAGGCCGCCGGTATCGAGAAGGGCTCCAGCGAGCCGCACAAGACCAAGGTCGCGAAGCTCACCAGCGCCCAGGTCCGCGAGATCGCCACCACGAAGATGCCCGACCTGAACGCCAACGACCTGGACGCGGCGGAGAAGATCATCGCCGGCACCGCCCGGTCGATGGGCATCACCGTCGAGGGCTGATCACCTTCTCGTCCCCTGTGGTAGGGCCTGCGCAGGCCCGTGAATACCACAACTCCAATCACCATTCAGGAGCAGCAGTGAAGCGCAGCAAGGCTCTGAAGGCCGCGGACGCCAAGGTCGACCGCGAGCGCCTTTACGCCCCCCTCGAGGCCGTCCGCCTCGCCAAGGCGACCAGCACCACCAAGTTCGACGGCACCGTCGAGGTCGCCATGCGTCTGGGCGTCGACCCGCGCAAGGCCGACCAGATGGTCCGCAGCACCGTGATCCTCCCGCACGGCACCGGTAAGACCGCTCGGGTCCTGGTCTTCGCGACCGGCGAGCGTGCCGAGGCCGCGCGTGCTGCGGGTGCCGACATCGTCGGTGCCGACGAGCTGATCGACGAGGTCGCGAAGGGCAAGCTGGACTTCGACGCCGTCGTCGCCACCCCGGACCTCATGGGCAAGGTCGGCCGCCTCGGCCGCGTGCTCGGTCCCCGTGGTCTGATGCCGAACCCGAAGACCGGCACCGTGACCCCGGACGTCGCCAAGGCTGTCAACGACATCAAGGGCGGCAAGATCGAGTTCCGCGTCGACAAGCACTCGAACCTGCACTTCATCATCGGTAAGGCCTCCTTCACCGACGAGCAGCTGGTCGAGAACTACGCCGCCGCGCTGGACGAGGTGCTCCGCGCCAAGCCGTCCGCCGCCAAGGGCCGCTACATCAAGAAGACCGCGTTCTCGACCACCATGGGCCCCGGCATCCTGGTGGACCCGAACCGCACCCGCAACCTCCTCACCGAGGAGGACCCGGCCGCGGTCTGAGCCCCAGTGCTCTAGAGCAGTCCGTACGGCGGGCCCGTACCCCCTTCACCGGGGGTGCGGGCCCGCCGTCGTTCCCGCCGCAGGGCCCGCGGTCCGGGCCGGTCGTGGGGACCGGGACCTGCACGGATGGGAACAAGTGCCCGAAGCGTCGTACGCTCTGTCGGTCAGCATGTGGAGAACCCGTGACCGACGGAGTGTGCCGTGCCGCCCACCCCCCGCTCCGCCGCCCTGGTGGTGGCCCTGCTGCTGCTCGGCGCCGGCTCCGGCTGCAGCCTGCTGGCCGCACCGGCCACCCGTACCCCCGGCTCCCCGGCGGCCGTACCGCCCAAGCAGGTGGTGCTCTCGGCCGCGCAGGCACTGGACGATGCGGGCGGTGCCCGGATCGAGGTGGTGCGGGAGGGCCCGGCCGGTCGGCGCACCGCGAACGGCACGCTGGTCTGGGGCCCCCGGGACGAGGCCGAGCTGACCGTCACCGACGAGGCGGGCACCGGGCAGCTGGTGATGAAGGACGGTGCCATCGACCTGTCCTATGGGGGTGGTGCGGCCAAGCACGCCGAGCGGGCCACCGCCGAGGCGCTGGATCCGACGGCCGGCCCGGCCCCGGACGGCTACGCGGGCGGCTGGACGACCGCGCTGGTCACCGCCCCGGGCAGCCGCGCGTACGCGATCGCGCAGAGCGTCAAACTCGGTTCGCTCGGCGCCGAGGAACTGGCCGGCGCGACCGTGGCGCACTACCAGGGCTCCGCGCCGGTGGAGGAGTTCCTCGCTGCGGACCCGGAGTCGAGCCCGCAGCGGCGTGCCGCGACGGTGGACTGGTACCGGCAGCACGGGGTGACGGCGATCGCCTTCGACGTCTGGGTGGGACCCGGCGAGCGGTTGCTCCGGCTGCGCGAGACGGTCCGGGGGAGCGACGGAACCACCGTGACCACGACCGACGTCCCCTTCTCCGGCACGGACGACGCGACACCCGCCGCGGGAGGCTGACCGGAGGCCCGGAATCCGCTGCGTGGCGGCTCCGACGATCCGTTAGAGTCCGGCTGGGCAATGCCTGGGAAGAGCTGACAATCGGCTCTTCCGTGAAGCTGTTACGGATCTCACGGGGGTACCTCCATGCGCGCTGTGCGCCTCGCCTCGGCCGTCGCGACGACGGCCCTCCTGCTCGGTGCGGTCACCGCCTGCGGTGGCAGCAAGGGCGGCAACGACGCCAAGAGCGGTGACGCCAAGGGGGGCGACCCCATCGCGGCGGCGCTGACCGGGGACCCGAAGGCGGCGCTGACCGCCTCCGCGCTGGTGATGCAGAAGGCCGGCAACGGCAAGGTCAGCATGGTCAGCCCGGACGACAGCAAGGGCGGCGGCACCGGCGACGCCGACTGGAAGGAGCCGGGCAAGGCCTCCGTCG
The DNA here is from genome assembly GCF_040651155.1 of Kitasatospora sp. NPDC048545. NCBI lineage: Bacteria > Bacillati > Actinomycetota > Actinomycetes > Kitasatosporales > Streptomycetaceae > Kitasatospora > Kitasatospora sp. NPDC048545. Next base: position 17,632 of record NZ_JBEZIQ010000010.1, read on the forward strand.
ACCTGGTCGGCGACATGGGCGGCAGGAAGCTCAAGATCCGGGTGATCGGGCCGGACGCCTACCTCGGCGGGGACGACGCGGCCGCGGCCCTGGGCGGCAAGCACTGGGTCAAGCTGCCCGCCGGCAACGAGGCCGGCGACGGCTTCCGGGCGGCCGGCCAGATGCTGAACCCGGTCGTCCTGCTCACCGTCGCGGCCCAGAGCGGCAAGCTGTCCAAGGTCGGCGAGGAGACCCTGGACGGCGCCCAGACCACCCACCTGAAGGCGGTCGAGGACACCGCCACCCTGGTGGCCGGGATGTCGGCGCTCCCCGAGGAGCAGCGCAAGGTCGTCCAGAAGACGCTGGAGCAGGACGGCAAGACCCTCACCTTCGACTTCTGGCTGAACGGCAAGCAGGAACTCGTCCAGTACCAGGAGTACGGCGACTCGAACGGCCCGAAGCAGGCCGTCACCGTCAAGTACTCCGGCCTCGGCAAGGCCGCCGCGATCACCGCGCCCGCCGCCACCGACCTCGGCAGCGAGGCCGACCTGCTGAAGCTGCTCGCGGGCTGATCGACCCGGGCCCGTGACCGGGGCCGGCTCGGCCGACCGGTGGATCCGGCCGGGTCTGCGCGATCCGACCAGGGGGCCGCCACCCGCCGGGCCGGGGACGGGTGGCATGGTGGCCGGACGAGGACGGCCGCCGGACGGGGCCGGCGACGAAGGGAACGGACGTGGCGGGACGGCAGCGGTTGGCGGCAGTGGCCGTCGTCGCCCTGCTGGCGAGCGGGCTGAGCGGATGCGGCGGCGGGGACGACGCGACCGCCACGCCGTCCGGCAGTCCGACCCCGACCAGCGTCTCGCCGACCGGTTCCCTTCCGACCGGCCCGGCCAAGCCGACCGACCGCTCCCCGCACGGGGTGCTGCTCTCCGCCCAGCTGGCCATGCAGACCGCCCGCCGCGCCAAGGTCAGCTACCGGCTCGGCGCGGACGCCGGGTCGGGCCCGCTGTTCTGGGCGCCCAAGACGGCGCTGCAGATCAAGCGCTCCACGCCGGCCGACGCCGAGCAGCTGATCGTCGTGGACACCGTCGCCTACCAGGGCGGCGACGCCGCCACCGCGGCCCGCCAGGGTGGTAAACACTGGGAGCGCTTCACCGTCCCGCCGGACCCGGACGGCCACAAGGAGATCCCGTACGCCGGCCTGGTCGACCTGCTGAACCCGGTCGAGGCGCTGGCCGCGGCCAACGCCGACGGGGTGGACCCCGCCTTCGTCGGCGAGGAGAAGTACGAGGACTCGACCGTCGAGCACTACCGGGTCACCACCACCGCCGAGAAGTACGCGGCCGCCCAGACCCAGCTGAGCCAGACCCGGCGGGACGGCCTGCGGGCGGCGCTCGCGCCCGGCGGCTCGCTCTCGCTCACCGTGGACCTCTGGCTCAACGACAAGGACCAGCTGGTCCGGCTCCAGCGCACCGGCAGCGGGGACAGCGGCCGGGCGGACGACTCGGTGCTCTACACCGACCTCGCCGGGGCGCTGCTCTCGGCGCAGGCGCCGGCCGAGGCGGACACCGCCGACACCGGCGTCCGGACGGTCCCGCCGCCGGCCCGCTGAACCCGCCGAGCCCCGCCGAGCCCCGCCGGGCCCGGCAGGGCGTCCCCGGAACCGCTCCGGAACCACTCCGGAACCGCCCGGGAGGCCGTTCCGGGCCGGTCCGCCCGAGGGCGATTTGCACCTGGGGAACGCCTCCGGCTAATCTGGCCGAAGCCAAAGACCGCTGGTTGTCGCCGCGCCCCCGCAAGGGAGTCGGTGGCCGAAGGATCTGCGCTTCGTCGCAGGCAGCCCGCGCAGGTGCGTCTGGAGCTTCGACTTCCGGGTCCCGCGTTCGCGTGGGTGTCCGTCGAGGTCGTTCCGAGCCCCGTGCCCCTGCGCACCGGGGCTCGTTGCATTTCTGCAAGAGCTTCCTTCCGTCCGGTCGGTCCGCGGCGACATTGGTCGACTTTCGCGGTCGGCCCGAATTCGACATCACGGAAGGAGGCGTAAGCCTATGGCCAGGCCCGACAAGGCTGCCGCCGTCGCCGAGATCACGGACAAGTTCCGTGGCTCCTCTGCGGCGCTGCTGACCGAGTACCGCGGTCTCTCGGTGAAGCAGGTCAAGACCCTGCGTCGCTCGCTCGGCGACAACGCCGAGTACGCCGTGGTGAAGAACACGCTGACCAAGATCGCGGCCAATGAGGTCGGGATCACGGAGCTCGACGACCTGTTCAACGGTCCGACGGCTGTCGCCTTCGTCACCGGTGACCCGGTGGAGTCGGCGAAGGCTCTGCGTGACTTCGCCAAGGAGAACCCCGCTCTCATCATCAAGGGCGGTGTCCTTGACGGTAAGGCGCTGTCCGCCGATGAGATCAAGAAGCTCGCGGACCTCGAGTCCCGCGAGGTGCTGCTCGCCAAGCTGGCGGGTGCCCTGAAGGCCAAGCAGTCCCAGGCTGCCGCGCTCTTCCAGGCCCTGCCGTCGAAGCTCGTCCGCACTGTGGACGCGCTGCGCGACAAGGTCGAGCAGGGCGGTGCCGGTACGCCGGCTCCCGCCGCCGAGGACGCTGCCGCCGAGTAATTCGGCAGGCTCACGCCTCGCTGCGGGCCCGTGCCCGCCCAACCCGTACATCCGGCACCACCTGCCGATTTAGTGGAAGGACGCCATCATGGCGAAGCTGACCCAGGACGAGCTGCTCGCGCAGTTCGAGGAGCTCACCCTCATCGAGCTCGCTGCCTTCGTGAAGGCCTTCGAGGACAAGTTCGACGTCACCGCTGCCGCCCCGGTCGCCGTTGCCGCCGCCGGCGTTGCCGGCCCGGCCGCCGAGGCCGCTGAGGAGCAGGACGAGTTCGACGTCATCCTCGACGGTGCCGGCGACAAGAAGATCCAGGTCATCAAGGAGGTGCGCACCCTGACCTCCCTCGGCCTGAAGGAGGCCAAGGACCTCGTTGACACCGCTGGTGCCAAGGTCCTGGAGAAGGTTGCCAAGGACGTTGCCGAGAAGGCCAAGGCTGCCCTTGAGGGTGCCGGCGCCAAGGTCACCGTCAAGTGATCTTGCGCCCCCTCTGAGGGGGCGTGCGGCCGGGCCGATCACCCTTGCGGGTGGTCGGCCCGGCCTTTTCGCGTTCCCGGGGGGCGGGGCCGGCCGCCGGCCGCGTTCCGCCGTCCGGGTCGACGCGCTCCACCGGTGTGGCCGATCGCGCACTCGGCAGCGTCGGTGGCGAGAGGTATGGTGATCACCGTCGTCGGGTGGCCCCCACCACGGGTTCTGTAACGCGGGAGGGGTCCGGGTCGATGAACGGGGTGAGGCCCGCGCCGTCGGCGGGCCCTTGACGAACCAGGCGCGGCGCGCGATTCTCAAGGCGCGAGTCCGCCCGGTTGGTCCGCTGCTGGATGCATAACCAGTGGCTCCGGCGGGAAATGACTCCACGTGAGTTAGAGCAGTACCCGGTGGGCGTCCGCGCTCCCCGGCTACCGGGAGGAGTCTCCGATTCGGTCTCCGAATCAGAGCTGGACAGCAGTGTGGCCTTTGGCTACACTGTCCCTTTGCGCTGCCTGTTAGCTGCTCCGTGACTCGTCGCCCGGAGTTTGCGTTGCCCTGAAGGGGTCTGGCATCGCCTCCGCAAAGCGGCTCTGACCTGGGGTTTCGACCCCGGCGGAGGCCGGTGGCGATGGAGGCGGGACCAAGCCCAAGCAGGCCCGGCTGGTACGCGCGTAGTGAGCTCCGAGCCCTCGGAAGGACCCCCCTCTTGGCCGCGCCGCGCAACGCCTCGAACAATTCCGCCGCATCCACCGCCCCGCTCCGCGTCTCGTTCGCGAAGATCAAGGAGCCCCTCGAGGTCCCGAACCTCCTGGCCCTGCAGACCGAGAGCTTTGACTGGCTGCTCGGCAACGCGGCCTGGAAGTCCCGGGTCGAGGCGGCGCTGGAGAGTGGTCAGGACGTCCCCACCAAGTCCGGTCTGGAGGAGATCTTCGAGGAGATCTCCCCGATCGAGGACTTCAGCGGGTCGATGTCCCTGACCTTCCGCGACCACCGTTTCGAGCCGCCGAAGAACTCCATTGACGAGTGCAAGGACCGCGACTTCACGTTCGCGGCCCCGCTCTTCGTCACGGCTGAGTTCACCAACAACGAGACCGGTGAGATCAAGTCTCAGACGGTCTTCATGGGCGACTTCCCGCTCATGACCCACAAGGGCACGTTCGTGATCAACGGCACCGAGCGTGTCGTCGTCTCGCAGCTGGTCCGCTCCCCGGGTGTGTACTTCGACTCCACCCTGGACAAGGTGTCCGACAAGGACATCTACTCCTGCAAGGTCATCCCCTCGCGTGGTGCCTGGCTGGAGATGGAGATCGACAAGCGCGACATGGTCGGCGTCCGCATCGACCGCAAGCGCAAGCAGTCCGTCACCGTGCTGCTCAAGGCGCTCGGCTGGACCAACGAGATGATTCTCGAGGAGTTCGGCGAGTACGAGTCGATGCGCGCCACCCTGGAGAAGGACCACACCCAGGGCCAGGACGACGCGCTGCTGGACATCTACCGCAAGCTGCGTCCGGGCGAGCCGCCGACGCGTGAGGCCGCGCAGACCCTGCTCGAGAACCTCTACTTCAACCCGAAGCGCTACGACCTCGCGAAGGTCGGCCGCTACAAGGTCAACCGCAAGCTGGGCAACGCCGAGTCGCTGGACTCCGGCGTGCTCACCGAGCCCGACATCATCGGTGCGATCAAGTACCTGGTGAAGCTGCACGCGGGCGAGACCGAGTGGCGTGACGGCGAGGGCCGCGACATCGTGGTCGAGGTCGACGACATCGACCACTTCGGCAACCGCCGCCTGCGCAACGTCGGCGAGCTCATCCAGAACCAGGTCCGTACGGGTCTCGCCCGTATGGAGCGCGTCGTGCGCGAGCGCATGACCACCCAGGACGTCGAGGCGATCACGCCGCAGACCCTGATCAACATCCGGCCGGTCGTCGCCTCCATCAAGGAGTTCTTCGGCACCAGCCAGCTGTCGCAGTTCATGGACCAGACGAACCCGCTGTCGGGCCTGACCCACAAGCGTCGTCTGTCCGCCCTCGGCCCCGGCGGTCTCTCCCGTGAGCGCGCCGGCTTCGAGGTCCGTGACGTGCACCCCTCGCACTACGGCCGCATGTGTCCGATCGAGACCCCCGAAGGCCCGAACATCGGTCTGATCGGGTCGCTGGCCTCGTACGGCCGGGTCAACGCCTTCGGCTTCATCGAGACCCCGTACCGCAAGGTCGTCGACGGTGTGGTCACCGAGCAGGTGGACTACCTGACCGCCGACGAGGAGGACCGCTACGTCATCGCGCAGGCGAACGCCCCGCTGACGGCGGAGCTGACCTTCGCCGAGCCGCGTGTCCTCGTCCGCCGCCGTGGCGGCGAGATCGACTACATCCCGGGCTCCGAGATCGACTACATGGACGTCTCGCCGCGCCAGATGGTGTCGGTCGCGACCGCCATGATCCCGTTCCTCGAGCACGACGACGCCAACCGCGCGCTCATGGGCTCGAACATGATGCGTCAGGCGGTGCCGCTGCTGAAGAGCGAGGCCCCGCTGGTCGGCACCGGCATGGAGTACCGCTGCGCCGTCGACGCCGCCGACGTCATCACCGCCGAGAAGGCCGGTGTCGTCCAGGAGGTCTCGGCCGACTACGTCACCGTGGCCAACGACGACGGCACGTACACCACGTACCGCGCCGCCAAGTTCACCCGCTCCAACCAGGGCACCGCCTTCAACCAGAAGGTGCTCGTGGACGAGGGCGCCCGGGTCGAGGTCAACCAGGTGCTGGCCGACGGCCCCTGCACCGACGAGGGCGAGATGGCCCTCGGCAAGAACCTGCTCGTGGCGTTCATGTCGTGGGAGGGTCACAACTACGAGGACGCGATCATCCTGTCGCAGCGCCTCGTGCAGGACGACGTCCTCTCCTCGATCCACATCGAGGAGCACGAGGTCGACGCCCGTGACACCAAGCTCGGCCCCGAGGAGATCACCCGGGACATCCCGAACGTCTCCGAGGAGGTCCTCGCCGACCTCGACGAGCGCGGCATCATCCGCATCGGCGCCGATGTCGTCACCGGCGACATCCTGGTCGGCAAGGTCACCCCGAAGGGCGAGACCGAGCTGACCCCCGAGGAGCGCCTGCTCCGCGCGATCTTCGGTGAGAAGGCCCGTGAGGTCCGCGACACCTCGCTGAAGGTGCCGCACGGTGAGTCCGGCAAGGTCATCGGCGTCCGCGTCTTCGACCGCGAAGAGGGCGACGAGCTGCCCCCGGGCGTCAACCAGCTGGTCCGCGTCTACGTGGCCCAGAAGCGCAAGATCACCAACGGTGACAAGCTCGCCGGCCGTCACGGCAACAAGGGCGTCATCTCCAAGATCCTGCCGGTCGAGGACATGCCGTTCCTGGAGGACGGCACCCCGGTCGACATCATCCTCAACCCGCTGGGCGTCCCGTCCCGAATGAACCCGGGACAGGTCCTGGAGATCCACCTCGGGTGGCTCGCCAAGCAGGGCTGGGACGTCTCCGGCCTCGCCGACGAGTGGGCCCAGCGCCTGCAGGCGATCGGCGCCGACCAGGTCGACGGTGGCACCAACCTCGCCACCCCGGTCTTCGACGGCGCCCGCGAGGACGAGATCACCGGCCTGCTGGACAACACCACCCTCACCCGTGACGGTGAGCGCCTGGTGAACTCCACCGGCAAGGCCCGGCTGTTCGACGGCCGCTCCGGCGAGCCGTTCCCGATGCCGGTCTCGGTCGGCTACATGTACATCCTCAAGCTGCACCACCTGGTCGACGACAAGCTGCACGCCCGTTCGACCGGTCCGTACTCGATGATCACCCAGCAGCCGCTCGGTGGTAAGGCGCAGTTCGGTGGTCAGCGCTTCGGTGAGATGGAGGTGTGGGCCCTTGAGGCGTACGGCGCGGCCTACGCGCTGCAGGAGCTGCTCACCATCAAGTCCGACGACGTGCTCGGCCGCGTGAAGGTCTACGAGGCCATCGTCAAGGGCGAGAACATCCCCGAGCCCGGCATTCCCGAGTCCTTCAAGGTCCTCATCAAGGAAATGCAGTCGCTCTGCCTCAACGTGGAGGTGCTGTCCTCGGACGGCCAGTCCATCGAGATGCGGGACTCCGACGAGGACGTGTTCCGCGCCGCCGAGGAGCTCGGCATCGACCTGTCCCGGCGCGAGCCGAGCAGCGTCGAAGAGGTCTGACGGAGGCCGGGCCGGCCGCACGACCGCGGCCGGCCCGCCCCCAGGCCCCCCTCAGACCACATGAACGACTCTCGACTTACGAAAGAGGGCTTGACGACCAGTGCTTGACGTCAACTTCTTCGACGAGCTCCGCATCGGCCTGGCCACCGCCGACGACATCCGCCAGTGGTCGCACGGCGAGGTCAAGAAGCCGGAGACCATCAACTACCGCACCCTGAAGCCGGAAAAGGACGGGCTCTTCTGCGAGAAGATCTTCGGCCCCACCCGGGACTGGGAGTGCTACTGCGGCAAGTACAAGCGCGTCCGCTTCAAGGGCATCATCTGTGAGCGCTGCGGCGTCGAGGTGACCCGCGCCAAGGTGCGCCGCGAGCGGATGGGCCACATCGAGCTGGCCGCCCCGGTCACCCACATCTGGTACTTCAAGGGTGTCCCGTCCCGTCTGGGCTACCTGCTGGACCTGGCGCCGAAGGACCTCGAGAAGGTCATCTACTTCGCCGCCTACATGATCACCTGGGTCGACGACGAGCGCCGCCAGCGCGACCTGCCGTCCCTGGAGGCGCACGTCTCGGTCGAGCGCCAGCAGATCGAGAACCGCCGCGACTCCGACCTCGAAGGCCGTGCCAAGAAGGCCGAGACCGACCTGGCCGAGCTGGAGGCCGAGGGCGCCAAGGCCGACGTGCGCCGCAAGGTGCGCGAGGGCGCCGAGCGCGAGATGAAGCAGCTGCGCGACCGCGCGCAGCGCGAGCTCGACCGCCTCGACGAGGTGTGGGCCCGCTTCAAGAACCTCAAGGTCCAGGACCTGGAGGGCGACGAGCTGCTCTACCGCGAGCTGCGCGACCGCTTCGGCACCTACTTCTCCGGCTCGATGGGCGCGGCGGCCCTCAAGGACCGCCTCGAGAACTTCGACCTGGCGGAGGAGTCCGAGCGCCTGCGCGAGATCATCCGCACTGGCAAGGGCCAGAAGAAGACCCGTGCGCTGAAGCGCCTCAAGGTCGTCTCCGCGTTCCTGCAGACCACCAACAAGCCCAACGGCATGGTGCTGGACTGCGTCCCGGTCATCCCGCCGGACCTGCGTCCGATGGTGCAGCTGGACGGTGGCCGCTTCGCGACCTCCGACCTGAACGACCTGTACCGCCGCGTGATCAACCGCAACAACCGCCTGAAGCGCCTCCTCGACCTCGGTGCCCCCGAGATCATCGTGAACAACGAGAAGCGCATGCTCCAGGAGGCTGTCGACGCGCTGTTCGACAACGGCCGCCGCGGCCGTCCGGTCACCGGCCCGGGCAACCGCCCGCTGAAGTCCCTCAGCGACATGCTGAAGGGCAAGCAGGGTCGTTTCCGTCAGAACCTGCTCGGCAAGCGAGTCGACTACTCGGCCCGTTCGGTCATCGTCGTCGGCCCGCAGCTCAAGCTGCACCAGTGCGGTCTGCCGAAGGCCATGGCGCTGGAGCTCTTCAAGCCGTTCGTGATGAAGCGCCTGGTCGACCTGAACCACGCGCAGAACATCAAGTCGGCCAAGCGCATGGTCGAGCGCGCCCGTCCGGTCGTGTGGGACGTCCTCGAAGAGGTCATCGCCGAGCACCCGGTCCTGCTGAACCGTGCGCCCACCCTGCACCGCCTCGGCATCCAGGCCTTCGAGCCGCAGCTGGTCGAGGGCAAGGCCATCCAGATCCACCCGCTCGTCTGCACCGCGTTCAACGCGGACTTCGACGGTGACCAGATGGCCGTCCACCTGCCGCTCTCCGCGGAGGCGCAGGCCGAGGCCCGCATCCTGATGCTGTCCTCGAACAACATCCTGAAGCCGGCCGACGGTCGCCCCGTCACCATGCCGACCCAGGACATGGTGCTGGGCCTGTTCTTCCTCACCTCGGACCGCGACAACGTGAAGGGCGCCGGCCGCACCTTCTCGTCGACCGCCGAGGCGATTATGGCCTTCGACGCCCGCGACCTGGACGTCCAGGCCCCGATCGAGCTGCGCCTGCCGGCCGGCACCGTCCCGCCGCGCGGCTGGGCCGCTCCGGTGGACGAGGACGGCCAGCCGACCTGGTACGAGGGCGAGCCCTTCCGCCTGACCACCACCCTGGGCCGCGCGCTCTTCAACGAGCTGCTGCCCGAGGACTACCCGTTCGTCGACTACGAGGTGGGCAAGAAGCAGCTCTCCGCGATCGTCAACGACCTGGCGGAGCGCTACCCCAAGGTCGTCGTCGCGGCGACCCTGGACAACCTGAAGGCGGCCGGCTTCCACTGGTCGACCCGCTCGGGTGTCACCGTCTCGATCTCGGACGTCGTCGTCCCGCCGAACAAGCCCCAGATCCTGGAGGGCTACGAGGCGAAGGCGGAGAAGGTCCAGCGTCAGTACGAGCGCGGCCTGATCACCAACGACGAGCGCAAGCAGGAGCTCATCGGCATCTGGACCCAGGCGACCAACGAGGTCGCCGAGGCCATGAACGTGAACTTCCCGAAGACGAACCCCATCTTCATGATGGTCGACTCGGGTGCTCGCGGAAACATGATGCAGATGCGCCAGATCGCCGGTATGCGTGGTCTGGTGTCGAACGCCAAGAACGAGACCATCCCGCGACCCATCAAGGCGTCGTTCCGTGAGGGTCTCACCGTGCTGGAGTACTTCATCTCCACCCACGGTGCCCGTAAGGGTCTGGCCGACACCGCCCTCCGTACCGCCGACTCCGGCTACCTCACCCGTCGTCTGGTCGACGTCTCCCAGGACGTCATCATTCGCGAGGAGGACTGCGGCACCGAGCGCGGCCTGAAGCTGGCGATCGGCTCCGTGGGTGCGGACGGCGTGCTGCGCAAGGCCGACGACGTCGAGACCAGCGTGTACGCCCGCATGCTCGCCGAAGACATCACCATCGACGGCAAGCTGCTGGCCACCGCGAACACCGACCTCGGTGACGTGCTGATCGACGAGCTGATCCGCCACGGCATCGGCGAGGTCAAGACCCGCTCGATCCTGACCTGTGAGTCGGCCGTCGGCACCTGCGCCATGTGCTACGGGCGTTCGCTGGCCACCGGCAAGCTGGTCGACATCGGTGAGGCGGTCGGCATCATCGCCGCCCAGTCCATCGGTGAGCCCGGTACCCAGCTGACGATGCGTACCTTCCACACCGGTGGTGTGGCCGGTGACGACATCACCCAGGGTCTGCCGCGTGTCGTCGAGCTCTTCGAGGCCCGTACCCCCAAGGGTGTGGCCCCGATCTCGGAGGCCACCGGCCGGGCGCGGATCGAGGACACCGAGAAGACCCGCAAGATCGTCATCACCCCGGACGACGGCAGCGACGAGATCGCCTACCCGGTCTCCAAGCGTGTGAAGCTGCTGGTCAGCGAGGGCGAGGCGGTCGAGGTCGGCCAGAAGCTGACCATGGGTGCCACCAACCCGCACGACGTCCTGCGCATCATGGGCCAGCGTGCCGTCCAGGTCCACCTGGTCGCCGAGGTCCAGAAGGTCTACAACTCGCAGGGCGTGTCGATCCACGACAAGCACATCGAGATCATCATCCGGCAGATGCTCCGCCGCGTGACGATCATCGAGTCGGGCGACGCCGAGCTGCTCCCGGGCGAGCTCGTCGAGCGCGGCCGCTTCGAGACCGAGAACCGTCGTGTGGTCGCCGAGGGCGGTCACCCCGCCTCCGGCCGTCCGCAGCTGATGGGTATCACCAAGGCCTCGCTGGCCACCGAGTCCTGGCTGTCGGCCGCCTCCTTCCAGGAGACGACCCGGGTCCTCACCGACGCGGCGATCCACGCCAAGTCGGACCCGCTGCTGGGCCTCAAGGAGAACGTCATCCTCGGTAAGCTCATCCCGGCCGGTACGGGTCTGCCCCGCTACCGCAACATCCGGGTCGAGCCGACCGAAGAGGCCAAGGCCGCGATGTACTCGGCCGTCGGCTACGACGACTACGACCTGTCGCCCTTCGGCGCCGGCTCCGGCCAGGCCGTTCCGCTGGACGACTACGACTACGGCCCGTACACCGGCTGAGTCCCCCTCCTCGCCCGTCATCGGGCAGGAGTGGCCCAGGTCACTGATCGCAGGGCGGTCACCCCTCACGGGGTGGCCGCCCTGCGGCGTTTCCGGGCCGCGGGGCCGCGGGGCCGCAGGTTCCGAGCCGCGGGCGGCGGGCCGGCGGCTCACCCGTGCGGGGGAGGGGCAGGAACCGCTCCGGGGAGGGAGGTGGGGGAGGGCGCGGGCGGGGGAGGGTTCTCGGTGTCGGGATGACGGGCTTGCGAAGGGGGCCGGGGATGAAGCGGGTACTGGGCGCGATGGCGATCACGGCGGGGGTGCTGGCCGGGATGTCGGGCTGTCTGCCGGTCGGGGACGACCAGGAGCACCGGACGGTCGGCTACGGGGTGGCGGAGCCGGTCAGGGAGCTGGTGGTCGAGGGGGAGAACGGCGGTGTGGTGGTGAACGGCGGCGGTGACGCCGTGCACGTCGTCGAGAACCAGAACTACCGGGGGGACGCGCCGAAGAGCACGCACGAGGTCAAGGACGGCGTGCTCCGGCTGACGTACGACTGCGACCACTGCGGGATCGGGTACACCGTGCAGGTGCCGGCCGGGACCAAGGTGCGGGTGAAGGAGACCAACGGCGGCATCAAGCTGACCGGGCTGGCCGCCGAGGTGGAGGCGGACGTCAAGAACGGCGGGGTCGAGGCGAGCGGGCTGACCTCCCCGCGGGCGAAGCTGACCGCGGTGAACGGCGGGGTGCGGGCCGACTTCGCGGCCGCGCCGTCGAAGGTGGAGGCGACGACCTCGAACGGCGGCGTGCGGGTCACGGTGCCGACCGGGGAGGCGTACGCGGTGGACGCGCACGCCTCGGTCGGCGGGGTGGACGTGGGCATCCCCTCGCAGCAGGGGGCGGCGCGCAGCATCACCGCCCGGGCGGAGACCGGCGGTGTGACGGTCAGCGGTGCCTGACCGGGCCGTGCCGGAGGCCCTGCCGGTAGGGCATGATCTTCTCCGCGGGGGCGGTGTCCCCGGCTACGGGGGAGGTAGCGGGGTGGAGCGTGCGTCGGGCCGGTCGAACCGGCCTGCCGGGCTGGGGTCGTACGTGCTGGACCCGCTGCTGGCAGTGGCCGCGGCCGGGGTCGCGGTGTGGGCGGTGTCCCAGGATGAGACGGCCCGGCCGTGGTGGATCTACCTGCTCGCGGTGACGACCGCCCTGCCGCTGCCCTGGCGACGCCGGGGACCGCTGACGGTGCTGCTGCTGGCGACGGCGCCGGCGCTGGTGATCTCGGTCGTGGCTCACTCGGCGAACCCCCAGGTGCCGCTGTCCGGGGTGATCGCCCTGTTCACGGTGGCGGAGCGCTCCTCGGACCGGATGCGGTGGAGCGTGCTGGCCGTGGTGGTGGCCGGCAACGTCCTCGGCACCCACTCGCCGAACGGCGCGCTGTTCAGCCTTGTCACCTCCGTCGGCACCTTCGTCTTCGGCTCGCTGGTGCGTGCCCAGCGGCAGTTGGCCCGGGTGCAGGCGGAGCGGGCCCGGGAAGCCGGTGAGCGGGCGGCGAGTGACGCGGCGCGGGCGGTCGCGGAGGAGCGGGCCAGGATCGCCCGGGAGATGCACGACATCCTGGCGCACGCCGTCTCGTTGATGGTGATCCAGGCCGAGGCCGGGCCGGTGGTGGTGCGCAGCGATCCGGACCGGGCGATCCGCGCGTTCGACGCCATCGGTGACGCCGGCCGGGACGCGATGGTCCAACTGCGGAGGGTGCTCGGCGTGTTGAAGGATCCGGAGGCGGGCCGGCAGCTGGCGCCGCAGCCCCGGCTGGCCGAACTCGCCGACGTGGCCGAGCGGGTGCGCGGGGCCGGCCTGCGGGTCGAGATCGAACTCCCCGACGGGAAGGGCGGGTTGCCCGCCGACGTGGAAGCTGCGGCGTACCGGATCGTGCAGGAGGCGCTGACCAACACGGTCAAGCACGCCGGGGCCGACCGGGCGGCGGTCCGGGTCCGGCGGACCGGGGAGGTGCTGGAGGTCGTGGTCTCCGACAACGGCCGCGGGGTGCCGCCGACGGCCGGCCGTGCGGTGGTCGGCTGGTCCGGTGGGCGCGGGCTGGTCGGCATCCGGGAGCGGGCGGCGGCCTGCGGCGGGCGGGCCGAGGCCGGTCCGGGACCGGAGGGCAGGGGTTTCGTGGTGAGCGCCCGGCTGCCGCTGCAGGCGGGCGGAAGAGCGGAAGGGGTGGGCGGATGACGCCGATTCGGGTGGTCGTCGCGGACGACCAGGAGCTGGTGCGGGCCGGGTTCGGGATGATCCTGGACGCGCAGCCGGACATCGAGGTGGTGGCCGAGGCGGCCGACGGCGCCGAGGCGGTGGAAGCGGTCCGCGCGCACGGCCCCGACGTGCTGCTGCTGGACGTCCGGATGCCGGTGATGGACGGGCTGGAGGCCGCCCGCCGGGTGTGCGCGGAGTTCCCGTCCACCAAGGTGATCATGCTGACCACCTTCGACATCGACGACTACGTCTTCGACGCGCTGTATGCGGGGGCCAGCGGCTTCCTGCTGAAGGACGTCCGGCGGGACGACCTGGCGCACGGGGTGCGCATGGTCGCCTCGGGGGAGGCGCTGCTCGCTCCCTCGGTGACCAGGCGGCTGATCGGCGAGTTCGCCGCCCGGCGGCCGGGGGCGCCGGAGCGGGCGGTGCGTCCGCCGTCCAAGCTGCTGGAGCAGCTGACCCTGCGCGAGCAGGAGACGCTGCGGCTGATCGCGCGCGGGCTGTCCAACGCTGAGATCGCGGCCGAGCTGGTGGTCAGCGAGCACACGGTGAAGACGCACGTCAGCAATGTGCTGGGCAAGCTCGGGCTGCGGGACCGGGTGCACGCGGTGGTGTTCGCGTACGAGGCGGGCGCGGTGGTGGTGGGGGAGTCCTGAGCGCCGGGGGTCCTGTGGGCGGGAGTCCTGAGGCCCGGGGCCGGGGCGTGAGGTTCGGGGTGTGAGGTTCGGGGTGTGCGGGCTCCCGCGCGGCGGCGGGCTCCCTCGTGCGGGGGAGGCCGGGAGTTCGCCGGTGCGGGCGATCCGCGAGGAGAGCCCGGACCGGGAGGCTCTGGGGTGTCGGACAGGCCCACACCACTGGAGATCGTCAGATGAACGCCACCCGCACCGCCCAGGCCACCCGAACCACCCGCACCGGTCGCGCCGCCCGGCCCGCCCGCACCGCGGACCTCACCCGCGTCACCCCGCTCGCCGTCGTGGGCGCCCCCGCCCTGATGGCCCTCTACGGCGGCATCCGCCTGGTGCCGGGCTCCCGCGAACCGGGCCTCGGCTGGACGGCCGGCCACACCGCGATGTTCGCCGGACTGCTCCTCTTCGCCCCGGTCTTCCTCGCCCTGCGCCGCAAGCTCGCCCCGCACGGCACGGCCGGGCGGATCGCGGCCGGCGCGGCGACGGCGACCGCCTTCGCGGGGCTGCTCTGCTCGCTGGCGCAGATCGGGATCGACCTGGTCGTCGGCCTCGCGGCGGCGGACAAGGCCGAGCAGGCGCGGCTGTTCGACCGGGTGCAGGACGTCCCCGGAGTCCTGCCGGCCGTCTACCAGGTCGGCCCGCTGCTCTTCTACGTCGGCCTGCTGGCGCTGCTGACCGCCGCCGCGGTCGGCCGCTCCCGGACGCTGCGCTGGTGGAGCCCGGTGCTGGTGCTGCTCGGCACCCTCGCCTCGGGGGTCGACCTGGCCCTCATCCCGCTCGCCGCCGCCTGCTACCTGGTCGCGCTGGCCCCGCTCGCCCGCCCGGCGTCCGCACCGCGGCCGGTGCTCGTCTGACCGCGGCGCGACGCCGCTCGGCCCGTCCGGAACACCGGACCGCGCCGGGTGAACGGCAGCCCGGCCCGCGCGCGGTGAACGGCGGCCCCGGCTCGCGCCGGACGAGGCGGGCGTGCCCGCGGCCGTACCCGGATTTTCGGTGGCCGGGGGAGGGCCCGTGGCCGTAGCGTCCGGGCATGAACGCGAAGCGTCCCCTGATCGCCGTGCTCACCGGCGCGGGCATCTCGACCGATTCCGGCATCCCCGACTACCGCGGCCCGCAGGGGTTGTGGCAGAAGGACCCGTCGGCGCAGGAGCTGGTCACCATCGGGCCGTACCGGGAGGATCCGGAGATCCGGCGGCGGGCCTGGCGGATGCGGCTGGAGACGGGCGCGCTGGCCGCCGAGCCGAACGCCGGGCACCGCGCGCTGGTCGACCTGGAGCGCTCCGGGCTGCCGCTGCGGGTGCTCACCCAGAACGTGGACGGGCTGCACCAGGCGGCCGGGCTGAGCGGCCGCAAGGTGCTCGAACTGCACGGCACCGCACGGGAGGTGCAGTGCCTGCGCTGCCGGGTGGTCGGCTCGATGGCGGACGCGCTGGCGCGGGTCGAGGCGGGCGAGCCGGACCCGGCGTGCCGGGAGTGCGGGGGGATCCTCAAGCCGCGGACGGTGATGTTCGGCGAGAACCTGGACCCGGAGGTGCTCGGGCAGGCCGACTCGATCGCGCGGGCCTGCGACGTCTTCGTCGCGGTCGGCACCAGCCTGCAGGTGTTCCCGGTGGCGGCGCTGCCGTACAACGCGGTGAAGACCGGGGCGCGGCTGATCATCCTGAACGCCGAGCCGACGCCGTACGACGAGGCGGCGGACGAGGTGATCCGGGAGCCGATCTCGGAGGCGCTGCCCAAGCTGGTGCGGCGGCTGGTGACGGAGCGCGCCTGAGCGGGCCGAGCGGGCCGAGTGGCCGGGGGCCGAGGAGGCGGGGCGGGGGAACGGGCAAGGGCGGGAAGGGTCTTATCCACGGACGGACCGCCTGCGTACGATGATCATTCCGGCTCCCCCTCACGGCCTGGAGTGATCGACCGATGACGACGACGGCGAAGTTCGACCCCTGGTCGGCGGCGTTCGTGGCCCACCCGTACGACGCGTACGCCGAGCTGCGCGCCCACGCACCGGTGACGTACTTCGAGCCGACGAACCAGTGGCTCGTCTCGCGCCACGAGGACGTCAGCGCGCTGCTGCGCGACCGACGGCTCGGCCGCACCTACACCCACCGCTTCAGCCACGCGGAGTTCGGCCGCCCCGAGCCCGACCCGGCGCACGAGCCCTTCCACACCCTGAACGACCACGGCCTGCTCGACCTGGAGGCGCCCGACCACACCCGGATCCGCCGGCTGGTCTCCAAGGCCTTCACCCCGCGCATGGTCGAGGGCCTGCGCCCGACCGTCCGGCGCCTGGCCGGCGAGCTGGTCGACGACCTGCTCGCGGCCGGCGGCGGCGACCTGATCACCACCGTCGCCGAGCCGCTGCCGGTCGCCGTGATCGCCGAGATGCTCGGCGTCCCGGAGGGAGACCGGCACCTGCTGCGGCCGTGGTCCGCCGACATCACCGGGATGTTCGAACTCAACCCGACCGAGGAGACCGCCCGCCGGGCCGTCGCCGCGAGCACCGAGTTCTCCGACTACCTGCGCGCCCTGATCCGCGAGCGCCGGTCGGAACCGGGCGAGGACCTGATCAGCGCGCTCATCCGGGCCCAGGAGGGCTCCGACGCGCTCAGCGAGCAGGAAATGGTCTCCACCTGCGTGCTGCTGCTCAACGCCGGCCACGAGGCGACCGTCAACACCACCGGCAACGGCTGGTGGGCGCTGTTCCGCAACCCTGGTGAACTCGCCCGGCTGCGCGGCTCGGTGGACGAGCTGCTGCCCACCGCGATCGAGGAACTGATGCGCTGGGACACCCCGCTGCAGATGTTCGAACGCTGGGTCCTGGACGACATCGAGGTCCGCGGCGTCACCATCCCGCGCGGCTCCGAGATCGCCCTGCTCTTCGGCTCCGCCAACCGAGACCCCGAGCGCTTCGCCGACCCCGACCGCCTCGACCTCGGCCGCACCGACAACCCGCACGTCACCTTCGGCGCCGGAATCCATTTCTGTCTGGGCGCCCCGCTTGCCAGACTGGAACTCACCGAGTCCTACGGCGCCCTGCTGCGCCGGGCCCCGGGCCTGCGGCTCGTCCGCGAGCCCGAGTGGAACCCGGGCTACGTGATCCGAGGGCTCAAAGAACTGCCGGTCGAGGTCTGACGGGGCGACGGAGAACAGGGGGAAGGGCCGTGGGCAAGGCGACAGGAGCACTGCTGGGGCTGGCGATCGGGGACGCGATCGGCCGGGTGACGGAGTTCAGGACCGTCGAGGCGATCGCCGCCGACCATCCGGACTGGCGGCGGCTCCCGCTGCCCGCCAGGGCGTTGGTCACCGACGACACCCAGATGACGCTTGCCCTCGGCCGAGGCCTGCGCACCGCCCTGGCGCGCGGGCCGCTGACCCCGCTGCGCCTGGAACGGCCCGTCCGCGAGGAGTTCGTCGACTGGTGGCGCTCCCCGGAGAACAACCGCGCCCCCGGCATGACCTGCCTGCGCTCCTGCGAACGGCTGAGCCACGCCGGGGTCCGCTGGCAGCAGGCGAGCGACGTCGGCTCCAAGGGCTGCGGCGCCAACATGCGGGTCGCCCCGATCGGGCTGGTCCGCGAACTGGACGCCCGACAGCTCGCCGGCGCCGCCCAGCTGCAGTCCGCACTCACCCACGGCCACCCCACCGCGCTCGCCGCCAGCGACCTGACCGCGTACGCCGTCCGCAAGCTCGCCGAGGGCCTGTCGCCGGCCGGCTTGCCCGCGGTGCTGCGGGCGTACGCGCTGGCGAGCCGGGAACGGTACGACGAGTTCTGGCTCGGCGACCTCGCCGCCCACTGGTACGGCCCCTCGCCGCAGGCCGTCATCGCCCGCGGCTGGGACGACTGCCTGGCGGTGCTCGACCAGCTGGACGCCGCGCTCGCCGCCCCGGACCCGGAGGCCGACCCCTGCCTGGCCACCGGCGAGGGCTGGGTCGCCGAGGAGGCCTTCGGCACCGGCCTGCTCTGCTTCCTGCTGCTGCCGGACGACCCGGTGGCCGCCGTCCGCCGGGCCGCCTACTCCAGCGGCGACTCCGACTCCCTCGCCTGCCTGACCGGCGCCTTCGCGGGCGCCCACCACGGCGAGACGGTCTGGCCCGCCGAGTGGGTGGAGCGGATCGAGCACCGGGACGAGCTGCTGGAGCTCGGAGCGCTCTGGGACTGAGCGGAAGCGGTCGGGGACGGGCGGGACAGCCGGCCGGCGGGCGCCGGGGAACCGGTCCGCGGGGTCGCGCGTCGAAGGGCCATGACGAACCGCAGCACCGGAACCCGTCGTCCACCCCGTCGTCCGGCGGCGCTGCTCCTCGCCGCCGCGCTCGCCGCACCACTGCTCGCCGGGTGCGGCAGCAAGGGAGTCGCCGCGCCCGCGGAGCTCCGGGCCTCGGCGCCCGCGAGCCGCCCGGCGGCCGACCCGGCCGAGGTGGCCGCGACCGCGACCGCCACCGACGCCTTCGGCCTCGACCTCCTGCACACCCTCAGCGCGCGGCCCGACGCCGCCGGCCGCAACCTCGTCGTCTCCCCGTCCGGCCTGGCCACCGTGCTCGCCATGCTGCTGCCCGGCGCCCGCGGCGCCACCGCCGACGAGCTCGCCAAGGCCCTGCACACCGAACTCACCCCGCAGCAGTACGCCCTCGCCAGCGGCGCGCTGAACCGCGGGACCCCCTCCGCCGGCGGACTCACCCTGCGCCAGAGCGACGACCTCTGGACCCAGCAGGGCTTCCCGGTGCAGCCGGACTACCTGGCCACCCTGGCCGCCGCCTTCGACACCGGCGTGCACCCCGTCGACTTCGCCAAGGACCCGGAGGGCTCGCGCAAGAGCGTCAACGCGGCCGTGGAGAAGGCCACCGAGGGCCGGATCAAGGACCTCTTCGCTCCGAACACCATCACCCCGGCCACCCGGCTGGTGCTCACCGACGCGCTCTACCTCAAGGCCAAGTGGGC
The DNA here is from genome assembly GCF_040651155.1 of Kitasatospora sp. NPDC048545. Taxonomy (NCBI): domain Bacteria; kingdom Bacillati; phylum Actinomycetota; class Actinomycetes; order Kitasatosporales; family Streptomycetaceae; genus Kitasatospora; species Kitasatospora sp. NPDC048545. The sequence goes on from NZ_JBEZIQ010000010.1 coordinate 36,705, forward strand.
CTCCGCGTTCAAGCCCGCACAGACCGCCGACCGCCCGTTCCACAAGCTCGACGGCTCCGCCCCGGCCGTCCCCTCGATGAGCCAGACCGGCGAGTTCAAGTACGCCGAGGGCTCCGGCGGGATCGTCGGCGAACCCTGGCAGGCCATCGAACTCCCGTACGCGGACGGCGGGTTGGTGATGGACCTGATCGTCCCCGCGCAGGGCGGCTTCGCGGCCTTCGACAAGGGCCTGGACCAGCCCCAGCTCGACCGGATCCTCGGTGCCCTCGCCGAGCGGCGCGTCGACCTGCAGCTTCCGCGCTTCCACTTCGACACGTCCAACGAGCTCACCCCGGCGCTGCGCTCGCTCGGCGTGAACGCGGTCTTCGACCGGGCCGACCTCAGCGGCATCGCCAAGGAACCGCTCGCCGTCAGCACCGTGGTGCAGAAGGCCACCGTCGAGGTCGACGAGGACGGCACGGTCGCGGCCGCGGGCAGCGGCGTCGGGGTCGCCGCAGCGGCCGCGCCGGCCCAGGACCAGACCGCCCAGCTGCACATCGACCGGCCGTTCCTGTTCCTGATCAGGGACACCCACGGCGGGCGGCCGCTGTTCCTGGGTCAGGTCGCCGACCCCGCGGCGCGGTAGTCACCGGGCCGGCCGGGTGCCGCGCGGAGGGGCACCCGGGTCGGCCGGGCGCCGAGGGGGCACCCGGGCGGCTCACCAGGCCGGGTAGCGCCCGCCGAGCCCCGGGTGGAGCGGATCGCGGCTGCCGAACAGCACCAGCAGGTCGTCCGCGACCTGCCGCAGCTCGGCCCGCCCCTCGACCGCCCCGGCCCACTCGGCGGGCAGCGCCGAGGCACCGTACGCGGCCCCGACCAGGTTGCCGCAGACCGCGCCGGTCGAGTCGCTGTCGCCGGAGTGGTTGACCGACAGCAGCAGCGCGGTGCGCACAGGGTCGGGGTCGAGGGTGGCCGCCAGCAGTGAGTGCACCGCGATGGCCAGGCACTCCTCGGCGATCCAGCCGAGCCCGACCCGCTCCACCGCCTCCGCCCCGGGCTCGGACTCCTGGGCGATCCGCACCGCCCGGGCCAGAGCCTGGACGGTCTCCTTGGACGAGGGCAGCTCGCGGATCTGCTCCACGGTCTCGCCGACCGCCGCCCACGGCTCCGTCCCGTTCACGAGCCGCTCGACCAGCGCCGCGAAGGCGCCCGCCGCGAGGTAGCCGGTCGGGTGCCCGTGGGTGAGCTGGGCGCACTGCACGGCCAGCCCGAAGGACTGCTCGACGCCCAGCCGGGCCAGCCCGAACGGCGCCGAGCGCATCACCGTGCCGCAGCCCTTGGACCCGGGGTTGACCGGCCCCGGCCGCCCGATCGCGGACGGCGCCTCGAACACCGGGTGCTCGGACACCCCGCTCAGACAGGCGTTGCCCGGCGCCCGCCGCGCGTACAGGAACGGCTGGCGCAACAGCCAGCCGTCGTACGGGCGGGGCTGCGGCTCGGTGTCAGGCGCGGGCTGGTACTGCGTCATCAGCCAGCGCCGGTAGGCGCCGTGGACGGCCTCCGGTACCGAACCGCCACCGCCCGTCCAGCCGCGGACGAAGCCGCGGATCAGGCCCTCGGCGGTGAACAGCGTCATCTGGGTGTCGTCGGTGACCTCGACCGGACCCGGTCCGGCCGGCAGCGCGGTCACACCCGCCGGCCCGTACCGGTCCTGGATCTGGTGGAGCTGCTGGAACTCCACCGGCCAGCCCAGCGCATCGCCGATCGCTCCGCCGAGCAGCGCTCCGCGCACCCGGTCCCGGTACCCCGACTCGGCAGCCGGCTCCGTCACGTCGAATCCCCCTTGGTTCGTGGCGGATTAGTTTCTATCAGGTCTCCGGGTGGCACTACCGGCGGATCTCCCCGGCGCGCCCGTGCAGCGCGGCCCGGTCGGCGGCGGCGCGTCCGGCCGCCCAGCCCTCGCCGTCACTGACCCGGACCCGCTGGGAGACCAGCTTCGGGAACAGCCGGCCGACCTCGTCGTCCACCGCCTCCGAGCGGGCGGCGAGCGCGGGCAGCAGCCGCTCGTCCGGCAGCAGCTGCTCCTCGGTGCCGTCCTCGCGCAGGTGCCGGCCGGCCGCGGCGGCACTGGTGGTCCGCTCGGTGGCGGCGGTCAGCCGCTCGCGGATCCGCGCCGCGTAGGCGACCAGGAAGGACTGCCGGAACGCCTTGCTGCGCGAGTCCCGGCGGGAGCCCGCCTTGTTGAGCGCGTGGGTGGCCTGCACCAGCAGCGAGGTGTAGAGCAGCTCGACGCCGTCCAGGTCGCCGTCGAACCCGACCACCGTGCAGAAGCCGAACTCCTTCGCCCACACCACCCGGCACCGGTTGGCCACCGCGACGGCGTCCAGCAGCATCGTCTTGGGGCCCTCGTACGGGTTGTCCACCCCGATCCGCAGGGCCGCCGGGGTGTCCCGGTCGGCACCGGTCGCGGCCAGCAACGCGTCGTCGATGCTGTGCTGGGCCATCAGCTGCTGGGCCTTGGCGGTCAGCGCCTCGGCCTCCTCCGGGTACTCGGTGGACTCGGCCTTCGCCAGCAGCGCCCGGATTCGGGCCAGCATCCGCGGCTCGCCGGTCGCCGCTCCGGCGTGCCGGGGTCCGGCGTGCTGCGGTCCGGTGTGCGGCGTTCCCGAGTGCGGTGACCTGCCCGCCTGCCCGGGAGCGGGTCCGACCGGGGCGATCGGCGGCAGCCGGCCCCAGGTGCGCAGCAGCTCCAGGGTGGCGGTGGCGAGCGCGAAGCGGTCCAGCCGGTGCCGGTGGGCGAAGGCGCCGAGGTACTGCTCGTCGGCGGGCCACCAGACCTCGGCCTCCAGCTCGCGCAGCTGCTCCCGCCAGCGCCGGTCGAGCGCCGCCGCGGCGTGGCGGCGGTCCTCGGCGGCGATCAGGTCCACCGCGAGCGCCAGGTGGACGGGCTTCAGTTCGCGCCGCACCACCCGCACCAGGTCCGCCGGGCGCCACCCGGCCGACCAGCAGCGGCCGACGGCGGTGTCCGCGTACCCCAGCACCGCCCGGCTGACCGCCGACCACTGCGCGGCCGAGGCGGCCAGCAACGACGCCCCGGTGTCCAGCGCCAGGTCCAGCCCCTCCTCCGGTGCCGTCAGCACCGACCGCACCGCCTGCTCCAGCAGCGGCCCGGCGTCCCCGCCCTGCTGCGCGCGCTTGCCCACGGTGTGTCCCTGCTCTCCTCGACGGCCCGGTTCCTCCTGCCCATGATGCCGGAGCGCTCGGGGAGGACCGGATCGGCCGGGAACGGCCGGAGCGCCCGGGAACGGCCGGAGCGGACGGCGGGGGAGCGGAGGAGCAGGGCACGGACAGCGGCGCCCGGCCCCGGGGCAGGACCGGGCGCCGGGCGGCACGGTTCGGCTCAGCGCTCGACGGCCTTGGCCAGGATCTCCGGGGCGCGTTCCAGCAGCCGGGTGGCCGCCAGCCGGACGCCGAGGACGGCGACCAGGGCGCCGTAGAGCGGGCCGAGCAGCAGGACCGGCCAGGTCGGTCCGTCCGAGAGCAGCGCCCAGCCGAGGTAGCCGCCCACCGGCAGGGCGAGCAGTGCGACGCCGAACATCGAGCCGAACGAGTTGAGCATGATCAGCCCGCCCTGGCCGGGGGCGGCGTTGCGCATCGGGTTGCTGTCGGCCGGCATGGTGTACGGCACCAGCACGCTGAACATCGCGCCGAGCGCCACTCCGCAGCCGAGCAGCGCGCACGCGAGGCCGAGGGCGGACGGCAGCTCGGCCCATCCGCCGGTGACGGCGGCCAGCGCGATCCCGAGCACCAGCGTGACCGGGATCGCGTACGACAGCACCGCGTACGCCCGGCCGCGCAGTTCGTCCCGGGCGTCGGCCGGGGTGCGCAGGGTGGCGGCGACCATCCAGAACGCCGAGCCGTCCATGCCGAACAGGTTGAGCATCTGCAGCCCGAGGAACATCCCGGTCATCGCCAGCAGGTAGACGCTCGCCCAGCCCTGGACCATCGACAGCAGGCAGACCACCGCCGTCATGCCGATGCTGGTGAACAGCGCGGCCTTGGCCCGCGGCTCGCGCCAGGCGTACCGCAGGTGGCGCTGCATCACCGCGCCGGTCCGGCCCTCGGGCAGGAAGGACCAGCCGCGCGAGCGCTGGACCCCGCGGGCCACCTCCAGGGTGGAGGAGTCGGCGGTGACCATCAGCTCCTGCAGGCTGCCGCGCCACCAGCGCAGCAGCAGTGCCAGCAGCACGAGGGCCGCGGCGAGCTGCAGCAGCGCGAGCCCGTACCGGCCCTCGGCGGCGGTGCGCGGGGCGTCCGCCGCACTGATCGGCGGGATCCAGCGCAGCACGGAGGCGATCGGCTTCAGCGGGCTGAGGTCGATGTTCTGGCCGGGACGGCCGAAGACGCTCTGCGAACCGACGTTGGCGGCCTGGATCAGCAGCGCGAAGGCCAGCCCGCCGAAGATCGCGAAGTCCTTGCCGCGCCGGCTGGACAGCATCCGGGCGTTGCCGGCCGCGACCGCCCGGGAGAGCGTGACCAGGCAGAGCACCGCCAGCGGCACGCCGACCACGGCGACCGCGGCCGAGGCGCCGCCGCCCGCGCCGGCCAGCACCGCGCCGGTCACCAGAACCAGGTTGGTCAGCGGGCCAGGCCCGATCAGCGCCGCCAGCAGCGTGCCGCGCAGCAGCGGGCCGGGCCGCAGCGGCAGCATGGTGAGCCGGGTCGGGTCGGCGCTCTCGTCGCTGGAGAACAGGAACAGCGGCAGGGCGGCCCAGCCCAGGGTCAGCACGCCGAGCAGCATCACCCCGGCGTCCCCGGAACCGGCGAAGCGCCCGTTCAGCGCGGCCATGGCGACGGCGATGCCGCTCGCGAAGGCCAGGCCGACGAGGCCGCCGATCACGTAGACGGCGGTCCGGCCGGGGCTGCGCCGCAGCCCGTTGCGCAGCAGCCGCAGCTTGAGCGCCACCAGGGCGCGGACCACCGTCCGCCCGTCCGGCACCGCGTGGGGTGCGGCCGCACTCACTGCCCGCTCCCGAACTGCCCGCCGCCGACCGGGCCGCCCGCGACGGGGCCGCCCGTGGCAGGACCGTCCCCGCCCCGGCCGCCGCCGAGCCAGCCGAGCGCCTGCCCGTCGTCCTCGCGGACGCCGATCAGGTCGAGGAAGGCCTCGTGCAGGCTGCGCCCGTCCCGTACCGAGTCCAGCGGGCCCTGGGCGATCACCCGGCCCGCGTTGACCACCGCGACCCAGTCGCAGAGCTGCTCGACCAGTTCCATCACGTGGCTGGAGAAGACGACCGTGGAGCCGGCCGCCGCGTACCGCTTGAGCACGCCGCGGATGGTCTGGGCGGAGACCGGGTCGACGCCCTCGAAGGGCTCGTCGAGGAACAGCACGTCGGGGTTGTGCAGCAGTGCGGCGGCCAGCCCGATCTTCTTGCGCATGCCGGTGGAGTAGTCGGCGACCAGCTTGTCGGCGTCCCGGCCGAGGTCCAGGACGGCCAGCAGTTCCTCGGCCCGGCGGTCCACCTCGGCGCCGGGCAGGCCACGCAGCCGGCCGGTGTACTGCAGCAGTTCGCGCCCGCTGAGCCGCTCGAACATGCGCAGGCCCTCGGGCAGGATGCCGATCCGCGCCTTGACCTCGACCGGGTCGGCCCAGACGTCGGTCCCGTGGACCAGGACGGTGCCCTGGTCGGGCCGGAGCAGTCCGGTGGCCATGGAGAGCGTGGTGGTCTTCCCGGCGCCGTTCGGGCCGACCAGGCCGATGAACGAGCCCGCCGGCAGCTCCAGGTTCAGCCCGGCCACGGCAGCCTGGGTGCCGAAGTGCTTCCACAGTCCGCGGATGCTGACGGCGGACGGGGTGCCTGGTTCGGGGTGGTCGGAGGACGGTGCTGCTGACGCCTGCATGCGGCCTTCTCGGTTCGTGGTGGACGTGACTCCCGGGTTTCAGCGTGTCACTGCCCGGACGGGCTGTCGCCCGAGTTGAGGATCCCCTGAGCGTGTCCGCCGAACGGGTGAGGCGCGCCGCTCGGATTTCTCGTTCCGACAGCTACTGGGCCGAATTGGCAACTACTCAGTTCGCCTGTTCGTCCTGCACTATGAGGACGAGTGAGGGTGCGCGGGGGTGCCGCGGTACCGGGAGGTGGCGGATGTCCGTTCAACCGTGGGGCGAACCCGGTCCCGGCCACGAGTACGGCCACGGCCGGGAGCCCGGTCGGCACGGCCACGGCCACGGCTACGGCCCGGATCGTCGGCCGCTCGTCGGCTGGCAGCCGGCCGCGGTCCCGGCCCCGTCCCCGCAGGACGCGATGCGGGCGGGCCACGCGGACCGCGACCGCACGGTCGACGTGCTGAAGGCCGCGTTCGCCGAGGGCCGGCTCTCCGTCCAGGAGTACGAGCAGCGGCACGAGGCCGCGGCCGGCGCGCAGACCTACGGCCAGCTGGCCGCGCTGGTGGCGGACCTGCCCGTCGGCCCGATGGTGACGCCCGCCCCGGCCGGCCCGCCGGTTCCGGCCACCTTCCTGCCTGCCGCGCCCCCGCCGGCCCGCCCCACCAGCGTGCTGGCGGTGGTCTCCCTGGTCTCCAGCCTGATGTTTCTGTCCCTCCCGGCGGTGGTCACCGGCCACATCGCCCGCTCGCAGATCCGGCAGCGCAACATGGACGGCGACTGGGCGGCGGTCCTCGGGCTGGTCATCGGGTACATGGGCTCGGCGTTCTGGACCCTGCTGATCCTGGCGGGCATCGCCTGAGCCGGTCGGCCCGGCCCGGTGCTCCGGTGGCGACCGGTCGGCGACTGTGGTAGAGCGGGTGGAGACGGCCCGACACCGGGCGGTCACGTGCGGGACACCCGCGTGACGCCCGGCCGAAGGCGGCGACCTGCGGCGTTGCATTTGTTTTGACCGCGCCCCATGCGCTAGGTACGCTCTGACCTTGTGCCTGGGGTGTCCCCGGGTCCTTGTGCGTGCATGCACACCGGTCGCCGCGCCGAGCCGGAGCGCTTTCCAGCGCCCCGCGCGTAGAGCGCCGTCGCTGTACATCAGCCATGGGATTCCGTGCCGGAAAAAGCCCAACACACCCGACCGCGTGGGTCGACCACGGGGCCGTGTGCGAGGGAGACACCGCAGGTTAGTTCCACCAAGCCTTGGCACACAGAAAACGGAGAAACGGTGCCTACGATCCAGCAGCTGGTCCGAAAGGGCCGGCAGGACAAGGTCGAGAAGAACAAGACTCCCGCGCTGAAGGGCTCCCCGCAGCGCCGTGGGGTCTGCACGCGTGTGTACACGACCACCCCGAAGAAGCCGAACTCGGCGCTTCGTAAGGTCGCCCGTGTGCGCCTCACCAGCGGGATCGAGGTCACCGCTTACATCCCGGGCGAGGGCCACAACCTGCAGGAGCACTCCATCGTGCTGGTGCGCGGTGGTCGTGTGAAGGACCTTCCTGGTGTCCGCTACAAGATCATCCGCGGTTCGCTCGACACCCAGGGTGTCAAGAACCGCAAGCAGGCCCGCAGCCGCTACGGCGCCAAGAAGGAGAAGTAAGAATGCCTCGTAAGGGCCCCGCCCCGAAGCGCCCGGTCATCATCGACCCGGTTTACGGCTCCCCGGTCGTCACCCAGCTGGTCAACAAGATCCTGCTGCACGGCAAGCGCTCCACCGCCGAGCGGATCGTCTACGGCGCCCTTGAGGGCGTTCGTGAGAAGACCGGCGCGGACCCGGTCGTCGCGCTGAAGCGTGCGCTGGAGAACGTCAAGCCGGCCCTCGAGGTCAAGTCCCGCCGTGTCGGTGGCGCGACCTACCAGGTTCCGGTCGAGGTCCGTCCGGGCCGCGCCAGCACCCTGGCGCTGCGCTGGATGGTCGGTTACTCCCGCGCCCGTCGCGAGAAGACCATGACCGAGCGCCTGATGAACGAGATCCTCGACGCCAGCAACGGCCTGGGCGCTTCCGTGAAGCGTCGCGAGGACACCCACAAGATGGCCGAGTCCAACAAGGCCTTCGCGCACTACCGCTGGTAGTCCCTACCCCGTCACTAGACAGAGAGAGAACGAGCCACCATGGCTGCAACCTCCCTTGACCTCGCCAGGGTCCGCAACATCGGGATCATGGCGCACATCGACGCGGGCAAGACCACCACCACCGAGCGGATCCTGTTCTACACCGGTGTCTCGTACAAGATCGGTGAGGTCCACGATGGCGCTGCCACCATGGACTGGATGGAGCAGGAGCAGGAGCGCGGCATCACGATCACGTCGGCCGCGACGACCTGTCACTGGACGGTCGACGACGTCGACAACACCATCAACATCATCGACACCCCGGGTCACGTCGACTTCACCGTCGAGGTGGAGCGTTCGCTGCGCGTCCTCGACGGTGCGGTGACGGTGTTCGACGGTGTCGCCGGTGTCGAGCCCCAGTCCGAGACCGTGTGGCGGCAGGCTGACCGCTACGGCGTCCCGCGCATCTGCTTCATCAACAAGCTGGACCGCACGGGCGCGAACTTCTTCTTCTGCGTGCAGACCATCGTGGACCGCCTCGGCGCCACCCCGCTGGTCATGCAGCTCCCGATCGGTGCCGAGGCGGACTTCCAGGGCGTCGTCGACCTGGTCCGCATGAAGGCGCTGGTCTGGTCGGCCGAGGCCGCCAAGGGCGAGATGTACGACATCGTCGACATCCCGGCCGAGCTGCAGGAGCAGGCGGACGAGTACCGCACCCAGCTGATCGACACCGTCTCGAACATCAGCGACGAGATCATGGAGCTCGCCCTCGAAGAGGCTGAGATCCCGGTCGAGCTGCTGCAGGACGTCATCCGCAAGGGCACCCTGAACTCGGACTTCACCCCGATCTTCTGCGGTACCGCCTTCAAGAACAAGGGCGTTCAGCCCCTGCTCGACGCGGTCGTCAAGTACCTGCCGTCGCCGCTGGACATCGGCTCGGTCGAGGGCACCAAGCCCAACGACGCCGAGGTCAAGATCTCCCGCAAGGCGTCGGACGACGAGCCGCTGTCCGCGCTGGCGTTCAAGATCATGTCCGACCCGCACCTGGGCAAGCTCACCTTCGTCCGGATCTACTCCGGTCGCCTGGAGTCCGGCACCTCGGTGCTGAACGCCGTCAAGGGCAAGAAGGAGCGCATCGGCAAGATCTACCGCATGCACGCGAACAAGCGTGAGGAGATCGAGTCGGTGGGCGCCGGCGACATCGTCGCCGTCATGGGCCTGAAGCAGACCACCACCGGTGAGACGCTGTCCGACGAGAAGCAGCCGGTCATCCTGGAGTCCATGGACTTCCCGGCCCCGGTCATCCGCGTCGCGATCGAGCCCAAGTCCAAGGGTGACCAGGAGAAGCTGGGTGTCGCCATCCAGCGTCTCGCCGAGGAGGACCCGTCCTTCCAGGTCAACACGGACGACGAGACCGGCCAGACCATCATCGCGGGTATGGGCGAGCTGCACCTCGAGGTGCTGGTCGACCGTATGAAGCGTGAGTTCAAGGTCGAGGCCAACGTCGGCAAGCCGCAGGTCGCGTACCGCGAGACGATCCGTCAGGCCGTCGAGCGCATCGACTACACCCACAAGAAGCAGACCGGTGGTTCCGGTCAGTTCGCCAAGGTGCAGATCGCGATCGAGCCGCTCGAGCAGGCCGAGGGCTACGAGTTCGTCAACAAGGTCACCGGTGGCCGCGTTCCGCGGGAGTACATCCCGTCGGTCGACGCCGGTTGCCAGGAGGCCATGGAGTTCGGCATCCTCGCCGGCTACCCGCTGCAGGGTGTCCGCGTGAGCCTGCTGGACGGCCAGGCGCACGACGTCGACTCCTCCGAGCTCGCGTTCAAGATCGCCGGTTCGATGGCCTTCAAGGAAGGCGCGAAGAAGGCCAAGCCGGTCCTTCTCGAGCCGATGATGGCCGTCGAGGTCACCACGCCCGAGGACTACATGGGCGACGTGATCGGCGACATCAACTCTCGCCGTGGCCAGATCCGGTCCATGGACGAGCGTCACGGTGCCCGCGTCGTCACGGCGCTGGTGCCCCTCTCCGAGATGTTCGGCTACGTCGGTGACCTGCGCAGCAAGACCTCTGGTCGCGCCAGCTACTCGATGCAGTTCGACTCGTACGCCGAGGTCCCCAAGGCCGTGGCTGAGGAGATCATCGCCAAGTCCAAGGGCGAGTAGGTCCGGCTCTGTCGGCCTCGGAATCAGTCCGACATTCGGGATGATTTCGACCCCTTAGGCTATGAGGAGGCGACCCGGGAGGATCCGGACGGATCCTCCCGGGGCCTCCGGCCCCCACCCGCGGGACGGTACGAGGTGCTTCCGGCATCACGGACCAAGCCCGATACAAGACCAACTGACGTCAGCACGGCGTACAGGATCTGTCCTCAGGAGGACTGCAGTGGCGAAGGCGAAGTTCGAGCGGACGAAGCCCCACGTCAACATCGGCACCATCGGTCACATCGACCACGGTAAGACGACCCTTACCGCGGCCATCACCAAGGTGCTGCACGACGCGTACCCGGAGATCAACCCCTTCACGCCGTTCGACCAGATCGACAAGGCGCCGGAGGAGCGGCAGCGCGGTATCACCATCTCGATCGCGCACGTCGAGTACCAGACCGAGGCGCGTCACTACGCCCACGTCGACTGCCCGGGTCACGCGGACTACATCAAGAACATGATCACCGGTGCGGCCCAGATGGACGGTGCGATCCTCGTCGTCGCCGCCACCGACGGCCCGATGCCGCAGACCAAGGAGCACGTCCTCCTGGCCCGCCAGGTCGGCGTCCCCTACATCGTCGTCGCCCTGAACAAGGCCGACATGGTGGACGACGAGGAGATCCTGGAGCTCGTCGAGCTCGAGGTCCGTGAGCTCCTCTCCGAGTACGAGTTCCCGGGCGACGACCTGCCGGTCGTCCGCGTCTCCGCGCTGAAGGCGCTGGAGGGCGACAAGGAGTGGGGCGAGAAGCTCCTCGGCCTCATGCACGCGGTCGACGAGAGCATCCCGACCCCGGCCCGCGCCGTGGACCAGCCGTTCCTGATGCCGATCGAGGACGTCTTCACGATCACCGGTCGTGGCACCGTCGTCACCGGTCGTATCGAGCGTGGCATCCTCAAGGTCAACGAGACTGTCGACATCATCGGCATCAAGGAGACCAAGACCACCACCACGGTCACCGGCATCGAGATGTTCCGCAAGCTGCTCGACGAGGGCCAGGCCGGTGAGAACGTCGGTCTGCTCCTCCGTGGCATCAAGCGCGAGGACGTCGAGCGCGGCCAGGTCATCATCAAGCCGGGTTCGGTCACGCCGCACACCGACTTCGAGGCCCAGTCCTACATCCTGTCGAAGGACGAGGGTGGCCGCCACACCCCGTTCTTCAACAACTACCGCCCGCAGTTCTACTTCCGTACCACGGACGTGACCGGCGTCGTGACCCTCCCCGAGGGCACCGAGATGGTCATGCCGGGCGACAACACCGCCATGACGGTCGCGCTGATCCAGCCGATCGCCATGGAGGAGGGCCTGAAGTTCGCCATCCGTGAGGGTGGCCGCACCGTCGGCGCCGGCCAGGTCACCAAGATCATCAAGTAATTGACGATCTGACCTGCCTGCCCCGTACAGGCTGAGTCCGAAGGGCCCCGCGCACCGCACGGTGCGCGGGGCCCTTCGGCGTCTCACGGGGCACTCACCGGAGCGCGCCTCCTTTCAGGGGCCGCTCATCGCAGACTGTTATGGTCGGGCCACCAACCAGCCCCGCCGTCGCGGAAAGTGGGACCAACGCATGTCAACGGCACCGCTGTTGTCGGTCGTGATGCCGATCTACAACGAGCAGGAGGCGCTCCCGCTGACCGTGGAACGGCTGCGGCCGATCCTCGACGGGCTCGGCGTCGCCTACGAGGTGGTCGGCGTCGACGACGGGAGCACCGACGCGACCCCGGTGCTGATGCAGAAGATCCGCCAGGACTGGCCGGAGTTCCGCATCGTCCGCTTCGCCCGCAACTCCGGCCACCAGGCCGCCCTCACCGCCGGCATCCACCGCGCCTTCGGCGACTACGTCGTCTCCATCGACGCGGACCTGCAGGACCCGCCGGAGAAGATCCCCGAGATGCTGGAGCTCGCCCGCGAGCAGGGCCTCGACATCGTCTACGGCGTCCGCGGGGACCGCGGCACCGACACCTTCTTCAAGCGGCACACCGCCGGCGCCTACTACTGGCTGATGCGCAAGCTGGTCGGCAAGCGGATGCCCAACCAGGCCGGCGACTTCCGGCTGCTCAGCCGGGCCGCCGTGAACGCGCTGAAGGCGATGCCCGAGCACCAGCCGGTCTACCGGCTGCTGGTGCCGTGGCTGGGCTTCCCCAGCGGCGAAGTGGTCTACGTGCGCGAGGAGCGGGTCGCGGGCAGCACCCACTACCCGCTGTCCAAGATGGTCCGGCTGGCGCTGGACAGCGTCACCAACTTCTCCGCGGCCCCGCTGCGGCTGGCGACCTGGCTCGGGCTGTTCAGCTTCCTGGTCTGCATCGCGCTGGCGCTCTACACCACGATCGCGTACGCGCTCGGCTCCACCGTGCCGGGCTGGTCCTCGCTGTTCATAGGGATGCTGTTCATCGGCGCCGTCCAGCTGGTCTGCGTGGGACTGCTCGGCGAGTACGTCGGCCGGATCTACTCGGCGGTCCAGGCCCGGCCCGCCTACTTCGTCGGCTACGACTCGGCCGAGGAGCCGGACCGGTACGGTACGGGCGAGTGAACGAGATCCTCTCCGCGGACCGGGACGAGCACGACGATCACGGCGCGCACCACGGGCAGCACGGGCACGACGGCCGGGACGAAGAAGCCGCCGGCCCGCGAACGGTCCGGCGGCAGCTGCCGTCCTTCCTGGTCATCGGGGTGCTGAGCACCCTCTTCTACCTGGCGCTGTTCGTCGCCCTGCGCCTGGTCGCCTCCTCGCAGGTGGCCAACCTGGTCGCGCTGGCCGTCAGCGCGGTGGCCAACACCGCGGCCAACCGCCGCTTCACCTTCGGCATCACCGGCTCGGACGGCGCGGTGCGCCACCAGCTGCAGGGCCTGGTGGCGTTCCTGATCGGGCTCGGCCTCAGCAGCGGTGCCCTGGCGCTGCTCGGCGCGGCGGTGCCGCACGCGTCCCGTGCGGTGGAGGTGACCGGGCTCGTGGCGGCGAACGGTCTCGCCACCGTGGCCCGGTTCGTCCTCCTCAAACTGTGGGTCTTCAGGAAGCGCTGACCCCGGCGGCCCGCTCCGCCGGTTCGGCCCCGGCACGGCTGCCGGTGCTGGTCCACGCCCAGATCCCGAGCACCACGCAGCCGACCGCCGCGGTCAGCAGCGCGGTCGCCGAGCCCGCCGGCGGGTGCCAGGCGCCGGCCAGCGGGTTCAGCGGGGTGTAGTCCACCGAGGTGCCGACGCCGGCCTGCCAGCGGATCATGGTGTACCCCAGGAACGCCAGCTGCAGCGGCAGCACCAGCAGCGCGATCGTGCGGACCAGCGAAGCCGACCGGGCCCCTTCGAGCACGCCGCGGCGGCCGAGGACGAAGGCCGCGACCAGCGGCACCCCGACGGCGACCGGCAGCAGGTACCGGCCCTGGCCGACGAAGCCGACCTTGTGCGCCGAGATCGCGTCCGAGAGCGTGATCACCGCGAACGGGGCGAGGAAGAAGGCGAGCACCCGCCAGCGGTCGCTCCACGCGCCGAAGGCGAGCGCCGGCAGCACCAGGCAGCCGATCGCCAGGTACCAGAGGTAGTACGCGGTGGCGGGCAGGTGCGTGTCGAGCCAGGACGGCACACCGATCACCTCGGTGAAGTAGTCCGGCCAGCGCACGATCACCTCGTGCCGCAGCGCCTTGGGCACCGTGATGCCGGGCGGCACCTGGACGGGCATCAGCTCGGAGGCCTTCATGACCACGGTCCACAGCGCCCCCGCGGCGCCGGCCGCACCCAGGGCGCCGACCGTCCACCAGGCCGGCCGGAAGCGCAGCAGCTGCTTCAGCCGCTCGCGCTTGGCCGGGACCAGCATGATTCCGAGGATCGCCGCGCACCAGAGCGGCCCGAGCGCGCGGACCGTCATGAGCACCGACCCGGCGATGCCGATCTGCACCATGGCCGCGCGGCGCAGCGGCTGCTCCGGGTCCAGCAGGGTCGGGATCAGGGCGGCGACCAGGGCCACCCCGGCCGCGATCTCGATGCCGTTGGGGTTGATCGAGCCCGCCAGGTGCGCGGTGATCGGGGTGACCGCGACCAGCAGCCCGGCCGCCGCGATCCGGTGCCTGGTCCAGGCGACCAGGCTGTGTGCGGCGGAGGCGAGCAGCGCCGCGACCAGGCCCGCGCTGACCAGCCGGGCCAGCGTGAGGCCCAGCCAGTTCGGCCACAGGGCCATCGGCCAGCCGACGAGCGCGTAGTAGACCGGGTTGTAGCGGCCGGCCCTGGTGCCCACCCGCTCGACGTGCTGGTCCTCACCACCGGGAGCCTTGGCGCAGGCCGCCGACTTGGTGGGGTCGAACCACCAGCAGTTGTCCCGGACGATCGAGGCCGGCACGTTCTGGAAGGCGCCGATGCCGCCGCCGGCCGCCTCCGGCTTGGGCGCGAACTCGCCCCGGGCCACCCCGACCGCGCGGATGATGTGCTCCCGCTCGTCCGGGCTCGCGTCGTACGGCGAGGCGAGGGCCCAGCCGGCGCAGACGAGGAAGAACCCGATGAACGCGGTCCACCAGGTCCGCCGGAACAGCAGGTGGCCCGAACCACGGGAATCGTGGCCGGATCCGCTCGCGGCGGGCGAGGGAGGAGAGGTCACGGCGGGGGAGTATGAGGACACGCGACCAAGATAACGGGTGGCCGAATCGGCCCTGCCCGGGCGGCTGTGTGGCCGCCGGGCGTTGCACTTACGATTCCCCCGTGACTCAACTGGAATCGCCCTCGGAAGTGTCCGGATCCACCGTGAAGGGCCGGATCGCCGGACTCCTGGGCCATAGCGCGGTGCGGTTCCTGGCCGCCGGCGTCACCAGCACGACCGTGGACATGGGCCTGCTGTACGTCCTGCACGGGGTGCTCGACCTGCCGCTCGCCCCGTCGACCCTCGTCGCGGTGCTGGCGGGCTTCACGACGAACTTCGTGCTGAACCGGATCTGGGCCTTCGACAGCTCCTCGCCGGTCGGCAAGCAGACCGTCCGCTACCTGGTGATGGCGGGCGGCAACTGGGTCGGCACCGTGCTGCTGGTCGGCGGCCTGGTGAAGCTGGGCCTCTTCTACCTGCTGGCCCGCGCGGTCGCGCTGGTGCTCCTCTCGGTGGTCAACTACTTCGGTTACAAGTACTGGGTGTTCCGGGACAACTGACCGGACGACGAAAGCCCGGCCGGATTCCTCCGGCCGGGCCTTCGTGCGTTCCGGTGGCGGGACCTCGGTCCCACCGGGGTCGGTCCTACGGGGTGCGCAGGCCCTCGGTGAACGCCTTGCACGCCTCGTAGTTCGGCAGCAGGCCGGAGGAGATCGCCTCCGCCAGCGACGGCGCGGCCTCGTCCCGGGCCGACAGCAGCGGTTGCTCGGCCGGCCACTCGATGCCCAGGTCGGGGTCGAGCGGGTGGACGGAGTGCTCGCCGGTCGGGTTGTACGTCTCGGAGCAGAGGTACGAGAGCGTGGCGTCGTCGCTCAGCGCGCAGAAGCCGTGGCCGAGGCCCTCCGGGATGTAGACCGCGCGGCGCTCCTCGTCGTCCAGCCGGACGCCCTCCCAGCGGCCGAAGGTCGGCGAGCCGACCCGCAGGTCGACGATGACGTCGAGCACGGCGCCGCGCACGCAGGTCACGTACTTGGCCTGGCCGGGCGGGACGTCGGCGAAGTGGATGCCGCGGACCACGCCGCGGGAGGAGACCGACAGGTTGGCCTGGGCCAGCCGCAGCGGGTGGCCGACGACCTCGGCCAGCCGGTCGAAGCGGTACCACTCGGTGAACATGCCGCGCGGGTCGCCGTGCAGCTGCGGGGTGATCTCGACCAGACCCTCGATGCTCAGTTCGCGGAACTTCACCGGGCGTCCTCCTCGTCCAGCAGGGCCAGCAGGTACTGTCCGTAGCCGCTCTTCAGCAGCGGTTCGGCGAGTTCGCGCAGCTGCTCGGACCCGATCAGGCCGGCCCGCCAGACGGCCTCCTCGATGCAGCCGATCTTGAAGCCCTGGCGCTCCTCGATGACCCGGACGAACTCCGAGGCCTGCACCATCGAGACGAAGGTGCCGGTGTCCAGCCAGGCGGTGCCGCGGTCCAGGATCGTGACGTTCAGCTCGCCCTTGCGCAGGTAGGCGTCGTTGACGGCGGTGATCTCCAGCTCGCCGCGCGCGCTGGGCTTCAGGCCGCGGGCGATCTCCACGACCTGGTTGTCGTAGAAGTAGAGGCCGGGGACGGCGTAGCGCGACTTGGGCTTCTCGGGCTTCTCCTCGATGGAGATCGCCTGGCCGTTCTCGTCGAACTCGACCACGCCGTACGCGGTCGGGTCGGCCACCGGGTAGGCGAAGACCCGGCCGCCGGCCGAGTCGGTGTGCTCGGCCAGGCGCGTGCCGAGGCCGCTGCCGTGGAAGATGTTGTCGCCGAGGATGAGGGCGACGGACTCGTCACCGATGAAGTCGGCGCCGAGCACGAAGGCCTGGGCGATGCCCTCGGGCTTCTCCTGGACGGCGTACTCCAGCTTGAGGCCGAGCTGCGAGCCGTCGCCCAGCAGGCGCTCGAACTGCTCGCGGTCGGCGGGGGTGGTGATGATCAGGATCTCGCTGATGCCCGCCATCACCAGGGTGGATAGCGGGTAGTAGATCATCGGCTTGTCGAAGACGGGGAGCAGCTGCTTCGAGACCGCCCGGGTGAGTGGCCACAAGCGCGAGCCGGTCCCGCCGGCCAGGAGGATTCCACGCATGCGAGCAGCTTAAGTGAGAGCTGCGGGCGCCCCGTCCCCGGCCGTTCGAGCGGGCCGATCGGCGACGGTAGACTACGCGCATTATGCGCATCCTCGTGACCGGCGGCGCCGGATTCATCGGTTCGGAGTTCGTCCGTCAGCTCCTCGGAGCGGATGAGAGCGCCCGGATAACCGTCTTCGACAAGCTCACCTACTCGGGCGTCCTGGAGAACCTGGCCCCGGTGGCAGACCACCAGGGCTACGCCTTCGTCCAGGGCGACATCTGCGACGCGGACGCCGTCGACCAGGTCATGCCGGGCCACGACGTGGTGGTGCACTTCGCCGCCGAGTCGCACGTGGACCGGTCGATCGCCGGCGCGGGCCCGTTCGTCGTGACCAACGTCCTGGGCACCCAGGTCCTGCTGGACTCCGCCCGCAAGCACGGCGTCGGCCGCTTCGTCCACGTCTCCACCGACGAGGTCTACGGCTCCATCAGCGAGGGCTCCTGGACCGAGACCTGGCCGCTGGCCCCGAACTCCCCCTACTCGGCCTCCAAGGCCGGCTCCGACCTGCTGGCGCTGGCGTACCACCGCACCCACGGCATGGACGTCGTGGTGACCCGTTGCTCCAACAACTACGGGCACTACCAGTTCCCGGAGAAGGTCATCCCGCTGTTCACCACCAACCTGATCGACGGCAAGAAGGTGCCGCTGTACGGGAACGGTGGCAACATCCGCGACTGGCTGCACGTCGCGGACCACTGCCGGGGCATCGAGCTGGTCATGCGCGGCGGCCGCGCCGGCGAGGTCTACAACATCGGCGGCGGCACCGAGGTCACCAACAAGGAGCTGACCGGCCTGCTGCTGGAGGCCGCGGGCACCGGCTGGGACATGGTCGAGTACGTCGAGGACCGCAAGGGCCACGACCTGCGCTACTCCCTGGACATCAGCAAGATCCGCGAGGAGCTCGGCTACGAGCCGCAGGTGTCCTTCCCGGACGGCCTCGCCGCGACCATCGCCTGGTACCGCGAGAACCGCGCCTGGTGGGAGCCCCTGAAGCAGAAGGCGGCCCTGGCCAAGTGACCGCGAACGCCGCCGGCCGGGTGCGCTGGCTGGTCACCGGCGCGGCCGGGATGCTCGGGCAGGACCTGCTGTCGGTGCTGGCCGCCGACCCGACCGCCGAGATCACCGCGCTGCGCCGGGCGGACCTCGACATCACCGACGCCGCGGCCGTGCTGGCCGCCGTCGAGGGCCACGACGTCGTGGTCAACTGCGCCGCGTGGACGAACGTCGACGCCGCGGAGACCGAGGAGGACGCCGCCACCGCCGTCAACGGCACCGGCGTGCGCCACCTCGCTGCGGCGTGCGCCAAGACCGGTGCCCGGCTGCTGCACGTCTCCACCGACTACGTCCTGCCGGGCGACGCCACCGAGCCCTGCCCGGAGGACGCCCCGACCGCGCCGGTCAACGCGTACGGCCGGAGCAAGCTGGTGGGGGAGCGGGCCGTCGCCGAACTGCTCCCCGAGCACGGCTACGTCGTGCGGACCGCCTGGCTGTACGGCGAGCACGGCCCGAACTTCGTGGCCACCATGCTCAAGCTGGCCGCCCAGCGGGAGACCCTGGACGTGGTCGACGACCAGCACGGCCAGCCGACCTGGTCGTACGCGCTCGCCGGCCGCCTGGCCGAACTCGGCCGCGCCGCGCTCGCCGGACGGGCCCCGTCCGGGGTCTACCACGGCACCGCGAGCGGCCGGACCACCTGGTGCGGGCTGGCCCGGGAGGCCTACGCGCTGAGCGGGCTCGACCCGGAGCGGATCCGCCCGACCACCTCGGAGGCGTTCGTCCGACCGGCCGTCCGTCCCGCGTTCAGCGTGCTGGGCCACGACCGCTGGGCCGCCGCCGGGCTGGCGCCCCTGCCCGAGTGGCGGGCCATGCTGGCCGAGGCCCTGGAGCGTCCGGCCTTCCGGGCGCTGCGCACCGCGGCGGAGCGGTGAGCGGCGTGCTCGGCCGGCTGACGCGCGCGCTGCCGCCGGGACTGCTGGCGGTCGGCGTCGGGACGGTCACCCTCGGGGTGGCCTCGTACGCGCACCTCGCGGTGGCCGGGCACGCGCTCGACCGTGAGTCGCTCGCCGAGGTCTCCGTCCTGTGGACGATGGCGATGTCCTTCGCGCTCGGGCTGTTCTTCCCGGTCGAGCAGGAGCTGACCCGGGTGATCGCGGCCCGGACCGCCCGCGGCGAGGGCGCGGCCCCGGTGCTGCGCAAGGCGGCGGTGCTGACCGGCGGACTGCTGCTGGTGGTGCTCGTCGGGCTCGGGGTGTTCTCCCGGCAGCTCGCGGACGTGTTCTTCCACGGCGACCGGAGCCTGGTCGTGGCGCTGGCCGCCGCGTTCGTCGGACCGGCCGCCTGCTACCTGACCCGCGGCGTGCTGGCCGGCCTCGGGCACTTCGGTGCGTACGGCCTGCAGCTCGGGCTGGACGGCGTCCTGCGGATCGTCTTCTCGGTCGGTCTGCTGGTGGCGGGCGTGCACTCCGCGCTCGCGTACAGCCTGATCCTGGCGGTCTCCCCGCTGCTGGCCATGCTGGTCAGCCTGCCGCGGACGCTGCGGATCGCTCTTCCGGGGCCGACCATCGGCTGGCGGGAGCTGTGCAGCGGCCTGGGCATGCTGACCGTCTCGTTCCTGCTGGCGCAGTTCGTCGCGAACGCCGCGGTGCTCAGCATCCAGGTGCTGGCGCCCTCGCAGGCCGTGCTGGTCGGCGCGTTCACCGGCGCGATGGTGCTCAGCCGGGTCCCGCTGTTCGTCTTCGGCGCGCTGCAGGCCTCCCTGATGTCGGGTCTGTCGACGGCCGTGGCGACCGGCGACCGGGCGGGCTTCCGCAAGCTCCTGACCAAGACCTGCGGCATGGTGGCGGCCCTCGGTGTCCTCGGCGGGGTGCCCGCCGTGGTCCTGGGGCCATGGGTGATTCACATCGCGTTCAACGCGGACCGGCATGCTCTCGGTCCGGTGGACTTCCTCTGGCTCTCGGTCGGCACGCTCGCCTACCTGCTCGCCACGGTCGTCGGCCAGGCGGTCATCGCCCGCGGCCACCACCGTCGCCAGCTGCTCGGATGGGCGCTCGGCACCGCGACCCTGCTGCTGGTGACCTGCCTCCCGGGATCGCCCGCCGTCCGGGTGGAGGCCGCCTACACCGCCGGTCCGCTGGTGGTGCTCGTGATCATGTTGCTGGCGCTGCGCGGCGACGGTAGCGTGCGCGGCGCCGGTGCGGACTCGTCACCGGTCGCCGTCTCCGCCGACTCGGTCTCCGCGAGCTGATCACGATGTCGTCACGGCTCCCCCCGGAGACGCCCCGCGGTACCGGTATCCCTAGCATGTGCTCCATTCACCCCCATGCCTCACCGAAGCGTGAAAGGCGAGATCCATCGTGCAGCTGAGTGTGCTGACTTCGATCACCGGCGTGCTGGTGCTCGTGTGGATCCTGGAGCTGCTGCGTCGTCAGCAGCTCCGGGAGAAGTACGCGGCCCTCTGGCTGGCCATCGGCGTCGTGATCGCCCCGCTGGGCTTCTTCCCCCGGCTGCTGGACTCGACCGCGCGCCGCCTCGGCGTGGCCTCCGGGGTCAGCCTCGTCCTGTTCGCCGGCTTCGTGCTGGTCCTGCTGGTCTGCGTGCACCTCAGCTGGGAGACGAGCCGGCTGGAGGCCGAGACCCGCACCCTGGCCGAGGACGTCGCGATGATGCGCGCCCACCTCGCCGAGCACCACGACTTCCCGATTGCCCGCTCCGGCAGCGACGTGAACGACCCCGAGGTGAAGGCATGATCGACGGCAAGCGGGTTCTGATCATCCTCCCCGCCTGGAACGAGGCCGAGGGCCTGCCGAAGATCCTCCGCGAGATCCAGCAGAAGCTCCCCGGCGTGGACACCCTGGTGGTCGACGACGGTTCGACGGACAGCACCGCGGCGGTCGCCGCCGCGTACGGCTCGAAGGTCGCGCAGCTGCCGTACAACCTCGGTGTCGGTGGCGCGATGCGCTTCGGCTACCGCTACGCGCACCTGCACGACTACGACGTGGCGATCCAGTGCGACGCCGACGGCCAGCACGACCCGGCCTACGTGCCCGCACTGCTGGAGAAGCTCCGCGACGAGGCCGACCTGGTCATCGGCGCCCGCTTCGCCGGCGAGGGCTCGTACAAGGTGCGCGGCCCGCGCTCCTGGGCGATGAAGCTGCTCTCGGTGGTGCTGTCGCGGGTCGCCAGGACCCGGCTCACCGACACCACCTCGGGCTTCAAGGCCTGCAACAAGCCCATGATCGAGTTCTTCTCGCACTGGTACCCGGTCGAGTACCTGGGCGACACCATCGAGAGCATGGTCGGCGCCGCCCGCTGCGGCTTCGTCATCCGCCAGGTCCCGGTCGCGATGCGCGAGCGGACCACCGGCACGCCCTCCGCCTCCCCGATCAAGGCGACGATCTACCTGGCCCGGGCCGGCCTGGTGCTGCTGCTCGCCCTCATCCGCCGCATGCCCGCGAACGTGAAGGCCATCGAGCCCGCCACCCGCGCCGCCGCCCGCCGGCCCGAGCTCATTGGCAAGGTCTAGTACCCGATGTCCCGTTTCGAGATCCTGATGCCGTACTACGGCGACGTCCGGCTGATGCAGGACGCCGTCCGCAGCGTGCTGGCCCAGGACGGTGACGACTGGCGCCTCACGGTCGTCGACGACGGCAAGGAGCCGGACGTCCCCGGCTGGTTCGAGTCCCTCGCGGACCCGCGGGTGCGGTACCTGCGCAACGAGACCAACCTCGGCGTCAGCGGCAACTTCAACCGCTGCGTCCAGCTCGCCGAGTACGACCACCTCGTACTCATGGGCTGCGACGACCTGATGCACCCCAACTACCTCAAGGTGGTCCGGGACGCGCTGGAACGCTTCCCGGACGCCGGCATGGTCCAGCCCGGCGTGCTGGTCATCGGCGCCGACGGCAACCCGGTCGGCAGCCTCGCCGACACCGTCAAGCGCCGGCTGTACGCGCCGAAGGACCCGGGGCCGCTGCTGATGTCCGGCGAGCCGCTCGCGATGAGCCTGATGCGCGGCGACTGGCTGTACTTCCCGTCCGTGTGCTGGCGCACCAAGGAGATGCAGGCGACCGGTTTCCGGGCGGACCTCGGCGTCATCCAGGACCTCGCGATCATCGTCGACCTGCTCCTCGCCGACGTCTCGCTGGCGGTCGTGCCCGAGGTGTGCTTCAGCTACCGGCGGCACGCGGTCAGCGAATCCTCGGTCACCGCCTTCACGGGCAAGCGCTTCGAGGAGGCCCGCCGCTTCTTCCGGGAGACCGCGGACCGGCTGGACGCCCACGGCTGGCACCGGGCGGCCACCATCTCCCGCCGCTTCGTCTCGTCCCGGCTGCACGCGCTCAGCATGATCCCCGCGGCCGGCCGCAAGGCGGGCCTGCGGGGCGTCGGGGCGATGCTGAGCCATGTGGCCGGCCGCCGGGCCTGACCCGTGAGAACCCTCCAGCAAGCCCCTCCCAGCGCCCAGGAAGCGACCATGTCCCAATACGACGACGTCTGGCTGGTGATCCCCGCCTACAACGAAGGCCAGGTGATCGCCGATGTGGTGGAGAACGCCCGCAGGACGTTCCCGAACATCGTCGTGGTCGACGACGGGAGCACCGACGGCTCGGCCGAGCACATCCTGACCACCGGCGCCCACCTGGTGCGCCACCCGGTCAACCTCGGCCAGGGCGCAGCCCTGCAGACCGGGCTCTCCTACGCGCTGCGGCAGCCCGACGCCCGGTACTTCGCCACCTTCGACGCCGACGGCCAGCACCAGACGGCCGACGTCGAGAAGATGGTCGCCGTGCTGCGCGGCGGGACCGCGGACGTCGTCCTCGGCTCGCGCTTCATCGAGCAGTCCGAGCAGGTCCCGATGATCAAGCGCGTGGTGCTCCGCACGGCGGCCGCGGTCAGCCCGACCGCCCGCAAGCTGAAGCTCACCGACTCGCACAACGGCCTGCGCGTGATCAACCGCGAGGCGGCCTCCCAGCTGCGCATCACGATGAACGGCATGGCCCACGCCTCGGAGATCGTCGGCCTGCTGGCGAAGTCCTCGCTGCGCGTCGTGGAGGTCCCCGTGGACATCCTCTACACCGACTACTCGCGCGCCAAGGGCCAGTCCCTGATCAACGGCGTCAACATCCTCTTCGACATCTCGCTCCGGGAGCGTGGCCGGCGATGAAGTACTTCTGGATCCAACTGGTGCTGGTGCTGGGTTCCGGCACGGCGGCGCTCATCTTCATCCGGCGCTGGGACCGGACCAACACCAGGGCCTGGAAGCGCATCGCCTTCGTGCTGTTCGTGCTGGCGAACATCTACGCGGTGCTGCGTCCGGGCGACGTCACCTGGGTGGCGAACCGGCTGGGCGTCGGCCGCGGCACCGACCTGGTGCTGTACATGATGGTGCTGGCGCTGGCCTTCCTGGCGCTCAACACCTACCTGCGCTTCCGCTCCCTGGAGAAGAAGCTCACCGACATGGCCCGCACCGTCGCCATCACCGAGGGCGCGCGGCTCAACCAGGAGCGCTTCGACGAGAAGGTCTCCGGCTAGCTCCGTCCGGTCCCCGTCGGGGGCCGACGATCCGGGCCCGGTACGCACAACGCGTACCGGGCCCGGATCCGTTCGGGGGCGGGGGTCAGGCCGAGGCCTGCGACAGCGGCCGAGCCGGCGCCGCCGGCGGCTGCTCCTGCCGGGGCGGCTTGCGCAGGCCCAGGTCCTTCAGCTTCAGCGCCGGCTTCTCCACGGCGTGCCAGGAGCAGAACGCGGCGACGACCGAGAGCGCCACCGAGGCCGCGGTGTAGGCCCAGTACCCGTGCTTGTTGACGCCCCAGAGCGCGAGGCACTGCTGGATCGGGAACGCGTAGATGTACACCCCGTACGAGAGGTCGACCTTGGTGCCGACCTTCGTCAGCGGGCCGGGCATCCGGCAGGCCAGCCAGATCAGCAGGTAGGCGAAGGCCGGCAGGCCGAACAGGGTGAAGCCGCCGTACCGGGCGGTGCCGAGGAAGACGAGGGCGGCCAGGACACCGGCCGGGTCGTTGATCGGCAGCCGGTTCTTGTACAGCTCGGCGACCGCGCCGAGGCCGAACATGAAGGTCAGCGGTATGAACATGTCCAGGCTGATCGAGCCCAGGAACG
Organism: Kitasatospora sp. NPDC048545; assembly: GCF_040651155.1. Lineage (NCBI taxonomy): Bacteria > Bacillati > Actinomycetota > Actinomycetes > Kitasatosporales > Streptomycetaceae > Kitasatospora > Kitasatospora sp. NPDC048545. The sequence continues at coordinate 60,709 of NZ_JBEZIQ010000010.1, forward strand.
GCAGCTGCCAGCCGGTGAGGCCGGCCGGCGCGTACTCGGGGGCGCGCAGCAGGTGGAAGTCCGAGGCGAGGTGGACCATGTACGCGTAGAGCCCGAGGACCATCACCGCGACGGCCCAGCGCGCCCGGCGCAGCACGCCGACCGCGGCCAGCGCGACCACCAGCAGGTAGCAGAGCACCTCGTACGCCAGCGACCACACCGAGCCGTTGAAGGCGGTGGGGTGCGGCACGTGGTCGAGCAGCCCGGAGATGCCCCACTGGGACACTCCGATGGACCAGTTGGCCTCCAGGTACGCCAGCGGCCCCTCCGGGTGCGACCAGAAGCCGGCCAGCCGGCCCTGGTGGTACGCGACGACCGGGGCGACCACGAGCGCCGTCAGCAGCAGGCAGGCCCAGAGCCCGGGGAGGATGCGGATGGCCCGGTTCCAGAGGAACCGGGCCGGGCTCAGCCGCATGCCGCTGCGGGTGATCAGCAGCCCGGAGAGCACGAAGAAGCCGCTCACCGCGATCGCGCCGACGTTGGTCTGGCCGCGGCTCTCCAGCAGCCCGAGGTCGGCCTTGCCCAGCCCCAGCGGCATCGCGTGGGCGAAGATCACGGCCAGGGCGAGGACGAGCCGGAGGAGGCCGAAGCCGTTCTTCCGTCCGAGGGCCTCCGACAGCGGCGGACTGGCCGTCAGGACCGACCTCTTGCGTGCGGTGTGCGACATGGGCGGGGGACTCCGGGCCGGTGGTCGTGGAGGGACGTGGACTGCGCGCCTCACCCTATCCGCCGGGGCCGGGCCCCCACCGGGGCGGCAGGGGCCCCTGATGGGCCGGGGGCACGCCATGACACGCTCTTGGGGGTGCGATTACCATGAGTCCCGGCCAGGGCCCGGCATCGCCGGCGGCGATGATCCATCCGCCGGAGGCCCGCAGCACGTCAGGAGTTTCGGCCGACCTGTGCCGATCGGGCGCCCGGCCGCCGCCCGCAGAGTTCGCCCGCATCCGGCGAGCCGGTCCGACCCGCGGCAGTGCGCCGCTTCACGGAAGCGAAGAGACATGACGGATTTGGCCCCGGACGTCGTCGGCGGCCGCGCCGGCGTGCCCGACGACGAGGCGACCACGGCGTCCTCCGACGGATCGCCGAGCGGCCGTCGGGGCGACCGCTTCTCGCGGTGGACGGAGAAGCGCTGGTTCCTCCCGCTGGCGGAAGGCCTCGTCAGCGTCGGCGTCGCGCTCGGCTTCATGCTGCTGTGCACGCACATCAGCGTCAACCCCACCACCCGGATCGGCCAGGTCAGCGGGCTCGCCAAGATCCAGCAGTACGCGGCGCTTCTGGGCATCCCGGTCCTCGCGGTGCTGCTGCTGCTCGCCTACCGCGGGACGCTGCGCTACTACCGGGTCGCGCAGCGGCTGGCGTGCGCCGCCGTCGCGGGCCTGGGCACCGGTGTGGTGGCCGGCGGCATCGTGGTCGCCCTGCACGGCACCCCCTGGGGCCTCGGCGGCCAGGAGGGCGACCCGGGCAACCTGATGGGCATGGCCAACGACATGCTGCGCGGGAAGGGCCTGCCCGGGGTGTACCCCCCGCTGTTCCCCGCCCTGCTCGCGGTCTGGGCCAAGTTCTTCCACAACGGCATCGCCGGTGTGGGCCACGCGCTCAAGGACCTGCAGCTGATCCTCAGCGCGCTCGTCGGCCCGATGGCCTACCTGTCCTGGCGCCTGCTGCTGCGCCCGTTCTGGGCGATGGCGATCGCGGTGCCGGCGTCGATCGTCTTCCTCGACCCGATCCGCCCGTACAGCCACGGCTCCATGCTGGTGCTGCTGCCGCTGCTGGCGGCCTGCTTCCGGGAGATCCGCCGGGTCGACGAACTCTCGACCCGCTCGGCGCTGCTGCGCGGCCTCGGCTTCGGCGCCGCGTTCGGGGTGATGTTCCTCTGGTACTCGGGCTGGTACCTGTGGGCGGCGCCGGGCTCGTTCGTCCTGGTCCTGATGATCTTCCCGTGGTCCCGCGGCCGGAGCGCCCTCAAGCGCGCGCTGGTCTTCCTGGGCGCCATGCTGGTCACCGCCGGCGTCATCGGCGCTCCGCTGCTCTACCAGCTGGTCCGCCTCGGGGCCTCCACGCTCGACCGCTACGCCTACATCAACACCTACATCGACCCGGCCTACGTCATGGGCTGGGCCTCGGACCGCTCCGGCGACCTGACGTACCACAACTGGCCGGGCCAGGGCGACATCGCCGGGCAGACCGGCTTCGGTGTGCTCCTGCTGCTCGGCGTGGGCATCGGCGTGGGCCTGGGCCTGCGCAACATGGTGATCCGCACCGCCGGCATGGTCCTCGCCGGCGCCTGGCTGATGCGCTTCTGGTTCGCCTCGCACATGGAGCACAACCAGGCCGTCCAGCTCTACCCGCGCACGACCTGGATAATTTTCTACTGCCTGATCATCCTGGCCGTCATGGGCGTCATGCTGACCTACCAGCGCGGCTTCGGCTGGGTCCGGAGCACGCTGGCCGAGGTGGCCCCGTCCCGGGCCGCCCGGATCTCGCCGCGGGTGATGTCGCAGCTGGCCGCGGGCCTGGTGTGCGCGCTCGCCCTGTTCGCGACCATGGGCGGCTCCTGGTCGGCCAACCGCTTCATGCCCTCCACCAACCCGGGCGTCGAGGACATGGGCCTGGACGCGCTGCGCGCCCACCTGCAGCAGCTCGACAACGGCCAGTGCCCCAAGTACTCGCCGTACAAGGGCAAGCAGGCCTGCAACCCGATCAACATGGACCTGACCGAGTACACCTTCGGACCGGACCCGATGAAGCTCTGGTGCGCCAACACCACGTCGAGGGACGTGGACGTGACCTGCGGGCGCCCGCCCGCGAACTGACCTTCGCGGTCGATCACCCCGTCGGGGCCGGTGAGGAGCACCTCACCGGCCCCGATTGGCATCTCGACTGCTCCATGTGGCAGTATGTCCAAGTTGCTCGGTTGAGTGCCGATGCTGCGCGCCTCCCGCCGGGAGGACCGGAAGCGAGTCCCATCTACTCGTCGTTCCCGTGATGGCCGTCAAGCGTGAGTTCTACGCCACGGCAGCTGCGGGGCGAAAGTACGGGAATCTTCCGGGAAGCGTGAGCGGGGCCTCGGCCCGGCGCCCCCACCCCGAAAGTTTGAAACCGACGAAGTGATTCGTTGGTTTTTTGCAAGCGCGCAGGCGACACGCCCGAGCGCGGGGGTCGGAGGGTGGTCGTGCAGTGACTAAGGACAAAGGACTACTGAGTAGCCATGGCGGGACAGAAGATCCGCATCCGGCTCAAGGCCTACGACCACGAGGTCATCGACTCTTCGGCGAAGAAGATCGTCGAGACGGTGATCCGTACTGGTGCGCAGGTCGCGGGCCCGGTGCCGCTGCCCACTGAGAAGAACGTGTACTGCGTCATCCGCTCGCCGCACAAGTACAAGGACTCGCGCGAGCACTTCGAGATGCGTACTCACAAGCGTCTGATCGACATCCTCGACCCCACGCCGAAGACGGTTGACTCGCTCATGCGTCTCGACCTGCCGGCTGGCGTCGACATCGAGATCAAGCTCTGAGAGGCGCACCGAAGATGGCTAAGCAGATTAAGGGCATCCTGGGCGAGAAGCTCGGCATGACCCAGGTCTGGGACGAGAACAACCGGGTCGTTCCGGTGACCGTCGTCAAGGCTGGGCCCAATGTCGTGACCCAGGTCCACACCGCCGACAGCCCGGCCGGCTACGACGCCGTCCAGATCGGCTTCGGCGAGATCGACCCCCGCAAGGTGAACAAGCCCCTCGCGGGCCACTTCGCCAAGGCCGGTGTCACCCCGCGCCGCCACCTGGTCGAGCTCCGTACCTCGGACGCGTCCGAGTACACCCTCGGCCAGGAGATCACCGCTGAGCTGTTCGAGGCGGGTGTCAAGGTCGACGTGACCGGCACCTCCAAGGGCAAGGGCTTCGCCGGTGTCATGAAGCGTCACAACTTCAAGGGCCTCGGCGCCGGTCACGGCGTGCAGCGCAAGCACCGTTCGCCCGGTTCCATCGGTGGCTGCGCCACTCCGGGCCGCGTGTTCAAGGGCCTGAAGATGGCCGGCCGGATGGGTCACGAGCGTGTGACCACCCAGAACCTGACCGTGCACGCGGTTGACGCGGAGAAGGGGCTGCTCCTGATCAAGGGTGCGATCCCGGGCCCGAACGGCGGCCTCGTCCTCGTCCGCACCGCGGCGAAGGGGCTGTGAAGGATATGAGCACCATTGACATCCTGTCGCCCTCGGGTGACAAGACCGGCAGCCTGGAGCTGCCGGCCGAGATCTTCGACGCGAAGGTCAGCGTTCCGCTGATGCACCAGGTCGTCGTGGCGCAGCTCGCTGCGGCCCGTCAGGGCACCCACAAGACCAAGACTCGTGGCGAGGTCCGCGGTGGCGGCAAGAAGCCGTACCGCCAGAAGGGCACCGGCCGCGCCCGTCAGGGCTCGACCCGTGCGCCGCAGTTCGCCGGCGGTGGCGTCGTGCACGGTCCCGTGCCGCGTGACTACTCGCAGCGGACCCCGAAGAAGATGATCGCCGCCGCCCTGCGCGGTGCGCTCACCGACCGGGCCCGCCACAACCGCATCCACGTCGTCACCGACGTGGTCGCGGCCGAGGTGCCGTCGACCAAGGCCGCCAAGGGCCTGTTCGGCAAGATCACCGAGCGCAAGAACATCCTCCTCGTCGTCGAGCGTGCCGACGAGCTGGGTCTGAAGAGCGCCCGGAACCTGCCGCACGTGCACATCCTGGACGCCGGTCAGCTGAACACCTACGACGTGCTCGTCTCCGACGATGTGGTCTTCACCCAGGCCGCCTTCGAGCGTTTCGTGGCGGGTCCCGCCGCGTCCGCCAAGGCCGTTGCCGCTGAGGGCGAGCTCGAAGGGAGCGCCGCCTGATGAGCGACGTTACGAGCAAGACGTTCACGGACCCCCGTGACGTCCTGGTGAAGCCGGTCATCTCCGAGAAGAGCTACAGCCTTCTCGACGAGAACAAGTACACGTTCATCGTGTCGCCGGGCGCCAACAAGACCCAGATCAAGCAGGCCGTCGAGGCGGTCTTCTCGGTCAAGGTCGAGGCTGTCAACACGATCAACCGTCAGGGCAAGCGCAAGCGCTCCAAGACGGGCTTTGGCAAGCGCAAGGACACCAAGCGCGCCATCGTGACGCTGGCCGAGGGCAACCGCATCGACATCTTCGGTGGTCCGGTCTCCTAACGGAGATCGTGATCGTCGATAAGGACGAGGACGAGAGAGCCAAATGGGCATCCGCAAGTACAAGCCGACTACGCCGGGCCGTCGTGGCTCCAGCGTGGCCGACTTCGTAGAGATCACGCGGTCCACGCCGGAGAAGTCGCTGGTTCGCCCCCTGCACAGCAAGGGCGGCCGTAACAACGCCGGTCGGATCACCGTTCGCCACCAGGGTGGCGGTCACAAGCGCGCCTACCGCGTGATCGACTTCCGTCGTCACGACAAGGACGGCGTGCCGGCCAAGGTCGCGCACATCGAGTACGACCCGAACCGCACCGCGCGCATCGCGCTCCTGCACTACGCGGACGGCGAGAAGCGCTACATCATCGCGCCGCGTGGCATCACGCAGGGCGACCGGATCGAGAACGGCGCTGGCGCCGACATCAAGCCGGGCAACAACCTGCCGCTGCGCAACATCCCGGTCGGTACCACCATCCACGCGGTGGAGCTGCGTCCCGGTGGCGGTGCCAAGCTGGCCCGCTCCGCCGGCTCCGGCATCCAGCTGCTGGCGCGTGAGGGCAAGATGGCGCACCTGCGCATGCCCTCCGGTGAGATCCGCCTGGTGGACGCGCGCTGCCGCGCGACCGTCGGCGAGGTCGGCAACGCCGAGCAGTCGAACATCAACTGGGGCAAGGCCGGCCGTATGCGCTGGAAGGGCGTTCGCCCGACCGTGCGTGGTGTCGCCATGAACCCGATCGACCACCCGCACGGTGGTGGTGAGGGTAAGACCTCCGGTGGTCGCCACCCGGTCTCGCCGTGGGGCCAGAAGGAGGGTCGCACCCGTCGCCCGAAGAAGGCGTCGGACGCTCTCATCGTGCGCCGCCGCAAGACCAACAAGAAGCGCTAGGAGCAGGTCAGATGCCGCGCAGTCTCAAGAAGGGCCCCTTCATCGACGGCCACCTTCTCAAGAAGGTGGACGCGCAGAACGAAGCGGGTACCCAGAACGTCATCAAGACCTGGTCCCGTCGCTCCGTGATCTTCCCGGCCATGCTCGGCCACACGATCGCGGTTCACGATGGTCGCAAGCACGTCCCGGTGTTCGTCACCGAGTCGATGGTCGGCCACAAGCTGGGCGAGTTCGCTCCGACCCGCACCTTCCGCGGCCACGTCAAGGACGACCGCAAGTCGAAGCGTCGCTAGTCGCCTGAGCTTCACCGCCAGAACGACTCAATGACTTACTCCATTAAGGGGACAACCATGGAAGCCAGGGCCCAGGCGCGGTACATCCGCGTCACGCCCATGAAGGCCCGCCGCGTGGTGGACCTCATCCGTGGCCTGCCGGCCACGGAGGCCCAGGCCGTCCTGCGTTTCGCTCCGCAGGCCGCCACCGTGCCGGTCGGCAAGGTGCTCGACAGCGCCATTGCCAACGCCGCGCACAACTACAACCACTCCAACGTGGACGACCTCTACATCTCCGAGGCGTACGTTGACGAGGGTCCGACCCTGAAGCGGTTCCGTCCGCGTGCCCAGGGCCGTGCCTACCGGATCCGCAAGCGGACCAGCCACATCACCGTGGTCGTCAGCAGCAAGGAAGGGACCCGGTAATGGGCCAGAAGGTTAACCCGCACGGGTTCCGCCTCGGCATCAGCACGGACTTCAAGTCCCGCTGGTACGCCGACAAGCTGTACAAGGACTACGTCAAGGAAGACGTCGCGATCCGTCGTCTCATGACGAAGGGCATGGAGCGCGCCGGCATCTCGAAGGTTGAGATCGAGCGCACCCGTGACCGCGTCCGCGTGGACATCCACACCGCCCGTCCGGGCATCGTGATCGGCCGCCGCGGCGCGGAGGCCGACAAGATCCGGGGCAACCTGGAGAAGCTGACCGGCAAGCAGGTCCAGCTGAACATCCTCGAGGTCAAGAACCCCGAGCTGGACGCCCAGCTCGTGGCTCAGGGCGTCGCGGAGCAGCTGTCCTCCCGCGTCTCCTTCCGTCGTGCCATGCGCAAGTCGATGCAGGGCACGATGAAGTCCGGCGCCAAGGGCATCAAGGTCCAGTGCTCCGGTCGTCTCGGCGGCGCCGAGATGAGCCGTTCGGAGTTCTACCGCGAGGGTCGCGTGCCGCTGCACACCCTCCGCGCGAACGTCGACTACGGCTTCTTCGAGGCCAAGACCACCTTCGGCCGCATCGGCGTGAAGGTCTGGATCTACAAGGGCGACGTCAAGAACATCGCCGAGGTCCGCGCTGAGAACGCCGCTGCCCGCTCGGGCAACCGCCCGGCCCGTCCCGAGGGTGGTCGTCCCGCCCGCGGTGGCGAGCGCCGCGGTGGCGAGCGCGGTGGCCGTGGCCGTCGCCCCGCCGCTTCCGAGGCCCCCGCGGCCCCGGTCGCCGAGGCTCCGGCTGCCGAGAACACCGGAACGGAGGCCTGACTCCCATGCTGATCCCCCGTCGGGTCAAGCACCGCAAGCAGCACCACCCCAAGCGTCGCGGCGCTGCCAAGGGTGGCACCGAGCTCGCGTTCGGCGAGTACGGCATCCAGGCCGTCACCCCGGCCTACGTGACGAACCGGCAGATCGAGTCCGCTCGTATCGCCGTCACCCGTCACATCAAGCGTGGCGGCAAGGTCTGGATCAACATCTACCCGGACCGTCCGCTCACCAAGAAGCCGGCCGAGACCCGCATGGGTTCCGGTAAGGGTTCGCCCGAGTGGTGGATCGCGAACGTGCACCCGGGTCGGGTCATGTTCGAGCTGTCGTACCCCAACGAGAAGGTGGCTCGTGAGGCGCTGACCCGCGCAGCTCACAAGCTCCCGATGAAGTGCCGGATCATCCGGCGCGAGGCAGGTGAGAGCTGATGTCGGCCGGCACCAAGGCTGCTGACCTCCGCGAGCTGGACAACGAGGGTCTCGTTGCCAAGCTCCGTGAGGCCAAGGAGGAGCTGTTCAACCTCCGCTTCCAGGCGGCGACCGGGCAGCTCGACAACCACGGACGGCTCAAGCTCGTCCGTAAGGACATCGCGCGGATCTACACCCTGATGCGCGAGCGCGAGCTGGGCATCGAGACGGTGGAGAGCGCCTGATGACTGAGAACACCAACGAGACGCGCGGTTTCCGCAAGACCCGTGAGGGTCTCGTCGTCAGCGACAAGATGGACAAGACCGTCGTCGTCGCCGTCGAGGACCGCGTCAAGCACGCGCTGTACGGCAAGGTCATCCGCCGTACGAACAAGCTGAAGGCGCACGACGAGGCGAACGCCTGCGGCATCGGCGACCGGGTCCTCCTCGCGGAGACCCGCCCGCTGTCCGCGACGAAGCGCTGGCGCGTCGTCGAGATCCTCGAGAAGGCCAAGTAACGAAGTTGATGCGGTACGGCCGTATGTGCATCAGGCCCCTTGCGGGCGCTGGTGTGAGCAGCGGCCGGCCCGTCAGCTCTCGTTGACGATCAGGAGAAAGCTGTGATCCAGCAGGAGTCGCGACTGCGTGTCGCCGACAACACGGGCGCGAAGGAAATCCTTTGCATCCGCGTTCTCGGTGGTTCCGGTCGCCGCTACGCCGGTATCGGGGACGTCATCGTCGCCACCGTCAAGGACGCGATCCCCGGCGGTTCGGTGAAGAAGGGTGACGTCGTCAAGTGCGTCGTCGTCCGTACCGTGAAGTCGCGCCGTCGTCCCGACGGTTCGTACATCCGGTTCGACGAGAACGCCGCCGTCGTCCTCAAGAACACGGACGGCGACCCCCGTGGTACCCGCATCTTCGGCCCGGTGGGCCGCGAGCTGCGCGACAAGAAGTTCATGAAGATCATCTCGCTTGCGCCGGAGGTGCTCTAACCCATGGCGAACAGCATGAAGATCAAGAAGGGTGACCTGGTTCAGGTCATCACCGGCAAGGACCGCGGCAAGCAGGGCAAGGTCATCCAGGCCATGCCCGCCGAGAACAAGGTCCTGGTCGAGGGTGTGAACCGGGTCAAGAAGCACACCAAGCCGGGCCCGGGCACTCAGGGTGGCATCGTCACCGTCGAGGCCCCGGTGCACGTCTCCAACGTCCAGCTGGTCGTGGAGAAGGACGGCAAGAAGGTCGTCACCCGCGTTGGCTACCGCTTCGATGACGAGGGCAACAAGATCCGCGTTGCCAAGCGAACCGGTGAGGACATCTGATGTCTGAGACGACTGTTGAGAAGGTGACCCCCCGTCTCAAGGAGCGTTACAACTCCGAGATCAAGGGTCAGCTGCAGGAGCAGTTCTCGTACGAGAACGTCATGCTGACGCCCGGCCTGGTCAAGGTCGTCGTCAACATGGGTGTCGGCGAGGCTGCCCGTGACAGCAAGCTGATCGAGGGTGCGATCCGCGACCTGACCGCGATCACCGGTCAGAAGCCGGCCGTGACCAAGGCTCGCAAGTCCATCGCGCAGTTCAAGCTGCGCGAGGGCCAGCCGATCGGCACGCACGTCACCCTCCGCGGTGACCGCATGTGGGAGTTCCTGGACCGTCTGGTTTCGCTGGCCCTGCCGCGAATCCGTGACTTCCGTGGTCTTTCCCCGAAGCAGTTCGACGGCCGTGGCAACTACACCTTCGGTCTGACCGAGCAGGTTATGTTCCACGAGATCGACCAGGACAAGGTCGACCGTCAGCGCGGTATGGACATCACCGTCGTGACCACCGCTCAGACCGACGACGAGGGCCGGGCGCTCCTGCGCGCTCTGGGCTTCCCGTTCAAGGAGGCGTGAGCCAATGGCGAAGAAGTCCCTCATCGCGAAGGCCGAGCGGAAGCCGAAGTTCGGCGTCCGGGCCTACACCCGGTGCCAGCGCTGCGGCCGTCCGCACTCGGTGTACCGCAAGTTCGGCCTGTGCCGTGTCTGCCTCCGTGAGATGGCGCACCGCGGCGAGCTGCCGGGCGTGACCAAGAGCTCCTGGTAATCCAGGCGCTTTAGGCACACAGCGAAGCAGAGGTGCCCGATCCCACACCCGCCCGTTTTGGGCCTGCCGTACGGATTCCCGTAAGGTAGTGGGGTCGGGCCCCCTGCCACGGCTTCCCCATGGATGTCCGTGGTCCTCTTCGGAGGGCTCGCACCCAGTCTTACGACGTCGCAGGTCCCCTGCGCTTGTGCCCCTGACGAACTCGAAAGAGTGCGGCAGGGGGACCTGGCGCGGAGAAACCGCGGCGAGAGAGGCCTGAGGCCATCATGACCATGACCGACCCCATCGCAGACATGCTCACGCGTCTGCGTAACGCGAACTCGGCGTACCACGACACCGTGGCGATGCCGGCCAGCAAGATCAAGGCGCACGTCGCCGAGATCCTGCAGCAGGAGGGGTACATCTCCTCCTACAAGGTTGAGGAGCCCACTGAGGGCGAGGTCGGCAAGAAGCTGACCATCGAGCTCAAGTTCGGCCCCAACCGTGAGCGCTCCATCGCCGGCATCAAGCGCATCAGCAAGCCGGGTCTGCGCGTTTACGCAAAGTCCACCAACCTGCCGAAGGTTCTCGGCGGCCTGGGCGTGGCGATCATCTCCACGTCCTCCGGCCTCCTGACCGACAAGCAGGCCGCCAAGAAGGGCGTAGGCGGAGAAGTTCTCGCCTACGTCTGGTAATTCGGGAAACGGAGGTACAGCAATGTCGCGCATTGGACGGCTGCCCATCCAGGTCCCCGCTGGCGTGGACGTCACCATCGATGGCCAGACGGTCTCGGTGAAGGGCCCGAAGGGCTCCCTCACCCACGTCGTCGCCGCGCCGATCGAGATCGGCAAGGGCGAGGACGGCACTCTGGCTGTCACCCGCCCCAACGACGAGCGTCTGTCGAAGGCCCTGCACGGCCTGACCCGCACGCTGGTGGCGAACATGATCACCGGCGTGACCGCGGGCTACCGCAAGTCGCTGGAGATCAGCGGTGTCGGCTACCGAGTTCTGGCGAAGGGCTCCGACATGGAGTTCCAGCTGGGCTACAGCCACCCGATCCTCGTCGAGGCCCCCGAGGGCATCTCCTTCGTCGTCGAGTCCGCCACCAAGTTCCACGTGGACGGCATCGACAAGCAGAAGGTCGGCGAGGTCGCCGCGAAGATCCGCAAGCTGCGCAAGCCGGACCCGTACAAGGCCAAGGGTGTCAAGTACGCGGGCGAGGTCATCCGCCGCAAGGTCGGAAAGAGTGGTAAGTAAGCGATGAGTGTCTCTGTCAAGATCGGCAAGGGCAACGCCTACAAGAGCGCCGCTCGCAAGCGCCGCGCGATCCGCGTTCGCAAGCGCGTCGTCGGCACCGAGGTGCGTCCGCGCCTCGTCGTGACGCGCTCGAACCGTCACATGGTCGCCCAGGTCATCGACGACGCCAAGGGTCACACCCTGGCGTCGGCGTCCACCCTCGACGTGTCCATCAAGGGCGCCGAGGGCGACAAGACCGAGCTGGCCAAGAAGGTCGGGAGCCTGGTCGCCGAGCGCGCCAAGGCCGCCGGCATCGAGTCGGTCGTCTTCGACCGCGCGGGCAACCGGTACGCCGGCCGCATCGCCGCCCTGGCGGACGCGGCCCGCGAGGCCGGGCTCGACTTCTAAGCCGCTCGTCGACTCTGTCGGCGGACGTAATCGAGAGAGGTAATTCCAATGGCTGGACCCCAGCGCCGCGGTAGCGGCGCCGGCGGCGGCACCGGCGGTGGCGAGCGGCGCGACCGTAAGCGTGACGACCGGGGCAACGCCCCCGCCGTCGAGAAGACCGCTTACGTCGAGCGCGTCGTCGCGATCAACCGTGTCGCCAAGGTTGTCAAGGGTGGTCGTCGTTTCAGCTTCACCGCGCTGGTCGTGGTGGGCGACGGTGACGGCACCGTGGGTGTCGGTTACGGGAAGGCGAAGGAGGTTCCGGCCGCCATCGCCAAGGGTGTTGAGGAGGCCAAGAAGAACTTCTTCAAGGTCCCCCGTATCCAGGGCACCATCCCGCACCCGATCCAGGGTGAGAAGGCCGCCGGCGTCGTGCTCCTGAAGCCCGCCGCCCCCGGTACCGGTGTTATCGCCGGTGGTCCGGTGCGCGCCGTCCTGGAGTGCGCCGGCATCCACGACATCCTGTCGAAGTCGCTCGGCTCCGACAACGCGATCAACATCGTGCACGCCACCGTGGCTGCTCTGAAGGGCCTCGTGCGCCCCGAGGAGATCGCCGCCCGTCGTGGCCTGCCGCTGGAGGACGTGGCCCCCGCCGCTCTGCTGCGGGCGCGTGCTGCTGGGGTGAGCGCCTGATGGCTCGCCTGAAGATCACGCAGACCAAGTCGTACATCGGCAGCAAGCAGAACCACCGTGACACCCTGCGTTCGCTTGGTCTCAAGCGCATGCACGACGTCGTGGTGAAGGAGGACCGTCCCGAGATCCGCGGGATGGCCCACACGGTCCGTCACCTGGTGACGGTTGAGGAGGTGGACTGATCATGGGCGAGAACCCGATCAAGATCCACAACCTGCGTCCCGCCCCGGGTGCCAAGACCGACAAGATCCGCGTGGGTCGTGGTGAGGCCTCCAAGGGTAAGACTGCCGGTCGTGGTACCAAGGGCACCAAGGCCCGCTACCAGGTTCCGCAGCGCTTCGAGGGTGGCCAGATGCCGCTCCACATGCGCCTGCCGAAGCTGAAGGGCTTCAAGAACCCGTTCAAGATCACGTTCCAGGTCGTCAACCTCGACAAGCTGGCCGAGCTCTACCCGCAGGGTGGAGAGGTCACCGTCGAGGACCTGGTCGCCAAGGGCGCGGTTCGCAAGAACTCCCTCGTCAAGGTGCTCGGCACCGGCGAGGTCTCGGTTGCGCTGCAGGTGACGGTTGACGCCGTCTCCGGCTCCGCCGCCGAGAAGATCACGGCCGCCGGCGGTACGGTCACCGAGCTCGTCTGAGTCCGCTGAATACCGCTTTCGAGCCCCGCACTTCCTTCGGGAGGTGCGGGGCTCGTGCCTTTTCCGGCCCGTTCCGGACCCGGTGGCCCGATTTCGGCCGCGGTCGGGAAATCGGATCGGTCGGCGCTCCGGGCCCCGGGAGGGGCCCTCGTTCTTTTGTGTGGCAAACCCGGGCATCCCGTACCCCGTGAGTGGGGGACGGGCCGTACGCGCTTCTTCGGAGTGGCCGCGCACTGTTAGAGTCCGTGGAGTTCCCTTGTAGGCTGCGCGTAGGCTCGCCTGTGCCGTCTGTACGGGAGCCCGAACCGCAAACTCCCCATTCAGGACCGACCCTCCCGCCGACGACGCGCGGGAGGCGCAGGAGGCACCGTGCTCAGTGCGTTCGCGCGGGCGTTCCAGACGCCCGACCTGCGCAAGAAGCTGCTGTTCACGCTGGGCATCATGGTGCTGTTCCGGCTGGGCTCGCACATTCCGATTCCGGGCGTGAGTTTCACGGCCGTGAACGAGTGCGTGAAGGAGACCAAGAACAGCGGCCTCTTCGGGCTCGTCAACCTGTTCAGCGGTGGCGCGCTCCTCCAGTTGACGATCTTCGCCCTCGGCATCATGCCGTACATCACGGCAAGCATCATCCTCCAGCTCCTCACCGTCGTGATCCCGCGACTGGAGGCGCTGAAGAAGGAGGGCCAGGCCGGACAGACCAAGATCACCCAGTACACCCGCTACCTGACCATCGCGCTCGCCGTGCTCCAGGGCACCGGCATCGTGGCGACGGCCTCCAGCGGCGCGCTGTTCTCCGGCTGCCCGCTGGCCAACCAGATCGTCCCGGACACCGGCGTGTTCCGCATCGCCGTCATGGTCCTCACGATGACGGCCGGCACCACGGTCATCATGTGGCTGGGCGAGCTGATCACCGACCGCGGCATCGGCAACGGCATGTCGCTGCTGATCTTCACCTCGATCGCGGCGCAGTTCCCGTCCTCGATGTGGGCGATCAAGCAGTCCGGCACCATCGGCGGCGGCTGGGTCGAGTTCCTCTCCGTGGTCGCGGTCGGCATCATCGTCGTGATGCTCGTCATCTTCGTCGAGCAGGCCCAGCGCCGGATCCCGGTCCAGTACGCGAAGCGGATGATCGGCCGCCGGGCGTTCGGCGGCACCTCGACCTACATCCCGCTCAAGGTGAACCAGGCCGGTGTCATCCCGGTCATCTTCGCCTCGTCGCTGCTCTACATCCCCGCCCTGGTGGTCCAGCTGACCAACAGTCAGGCGGGCTGGGCCACGTGGATCCGGACGAACTTCGTCAAGGGTGACCACCCGATCTACATGGCCACCTACTTCCTGCTGATCGTCTTCTTCGCGTTCTTCTACGTCGCCATCTCCTTCAACCCCGAAGAAGTTGCCGACAATATGAAGAAGTATGGTGGGTTCATCCCGGGCATCCGGGCCGGCCGTCCGACGGCCGAGTACCTGAACTACGTGCTGACCCGTATCACGTGGCCGGGTTCGCTCTACCTGGGCCTGATCGCGTTGATCCCGATGATCGCCCTGGTCGCCTTCGGACAGCAGACCAACTTCCCGTTCGGCGGCACCAGCGTTCTCATCGTCGTCGGCGTCGGACTCGAAACTGTGAAGCAGATCGAGAGCCAGCTCCAGCAGCGCAATTACGAAGGGTTCCTCCGCTGATGCGTATCGTCCTCGTTGGTCCTCCCGGGGCCGGGAAGGGTACTCAGGCGCACCTGCTCGCCAAGACCCTGTCCATTCCCCACATCTCCACCGGCGACCTCTTCCGCGCCAACATCGGTCAGGGCACCCCGCTGGGGCTCGAGGCCAAGAGCTACATGGACGCGGGCCGTCTGGTACCGGACGAGGTCACCATCGGGATGGCCAAGGACCGCATGCTCCAGGAGGACGCCGTCAACGGCTTCCTGCTCGACGGCTTCCCCCGCAACCTGGGCCAGGCCAAGGCGCTGGACGAGTTCCTCGCCGAGCAGGGCATCGAGTTGGACGGCGTGCTCGACCTGGAGGTGCCCGAGGACGAGGTCGTCCGCCGGATCGCCGGTCGCCGCCTGTGCCGCAACAACGGCGGCCACGTCTTCCACGTGGACTACAACCCGCCGAAGGCCGAGGGCGTCTGCGACGAGTGCGGTGGCGAGCTGTACCAGCGCTCGGACGACACCGAGGACAAGGTGCGCACGCGCCTGGAGGTCTACCACACGGAGACCGAGCCGATCATCGGGTACTACAAGGAGCAGGGTCTCCTGGTGACCATCCCGGCCCTCGGCAAGGTGGACGAGGTCACCGCCCGCGCGATCGAGGCGCTGAAGCAGGACAGCTGAGTCTCTCGGCGAACGTACGACGGTACGGCCGGATCGCCCGCCCAGCGGGTGGCCCGGCCGTTTCGGCGTCGTACGGTGGTAGGCAGTGGTAATCCGGACTTGGAAGGCGTGACCAGATGGTGGAGATCAAGACCCCCGAGCAGATCGCGAAGATGCGAGCGGCCGGGCTGGTCGTCGCCGAGGCCCTCAAGGCCTGCCGTGAGGCGGTCGCTCCGGGGGTGACCACCCAGGAGCTCAACGACATCGCGGACAAGGTCATCACCGACCACGGCGCCACCTCGAACTTCCGCGCGCACCACGGCGGCCTGTGGTTCCCGGGCGTGATCTGCGCCTCGGTGAACAACGAGGTCGTGCACGGCATCCCGGGCGAGCGGGTGCTGCAGGAGGGTGACCTCATCTCGATCGACTGCGGGGCCATCCTGGACGGCTGGCACGGCGACGCGGCGATCAGCGTGGCGGTCGGCGAGGTCCGGCCCGAGGTCGAGATGCTGAGCCGGGTCACCGAGGGCTCGATGTGGGCCGGCATCGCCCAGATGAAGAAGAGCAACCGCCTGGTCGACGTCTCCAAGGCGATCGAGGGCTTCATCCGCCGCCAGCCGCTGCCGCCGAAGGGCAAGTGGGGCATCACCGAGGGCTACGGCGGCCACGGCATCGGCACCGCGATGCACATGGAGCCGCACGTGCTGAACTACGTCGAGCGCGGCCGCGGCAAGGGCCCGAAGCTGGTCCCCGGCACGGTCCTGGCGATCGAGCCGATGGTCTCGCTGGGCACCCCGCACACCACCGTCCTGGACGACGAGTGGACGGTCGTCACCAACGACGGCACCTGGGCCTCGCACTGGGAGCACTCGGTGGCCGTGACCGAGCAGGGCCCGCTGGTCCTGACCGCGTTCGACGGCGGCACGGCCGAACTGGCGAAGCTGGGCATCACCGCCGCTCCGGACCCGCTCGCGTAGTCCCGGCGGCGGCCCGCCGCCGCCGGTGAAGGGGCCCGAGTCCTGGAGGTTTGGACCTCCAGGGCTTTTGTCCTATTTTTATCGGCTGGCAGTGGTCGGCACTGGCCGTACGAGCGAGCAGGAGACAGCACGTGCTCAAGGGATTCCGCGACTTCATGATGCGCGGCAACGTCGTCGACATGGCGGTCGGTGTGGTCATCGGTGCCGCGTTCACCGCTGTGGTGACCGGCTTCGTGTCCGCCTTCCTCACCCCGCTGGTCGGCGTGGTGGTCGGTGCGGCCGGCGACTTCAGCTCGTACAAGGCGACGGTGGCCGGGGTCACCTTCCCGTACGGCCAGTTCCTCAACGTCCTGATCGCCTTCGTCATGACCGCCGCGGTGCTCTACTTCTGCGTGGTCCTGCCGATCACCAAGGCGACCGCGCGCTACCTGCCGAAGAAGCCGAAGGCCCCGAAGCGCCCCTGCCCCGAGTGTCTCACCGAGATCCCCGAGGCCGCCCGTCGCTGCTCGGCCTGCACCGCGCAGGTCGAGCCGCTGACGGTCACGCTCGGGGCCTGAGGCGGCGGGTGTGACGGGTGCCGCCTTCCGGGACCCCCGTTTTGGTCCACCGGATGCGCTGGCGTAGGATGGACCGTCGGCTCACTCGTAGCGTGCTTCAGCACGCCCTCTTCCCCTCGGGGGCGGGGTGAACCCAGGTTCGCACGAGCGTTCCGCATACGGTAGCCGGTCCCGGAAGGTGGATCTCGCAGTTCATGGCTAAGAAGCAAGGCGCCATTGAGATCGAGGGCACCGTGATCGAGTCTCTTCCGAACGCGATGTTCAAGGTCGAGCTGCAGAACGGTCACAAGGTCCTCGCGCACATCAGTGGCAAGATGCGCATGCACTACATCCGCATCCTGCCGGACGACCGGGTCGTCGTGGAGCTCAGCCCCTACGACCTCACGCGCGGCCGGATCGTCTACCGCTACAAGTAAAACGTCAGATCTAGACCCGGAGAACCTGAAGCATGAAGGTCAAGCCGAGCGTCAAGAAGATCTGCGACAAGTGCAAGGTGATCCGCCGTCACGGCCGGGTCATGGTGATCTGCGACAACCTGCGCCACAAGCAGCGCCAGGGCTGATCTCTCCCCAGCATTTCTCGTAGTACTTCGCGCGACGCGAAAACGTCATAAGCGGGCTGCCCGATCCGTCCCCCCGGGACGGACTGCCACCCCCGGTCAGAGGCCGGGGCTCCCCCTCACCGTCCGTAGGACCGTGAGGAGTCCGGAGTAGGTAGCACGCAAGACCTCTGAAAAAGCACAGGAGCCTTGAATGGCACGCCTCGCCGGCGTTGATCTCCCCCGTGAGAAGCGGATCGAGATCGCCCTCACCTACGTGTACGGCATCGGCCGTACCCGCGCCCAGCAGACCCTCGCCGAGACCGGCGTCAACCCGGATGTCCGCGTTCGCGACATCACCGAGGAAGACCTGGTCAAGCTGAGCCAGTACATCGACGCCAACTACACGGTCGAGGGCGACCTCCGCCGTGAGGTGGCCGCCGACATCCGCCGCAAGGTCGAGATCGGCTGCTACGAGGGTCTGCGTCACCGTCGGGGCCTGCCGGTCCGCGGCCAGCGCACCCACACCAACGCGCGTACCCGCAAGGGCCCGCGTCGCGCGATCGCCGGCAAGAAGAAGCCGGGCAAGAAGTAGTCCGTCCCGTAACCGGACATCCCTCCGGCCCGCGGGTCAGCGGACCGACCACCTCAGTAGGAGAACAGACTTATGCCCCCCAAGGGTCGTCAGGCTGCCGGCGCGAAGAAGATCCGCCGCAAGGAAAAGAAGAACGTCGCTCACGGCCACGCGCACATCAAGAGCACGTTCAACAACACCATCGTTTCGATCACCGACCCCGCGGGCAACGTGATCTCCTGGGCCTCCGCCGGCCACGTCGGCTTCAAGGGCTCGCGCAAGTCCACCCCGTTCGCCGCGCAGATGGCCGCCGAGGCCGCTGCCCGTCGCGCGCAGGAGCACGGCATGCGCAAGGTCGACGTCTTCGTGAAGGGTCCGGGCTCCGGCCGCGAGACCGCGATCCGTTCGCTCCAGGCCACCGGCCTGGAGGTCGGCTCGATCCAGGACGTCACCCCCACCCCGCACAACGGCTGCCGTCCGCCGAAGCGCCGCCGCGTCTGACGCAGCGCCTTCGGGCACTCGGTAGTACTGCTTGAAACCTCGTACGGGCTCCCACACACAGTGATTCGTCGCTTCCTGCGGGAGCCCGTACGCTTGGTCCTGTCGGCATCAAATAGTGGGTGCCGAAGACAACTGGAGGAACATCCCCCATGCTTATCGCTCAGCGTCCCTCGCTGACCGAAGAGGTCGTCGACGAGTTCCGCTCGCGGTTCGTGATCGAGCCGCTGGAGCCGGGCTTCGGCTACACCCTCGGCAACTCCCTGCGCCGCACGCTCCTGTCGTCGATCCCGGGTGCCGCTGTCACCAGCATCCGCGTCGACGGCGTCCTGCACGAGTTCACCACCGTGCCGGGCGTCAAGGAGGACGTGACCGACCTCATCCTCAACATCAAGCAGCTGGTCGTCTCCTCGGAGCACGACGAGCCGGTCGTGATGTACCTGCGCAAGCAGGGCCCGGGTGTCGTCACCGCCGCCGACATCGCCCCGCCGGCGGGTGTCGAGGTGCACAACCCCGAGCTGGTCCTCGCCACGCTCAACGGCAAGGGCAAGCTGGAGATGGAGCTGACCGTCGAGCGCGGTCGCGGCTACGTCTCCGCCGTCCAGAACAAGGCCTCCGGCCAGGAGATCGGCCGCATCCCGGTCGACTCGATCTACAGCCCCGTGCTGAAGGTCACCTACAAGGTCGAGGCCACCCGTGTCGAGCAGCGGACCGACTTCGACAAGCTGATCGTCGACGTCGAGACCAAGCCCGCCATGCGTCCGCGCGACGCCATGGCCTCGGCCGGCAAGACCCTGGTGGAGCTGTTCGGCCTCGCCCGCGAGCTGAACATCGACGCCGAGGGCATCGACATGGGCCCGTCCCCGACGGACGCCGCCCTGGCCGCCGACCTGGCGCTGCCGATCGAGGAGCTGGAGCTCACGGTCCGCTCCTACAACTGCCTCAAGCGCGAGGGCATCCACACCGTGGGTGAGCTCGTCGCCCGCTCCGAGGCCGACCTGCTCGACATCCGCAACTTTGGTGCGAAGTCGATCGACGAGGTCAAGGCGAAGCTGGCCGGCATGGGCCTGGCCCTCAAGGACAGCCCGCCCGGGTTCGACCCGACCGCCGCCGCCGACGCCTTCGGCGCCGACGACCTGGACGACGCGGGTTACGCGGAGACCGAGCAGTACTGAAAGACTTGACCGCGGGGGCGGTTCCCCGGAACCGCCCCCGTCGTCGTGAAAGTCGTGCGGGCACAGTGCCCGTACGCCCGCTGCGGTACCTGGTACGGCCGCAGTCGGAGATTCGAGGAGTAATTCCATGCCGCGTCCCACCAAGGGTGCCCGCCTCGGCGGCGGCCCGCACCACGAGCCGCTGCTGCTCGCCGGTCTGTGCCGGGAGCTGTTCCAGTACGGCCGCATCACCACGACCGAGGCCAAGGCCCGTCGGATGCGCCCGCTGGCGGAGAAGCTGATCACCAA
The DNA here is from genome assembly GCF_040651155.1 of Kitasatospora sp. NPDC048545. Classification (NCBI taxonomy): domain Bacteria; kingdom Bacillati; phylum Actinomycetota; class Actinomycetes; order Kitasatosporales; family Streptomycetaceae; genus Kitasatospora; species Kitasatospora sp. NPDC048545. The sequence goes on from NZ_JBEZIQ010000010.1 coordinate 80,661, forward strand.
GGCGAAGAAGGGCGACATCCACAACCGTCGCCTGGTTCGCAAGACGATCACCGACATCGCCGTGCTGCACACTCTCTTCACCGAGATCGCGCCGCGCTACGAGAACCGCCCGGGTGGCTACACCCGCATCACCAAGATCGGTCCCCGTCGTGGCGACAACGCCCCGATGGCCGTGATCGAGCTGGTCGAGGCGCTGACCGTCGCGCAGACCGCCGTCGGCGAGGCCGAGGCCGCCACCAAGCGCGCCGTCAAGGAGGCCGACGAGGCCACCGCGGTCGAGACCAAGGCCGACGAGGCCGAGGCCGCCGAGCAGGCCTGACACCTCCGGGTGTGAACCGGGCCCGCTTCCCCAGCGATGGGGGAGCGGGCCCGTTCCCTTGTCGCGGGACCGAACGCGGGAGAAGAGAAGCAGTGGTCAACGATTGCGCCGAGCAGCCGCCGGTGAAGGACGGCCCGGCGGACGGGTACGTCCGGGTCCGGCTCGATCTCGCCTACCAGGGCGCCGAGTTCTCCGGCTGGGCCCGCCAGAAGGGCGGCCGCCGGACGGTCCAGGAGGAGATCGAGACCGCGCTGCAGATCGTCACCCGCAGCCCGGAGCTGTTCCCCCTGACGGTGGCCGGCCGCACCGACGCCGGGGTGCACGCGCGCGGGCAGGTCGCGCACGTCGACCTGCCCGCCGAGCTGTGGGAGGCGCACCGGGAGAAGCTGCTGCGGCGGCTGGCCGGGCGGCTGCCCGGGGACGTCCGGATCTACCGGGTCGGCGAGGCGCCGGCCGGGTTCGACGCCCGCTTCTCGGCGATCTGGCGCCGGTACGCGTACCGGGTCGCCGACCACCAGGGCGGGGTGGACCCGCTGCTGCGCGGTCATGTGCTCTGGCACGACCGGCCGCTGGACGTGGACCGGATGAACGAGGCCGCGAAGCTGCTGCTCGGCGAGCACGACTTCGCCGCGTACTGCAAGAAGCGCGAGGGCGCCACCACCATCCGCACCCTGCTGGAGCTGCACTGGGACCGCGTCCCGGTGGACCCGTACGCGGCCCAGGAGGGCTCGCTCGCGGTCGCCACCGTCCGGGCCGACGCCTTCTGCCACAACATGGTCCGGGCGCTGGTCGGCGCGATGCTGCTGGTCGGCGACGGGCACCGGCCGGTGGAGTTCCCCGGCGAGGTGCTGGCCGGCGGGGTGCGCAACTCCGCCGTCAATGTGATCCGGCCGTACGGGCTGACGCTGGAGGAGGTCGGCTACCCGCCGGACGACCGGCTGGCCGAGCGGAACCGGGCGGCGCGGCGGATGCGTACCCTCCCGGGACGGCCCGCCCTACCACAGCCGGAGCCCGGAGCCGCCCCCTAAATCGGTTTGGGCCGGGGGCGTCGGCTTGGGACAATCCTCTCCATGGGACACGTCGAGATTTCGCACCTGGAGTACTACCTGCCGGACGGGCGGGTGCTGTTCGACGACGCGTCCTTCCGGGTCGGCGAGGGCGCCGCGGTCGCCCTGGTCGGCGCGAACGGCGCCGGCAAGACCACGTTGCTGCGGATGATCGCGGGGGACCTCCAGCCGCACGGCGGCTCGGTGACGATCAGCGGCGGGCTCGGCGTGATGCGTCAGTTCGTCGGCACCACCGGCCGCGAGGACCAGCGGTCCACCCCGGGCGCGCTGCCGGCGGACGCCTCGGTCCGCGATCTGCTGGTGTCGGTCGCCCCCGAGCGGATCGCCACGGCGGCCCGCGCGGTGGACGCCGCCGAACTGGCGATGATCGCCCAGGACGACGAGAAGACGCAGATGGCCTACGCCCAGGCGCTCTCCGACTGGGCCGACGTCGGCGGCTACGACTACGAGACCGACTGGGACGTCTGCACCACGGCGGCTCTCGGCGTGCCCTTCGACAAGGCCCAGTGGCGCGGGCTGAACACGCTCTCCGGCGGCGAGCAGAAGCGGCTCGTCCTGGAGACGCTGCTGCGCGGGCCCGAGGAGGTGCTGCTGCTCGACGAGCCGGACAACTACCTGGACGTCCCCGGCAAGCGCTGGCTGGAGGAGGCCATCAAGGCCACCTCGAAGACCGTGCTGTACATCTCGCACGACCGCGAGCTGCTCTCCCGCACCGCCGAGAAGATCATCAGCGTCGAGTCCGGCGCCGCCGGAAGCAGCGTCTGGGTGCACGGCGGCGGCTTCGACTCCTTCCACGAGGCCCGCAAGGACCGCTTCGCGCGCTTCGAGGAGCTGGGCCGGCGGTGGGACGAAGAACACGCCAAGCTCAAGAAGCTGGTGGTCACCCTGCGCCAGGCCGCGTCGGTCAGCCACGCCCTGGCCACCCGCTACGCCGCCGCGCAGACCCGCCTGAAGAAGTTCGAGGAGGCCGGCCGGCCGGAGGAACCCCCGCGCGAGCAGACCATCAGCATGCGGCTCAAGGGCGGGCGCACCGGCGTGCGCGCCTTCACCATGGAGCAGCTGGAACTCACCGACCTCATGCAGCCCTTCGACCTGGAGGTCTTCTACGGCGAGCGGATCGGGGTGCTGGGCGCCAACGGCGCCGGGAAGTCCCACCTGCTGCGGCTGCTGGCGGGCGACGAGACGGTCGCGCACACCGGCGCCTGGAAGCTGGGTGCCCGGGTCGTCCCCGGCCACTTCCGGCAGACCCACGCCCACCCGGAGCTGTTCGGCCGCACCGTCCGCTCGATCATCGAGGAGGAGCACGCGCTCAGCCGCGGCGCCGCGATGGGCGCGCTGCGCCGGTACGAGCTGGACCGCCAGGAGGAGCAGAAGTTCGAGTCGCTGTCCGGCGGGCAGCAGGCCCGGCTGATGATCCTCAAGCTCGAACTCTCCGGTGTGACGGCCCTGTTGCTCGACGAGCCGACCGACAACCTGGACCTGGAGAGCGCCGAGGCGCTGCAGGCCGGGCTGGAGGCCTTCGACGGCACCGTGCTGTGTGTCACCCACGACCGCTGGTTCGCCAGGACCTTCGACCGCTTCCTGGTCTTCGGGGCCGACGGCCGGGTGTTCGAGTCGCCGGAACCGGTCTGGGACGTGACCCGGGTGGAGCGCGAGCGCTGAGTGCACACGGGGTGCTCCCGGGCATTTTTGACCCGCTCCGCCCCTGCCGGTAACCTGGACGCTTGATGTGCGTATTGGCTCGCTCTATCTCACGTGAGAGGTCGGTACGCCGGAGACATCAGGTCGACGACCAGCGGTCACCCTTGAATTGCGTCCAAGGGTGGTCAGGCTGCTCTTCCGTCCGGGTGCTCCTGTCAGGACTCACTCACTGAAAAGCGAAGGCTACGACCGTGCGTACGTACAGCCCCAAGCCCGGCGACGTCCAGCGTCAGTGGCACGTCATCGACGCGACCGACGTCGTGCTCGGCCGCCTGGCTTCCCAGGCCGCCAACCTCCTCCGGGGCAAGCACAAGGCGATCTACGCGCCGCACGTTGACACTGGTGACTTCGTCATCATCATCAACGCCGACAAGGTGCACCTGTCCGGTAACAAGAAGACCCAGAAGCTGGCCTACCGCCACTCGGGCTTCCCGGGCGGTCTGCGCTCGGTGCGCTACGACGACCTGCTGGCGAACAACCCGGAGAAGGCCGTCGAGAAGGCCATCAAGGGCATGATCCCCAAGAACAGCCTGGGTCGCCAGATGCTCTCGAAGCTGAAGGTCTACTCGGGCGACCAGCACCCGCACGCTGCCCAGCAGCCGGTGCCGTTCGAGATCACCCAGGTCGCGCAGTAATTCGGCCACCAAGCCCCCCAACACTGAAAAGAGCTGAGGAACACCGTGGCCGAGACCACTGAAACCCTTGAGGTCGACTTCGACGAGACCGTCGTCGAGGGCGAGTACACCTCCGAGGAGAGCTACACCTCCGAGTCGCTGGCCGGCCGCTTCGGCGAGGCCGTCCCCGGCGCCGGCCTGGGCCGTCGCAAGGAGGCGATCGCCCGCGTGCGCATCGTCCCCGGCACCGGCCAGTGGAAGATCAACGGCCGCACCCTTGAGGGCTACTTCCCCAACAAGGTGCACCAGCAGACCGTGAACGAGCCCTTCAAGCTCCTGGAGCTGGACGGCCGTTACGACGTCGTCGCCCGCATCAGCGGTGGCGGCGTGTCCGGCCAGGCCTACGCGCTGCGCCTCGGCGTGGCCCGTGCCCTGAACGAGGCCGACGTGGACAACAACCGCGGCGCGCTGAAGAAGGCCGGCTTCCTGACCCGTGACGCCCGCGCCGTCGAGCGCAAGAAGGCCGGTCTCAAGAAGGCCCGCAAGGCGCCGCAGTACAGCAAGCGCTAATCGCGTCCCAGGGGGTGCGGTCCGTCCTCGCGGCGCACCCCCCGGATGCGCGAAACCGTCGCCCCGGAGTACCACGCGTACTCCGGGGCGACGTGTTCCCCGGCTACTGTGCGGCGGCCGGGATCATCGGTTGGTTCCGAGCAGTGGTGATGGAGGACGGACAGTGGGACGACTCTTCGGTACGGACGGCGTACGCGGGGTGGCCAACGAGGGACTGACGGCGGAGCTCGCGCTCGGGCTGTCCGTCGCCGCGGCGCACGTGCTCGGCGAGGCCGGTGCCTTCGACGGCCACCGGCCGGTCGCGGTGGTCGGCCGTGACCCGCGCGCCTCCGGGGAGTTCCTGGAGGCCGCCGTCATCGCCGGTCTGGCGAGCGCCGGGGTCGACGTCCTGCGGGTCGGCGTCCTGCCCACCCCGGCCGTGGCGTACCTCACCGGCGCGCTCGGCGCCGACTTCGGCGTGATGCTGTCCGCCAGCCACAACGCCATGCCGGACAACGGCATCAAGTTCCTCGCCCGCGGCGGCCACAAGCTGGACGACCGGATCGAGGACGCGATCGAGTCCCACTACCGCAAGCACACGCTCGGTGAGGAGGACTGGAACCGTCCGACCGGTGCGGCCGTCGGCCGGGTCCGCGAGTACACCGAGGGCTTCGACAAGTACGTCGCCCACCTGATCGGCGTGCTGCCCAACCGCCTGGACGGCGTCAAGGTCGTCATCGACGGCGCCCACGGCGCGGCCGCCTACGTCGCCCCCGAGGCCTTCGCCCGGGCCGGCGCCGAGGTCGTCCACACCCTGGGGGCCGAGCCCACCGGCCTCAACATCAACGACGGCGTCGGCTCCACCCACCTGGACCGGCTGCGCACCGCGATGAAGGAGTACAAGGCCGACCTCGGCATCGCGCTGGACGGCGACGCCGACCGCTGCCTGGCCGCCGACGCCGAGGGCGACGAGGTCGACGGCGACCAGATCATCGCCATCCTCGCGGTCGCCATGAAGGAGGCCGGCACCCTGCGCGGCAACACCGCGGTGGCCACCGTCATGTCCAACCTCGGCTTCAAGCTGGCGATGGAGCGCGAGGGCGTCGAGCTGGTGGAGACCGCCGTCGGCGACCGCTACGTGCTGGAGGCCATGAAGGAGCACGGCTTCGCGCTGGGCGGCGAGCAGTCCGGCCACGTCATCCTGCTGGACCACGCCACCACCGGCGACGGCACCCTGACCGGCCTGATGCTGGGCGCCCGACTGGCCGCCACCAAGCAGCCGCTGGCCGACCTGGCCGCCGTGATGACCCGGCTGCCGCAGGTCCTGATCAACGTCAAGGGCGTCGACAAGTCCCGGGTGCACAGCAGCCCCGAGCTGGCCGCCGCGCTCTCCGCCGCCGAGACCGAGCTGGGCTCCACCGGCCGGGTGCTGCTGCGCCCGTCGGGCACCGAGCCGCTGGTCCGGGTGATGGTCGAGGCCGCCGACCCGGCGCAGGCCGAGGCGGTCGCGCAGCGGCTCGCCGAGGCCGTGCGCACCCACCTGGGCTGAGCCCGTCCGCTCCGCCGCGCAGAAGGCCCCCACCGGGTTTCCGGTGGGGGCCTTCCGGCGTGTGCCGGGGTGTTCGTCGGGGCTGGTCGGGCCGGTCGGGCCGGCCGCGGGGCTCAGAGCTTGCGCAGCAGCGCCCGGCGGACCTTGTGGTCCTGGCCCTTCTGCAGGATCAGGGTGGCCCGGCCGCGGGTCGGCAGCACGTTCTCCAGCAGGTTGGGCTTGTTGATGGTGCGCCAGACCTGGCGGCCGTACTCCATCGCCTCCTCCTCCGGCACCTCGGTGAAGCGGCGGAAGTAGGAGTTCGGGTCCTGGAAGGCCGTCTGCCGCAGCTTGCGGAAGCGGTCCAGGTACCAGTGCTCGATGTCGTCGGTCCGGGCGTCGACGTAGATCGAGAAGTCGAAGTAGTCGGCCACCGCGAGGCGGGTGCGGCCGTCCGTGCCGGGCAGGGCCGGCTGGAGCACGTTCAGGCCCTCGACGATCAGGATGTCCGGGCGCTCCACGGTCAGCCGCTCGTCCGGCACGATGTCGTACACCAGGTGCGAGTAGACCGGAGCGCTGACGCTCTCCTTGCCCGCCTTCACGTCCGCCACGAAGCGCGTCAGCGCCCGGCGGTCGTACGACTCGGGGAAGCCCTTGCGGGCCATCAGACCGCGGCGGCGCAGCTCGGCGTTGGGGAGCAGGAAGCCGTCGGTGGTGACCAGCTCGACCCGGGGGTGCTCGGGCCAGCGGGCCAGCAGCGCCTGGAGCAGGCGCGCGGTGGTCGACTTCCCGACGGCGACCGAGCCGGCCACGCCGATGATGAACGGGGTCCGGGTGCGCTCGGTGTCCGGGGTGTCCAGGAAGGTGCCCAGGGTGCCGCGCAGTTCGTGCGTGGCGTGGATGTACAGGTTCAGCAGCCGCGACAGCGGCAGGTAGACGTCACGCACCTCGTCGAGGTCGAGGGCGGTGCCGAGGCCGCGCAGCTGCTCCACCTCCTCGGCGGTCAGCGGCAGCGGCGTACGCTCGCGCAGCGCGCTCCACTCGGCCCGGCTGAGGTCCACGTAGGGGGACGGGGACGGGCCGGCCGTGGCAGCGCCCCGCGTACAGAGTTCGGTCAGCACATGCTCCATTGTGAGCCGTAGCGGCGTTCACGGTGGTTGTGGTGTCGGTCACGCAGCGTTGGTGCGAGGCGGGAAAACGGCCACAGAACCGCCCTTATGCTGGCACGCATGTGCGGAATTGTTGGATACGTGGGCGCGCAGTCCGCCCTCGACGTAGTAATCGCAGGCCTGCAGCGCCTTGAGTACCGGGGTTACGACTCGGCCGGTGTCGCGGTGCAGGTCCAGGACTCCGACGGGCAGTGGAGCCTGTCCACCGACAAGCGGGCCGGAAAGCTCGCCAACCTGGAGAAGTCGCTCGCCGAGTCCCCTCTGCCCGGCGGCACCACCGGCATCGGCCACACCCGCTGGGCCACCCACGGCGGCCCGACGGACGCCAACGCCCACCCGCACCTGGACGACGACCTGCGGGTCGCCGTGGTGCACAACGGCATCATCGAGAACTTCGCCCAGCTGCGCGCCGAGATCGCCGAGCGCGGCCACACCCTCCGGTCCGAGACCGACACCGAGGTCGTCGCCCACCTGCTGGGCGAGGCCTACCAGGGCGACCTCGCCGAGGCCATGCGGATCGTCTGCCGCCGGCTGGAGGGCGCCTTCACCCTCGTGTCGGTGCACGCCGACGCGCCGGACGTCGTGGTGGGTGCCCGTCGCAACTCGCCGCTGGTCGTCGGCCGCGGTGAGGGCGAGAACTTCCTCGCCTCGGACGTCGCCGCCTTCATCGCGCACACCCGCGAGGCGATCGAGCTGGGCCAGGACCAGGTCGTCGAGCTGCGCCGCGAGGGCGTGACCGTCACCAACTTCGACGGCACCCCGGCCGACGTGCGCGAGTACCACGTCGACTGGGACGCCTCCGCCGCCGAGAAGGGCGGCTACGACTACTTCATGCTCAAGGAGATCGCCGAGCAGCCGAAGGCCGTCGCGGACACCCTCCTCGGCCGCATCGGCACCGACGGCCGGCTCACCCTCGACGAGCTGCGGATCTCCGACGCGGACCTGCGGTCGGTCGACAAGGTCGTCATCGTCGCCTGCGGCACGGCCTTCCACGCCGGCATGATCGCCAAGTACGCGATCGAGCACTGGACCCGCATCCCCTGCGAGGTCGAGGTCGCCTCCGAGTTCCGCTACCGCGACCCGATCATGGGTCCGGGCACCCTGGTCATCGCCATCTCACAGTCCGGCGAGACCATGGACACCCTGATGGCCCTGCGGCACGCCCGCGAGCAGGGCGCCAAGGTGCTGGCGATCTGCAACACCAACGGCTCCACCATCCCGCGCGAGTCGGACGCCGTGCTGTACACGCACGCCGGCCCGGAGGTCGCGGTCGCGTCCACCAAGGCGTTCCTGACCCAGCTGGTCGCCTGCTACCTGGTCGCCCTGTACCTGGGCCAGGTGCGCGGCACCAAGTGGGGCGACGAGATCTTCGCCGTCATCAAGGAGCTCGGCGACGCGCCGAAGCAGGTCGAGCAGGTCCTGGAGACCATGGAGCCGGTGCGCGAGCTGGCCCGCTCGCTGGCCGACGCCCGCTCGGTGCTGTTCCTCGGCCGCCACGTCGGCTTCCCGGTGGCCCTGGAGGGCGCGCTCAAGCTCAAGGAGCTGGCGTACATGCACGCCGAGGGCTTCGCGGCGGGCGAGCTCAAGCACGGCCCGATCGCGCTGATCGAGGAGGGGCTGCCGGTCGTCGTGGTCGTGCCCTCGCCGCGTGGGCGGTCGATCCTGCACGACAAGATCGTCTCCAACATCCAGGAGATCCGGGCCCGTGGCGCCCGCACGATCGTGATCGCGGAGGAGGGCGACGAGGCCGTCGTCCCGTACGCGGACCACCTGATCCGCATCCCGGTCACCCCGACCCTGCTCCAGCCGCTGGTCTCCACGGTCCCGCTCCAGGTCTTCGCCTGCGAGCTGGCCACGGCCAAGGGCCACGAGGTCGACCAGCCGCGCAACCTGGCGAAGTCGGTCACCGTCGAGTAGCCGCCCGGCCGTTCGGCACGGCGTCCCTGCGGCGGCTGCGTCCTGCCGCAGGGGCGCCGTCGTGCTTCCCGCGGGATAGCGTCGGCGGTAGTCGACCGCTGGAGGAGTGCCGTCATGCGTCATGCCCACCGTGTGGAAGCCGTCCGGGCCGCCGAGGCGGAGCTGATGGCGCGGCTCCCGGAGGGGACGCTGATGCAGCGGGCGGCCGCGGGGCTGGCGGCGACCTGCGCGCGGCTGCTGACGCGGCGTCGTGGCCGGGTGTACGGGAGCCGGGTGGTGGTGCTCGCGGGTAGCGGGGACAACGGGGGTGACGCCCTGTACGCCGGGGCCGCGCTGGCCCGGCGCGGGGCGCGGGTGACGGCCGTGCTGTCGGCGCCGGAGCGGGTGCACGCGGGTGGGCTGGCCGCGCTGCGGGCGGCCGGCGGACGGGTCACGGCGGAGCGGGACGCCGGCCTGGCCGAGTTCTCGCGCGCGGACCTGGTGCTGGACGGGATCGTCGGCATCGGCGGCCGCGGCGGGCTGAGGCCCGGGGCGCAGCCGTACGCGCAGGCCGCGCGGCGCGGCGTGGTGGTCGCGGTGGACCTGCCCAGCGGGGTGGACGCCGACACCGGCGAGGTGCCGGGCGCGGCGCTGCGCGCGGACGTCACGGTCTGCTTCGGCACGTACAAGCCCGGACTGCTGGTCGACCCGGGGGCCTCGTACGCGGGCGCCGTGCAGCTGGTCGGGATCGGGTTGGACCTGCCGGAGGCGGACGTGACGGCCCCGCAGCACGCGGACGTGGCGGCGCTGCTGCCGCTGCCCGGCGCGGAGAGCGACAAGTACCGGCGGGGCGTGGTCGGGGTGGCGGCCGGCTCGGCGACGTACCCGGGGGCGGCGGTGCTGGCGGTCGCCGGGGCGCAGCGGGGCGGCGCGGGCGCCGTCCGCTACGTGGGCACGGCGGCCGAGGAGGTGGTGCGGCGCTTCCCGGAGACGCTGGTCACCGAGGGCGGTCCGGCCGGGGCCGGCCGGGTGCAGGCCTGGGTGGTCGGGCCGGGCGGCGGCGAGGGGGCGCGGCAGGCGCTGGCCGAGGCGCTGGCGAGCGACGTCCCGGTCCTGGTGGACGCGGACGGGCTGACCGAACTGGCCCGGCTAGGACCGGACGCGCTGGCCGGACGCACCGCGCCCACCCTGCTCACCCCGCACACCGGCGAGGCCGCCCGTCTGCTGGCGGGGGCCGAGGGCACCCCGCCGCCGGCCGCCGACGAGCTGGCTGCCGCCCGGCTCGCCACCGCCCGCCGACTGGCGGCCGCCTACCGTGCGACGGTGCTGCTGAAGGGCTCCACCACGGTGGTCGCCGACCCGGGCGGCGCCGTCCGGGTGAACCCCACCGGCACCTCCTGGCTGGCCACGGCGGGCAGCGGCGACGTCCTGGCCGGCCTGGCCGGCTCGCTGCTGGCGGCGGGCCTGTCGCCGCTCGACGCCGCCTCGGTGGCCGCCTACCTGCACGGCCTGGCCGGGCGCGAGGCGGCGGGCGGCCCGGGCGCGCCGGTGACGGCGCTCGCGGTCGCGGAGGCGCTGCCCGTGGTGTGGCGGGCGGTCCGGGAGGGCTGAGGGAGCGGAACCGAACGCTCCGCCGGCGGCGTCCGAGAAGGGCGTGACGAACGGTCCGCCGCGGACCGGCACGGCGGGCGGGTCCCGCCCCCGGCCGCCGCGTCGACGGGCCGTTCGGCGAGGACTCCGGGACGTCTGGGAGACTGACCCTGATGACAACTGCGAACACGACCGGCTCAGCCACCCTGACCGACGGGCTGCGGGCCGAGGCGACCATCGATCTCGGCGCGCTGCGGGGCAACCTCGCGGCGCTGCGCGAGCGCGTCGGCAGCGCGGCGGTGATGCTCGCGGTCAAGGCGAACGCCTACGGCCACGGCGCGGTCGAGTGCGCCCGCGAGGCGGTCGCCAACGGGGTCGGCTGGCTCGGCTGCGCGACGCCCGACGAGGCGCTGGCGCTGCGGGCCGCGGGCATCCGCCCGGAACACGCCCGCGTCCTGTGCTGGCTGTGGACGCCCGGCGGGCCGTGGCGCGAGGCGCTCCGCGCCGACCTGGACATCTCGGTCAGCGGCCAGTGGGCGCTGGACGAACTGCTGCCGGCCGTCCGCGAGACCGGCATCCCGGCGCGCGTGCACCTCAAGGCCGACACCGGCCTCGGCCGCAACGGCTGCCAGCCGCAGGACTGGCCCCGGCTGGTGGCCGCCGCCCGGCGCGCCGAGGCCGAGGGGCTGCTCACCGTGGTCGGCGTCTGGTCGCACTTCGCGGCCGCCGACGAGCCCGGACACCCGTCGATCCAGGCCCAGCTGGACTCCTACCGCACCGCGCTGGCCGTGGCCGAGGCGGCCGGCCTGCGCCCCCTGGTGCGGCACCTGGCGAACTCGCCGGCCGCCCTGCTGCTGCCCGAGTCGCACTTCGACCTGGTCCGCACCGGCCTGGCCGCGTACGGGCTGTCGCCGGTGCCCGAGGTGGGCTCGCCGGCCGACTTCGGGCTGCGCCCGGTGATGTCGCTGACCGCGCGGCTGGCACTGGTCAAGGAGGTCCCCGGCGGGCACGGGGTCAGCTACGGCCACCACTACACGACGCCCGGCCCGACCACGCTGGGCCTGGTCCCGCTCGGCTACGGCGACGGCGTCCCCCGGCACGCCAGCGGCACCGGCCCGGTGCTGGTCGGCGGCAAGTGGCGCACGGTGGCCGGCCGGGTGGCGATGGACCAGTTCGTCGTGGACCTGGGCGGGGACGCCCCCGGGGTCGGCGAGGAAGCCCTGCTGTTCGGCAACGGCGAGCGCGGCGAGCCGACCGCCGAGGACTGGGCCCGCGCCTGCGGCACCATCTCGTACGAGATCGTCACCCGGATCGGCGCCCGGGTGCCCCGGCGCTACCTGGACGGCAGCCGCCCCGAGGGCCCGTCGGCATGACCGACGCGCCGACCGGGGACGGAGCGGTCGCGGCGGTCGCCAAGGCGGCCGGCGCGGCCTCCGGGGTGAGCCGGGCGGGCGTGATCGGGATCTCGGTCGGCGTCCTGGCGGCCGGCGCGGCCGCCGGGGTGGCGATCGAGCGGCTGACGGTCGGGCGGGCGATGCGCCGCCGGGCCCGGGCCGAGCTGGACGCGAGCGCCCCGTTCGGATCGCTGCGCGGACGCCCCCGCAGGGTGGCCGCGCCGGACGGCACCGAGCTGTACGTGGAGCTGGACGGCCCCCGCCCCGAGTCCGAGTCCGAGCCCGAGTCCGAGCCCGACGGCGACGGGTCCGGCCGGGAGCCGCTGACCGTGGTGTTCTGCCACGGCTACTGCCTCAACCAGGACAGCTGGCACTTCCAGCGGGCCGCGCTGCGCGAGGGCGTGCGGATGGTCTTCTGGGACCAGCGCAGCCACGGCCGCTCCGAGCGCTCCCGCTCGTACCTGGCGGGCGAGCCGGCCGGCATCGACCAGCTGGGCGGGGACCTCAAGGCCGTGATCGACGCCGTCGCGCCGACCGGTCCGCTGGTACTGGTGGGCCACTCGATGGGCGGCATGACGGTGATGGCGCTGGCCGACCAGCACCCGGAGCTGTTCCGGGAGCGCGTCGCCGGGGTCGCCCTGATCGGCACCCTCGCCGGCGACTGGAACGAGGTGAACCTCGGCCTGCCGAAGGCCGGGGCGAAGCTGTTCAAGAAGGTCGCGCCCGGCATGGTGAAGCTGCTCGGCCGCCAGGTCGACCTGGTGGAGGCGACCAGGCGGCTGGGCTCCGACGTGGCCGGCGTCTTCTACCGGAAGTTCTCCTTCGGAAGCCGGGACGTCGACCCCGGCGTGGTGCGCTTCGCCGAGCAGCTGCTCGACGCCACCCCGATCGACGTGGTCGCCGAGTTCTACCCGGTGTTCGGCGCGCACGAGAAGTACGGGGCGCTGGCCGCGCTGCGCGGCCTGCCGGCGCTGGTGCTGGCCGGGACGAAGGACCTGCTGACGCCCTCGGCGCACAGCGAGGCGATGGCCGAGCGGCTGCCGGGCGCCGCGCTGGTCCTGGCCGAGGGCGCCGGGCACCTGGTGATGCTGGAACGCCCCGAACCGGTCGACCGCGAGCTGGCGTTGCTGCTGCGCCGGGCCGCCGACTTCGCCGGGGCCGCGCCGCTCCCCGCGGCCGTCCTCGACCTGACCCGGGAGCCGGCCGCCGGGACGCCCGCCGAGAGCGCCGGCGAACCGGCCGTCGACCCCGCCTGACTCCTGCCCCCGCACCCGTGCGCCGCACCGGGGGGCGGCGATGTGGCACGGTAGCGGTGGCGGCCGGTGGTCGGTGCGCCGGTACGGACCGAAGGGCAAGACACGCGCATGGGCTCGCACGCCACTCTCACCGTCCCCACTCCGGAGCGGATGGGCCGCCTCGGCCGGGAGCTGGCCGCGCTGCTGCGGCCCGGGGACCTGGTGCTGCTCTCCGGTGAGCTGGGGGCGGGGAAGACCACGCTGACCCGGGGCCTGGGGGAGGGGCTGCGGGTCCGTGGGGCGGTGACCTCGCCGACCTTCGTGATCGCCCGGGTGCACCCCTCGCTGGTCGGCGGCCCGGCCCTGGTGCACGTGGACGCGTACCGGCTCGGCGGGGACCTGGACGAGATGGAGGACCTCGACCTGGACGTCTCGCTGCCGGAGTCGGTGGTCGTGGTCGAGTGGGGCGAGGGCAAGGTCGAGCGGCTGTCCGAGGACCGGCTGGAGGTCCGGATCGAGCGCGCCCTGGGCGACACCGCCGACGGGGACGACCAGGACCCGCGCCGGGTGCTGCTGACCGGTGTCGGCCCGCGCTGGGCGGACGTGGCGCTCGTGACGCTGGCGGGACAGGAGTAGCGGCGGGTCGCGACGACTTGCCGACAGGCTGTCGGCAAGATGTTGCGGGCGGGGTGCCGGGCGTGGTGGGATGGGTGCTGCGGTTAGGTCTGCCTAACTAGGGAGGCGCCATGTCGAGCACCACCCCCGCCCCGGAGCGCGCCGCCCGCGCCGCCGGGGCCGGAGAGCCCGCCCGTCGCGCTCCGGGCGAGCCGATGAGGGCACTGCTGGCCGCCTGTGCGGCCGCCGAGGCGGTGTCCACCCCACCCGGGCCGGAACCGAGGCAGGCCGAGGAGCCCGGGACGAGGACGCCCCGGGCCGCGTGAGCCCGCCTCAGGCGACCACGACCACCTTGGTGTCCTTCGGCGCGAAGTCCCAGAGCAGCTGCCCGTCGGCCCGGCCGCTGCGGATGCCGCCGGTCTTGGCCTTCGGGTCCGCGGTCGCGGTCGGCGTCGAGGTCGAGCCGTCCACCGCCGCGCTGAAACCGAACACCACGCCGCTCTGCTGCGCGAAGCGCACCACGTGCTCGATCTGCCGCCCGTCCGTGCCGGTGGCGGTCGCGGTGCGGCTGTACACGGCGTAGCTGCCGGGGGCCGGCTCGACCGTGCCCGGGGCGACCGGGAACGCCGCGGTGACCTGCGGGTTCTTCTTCGGCTCGACCAGCCAGACGAAGTGGCTGCTCACCGAGTAGACCACCCGCGTGCCGGTGCCCGAGGTGGCCGGCAGCGGCGGGACGGTCGGGGTGGGCGAGGCGCTCGGCGCCGTCGCGGTGGCCGTGCCGACCGCCGTGGTGGTGGGGGTGGGCTTGGCACCGCCGGCCCGGTCCTGGGCGCCATTGGCCTGGAAGGCCAGCAGGCTCACCACCGCCAGGGCCCCCAGGGTCAGCCCCGTGACCACCACTCCAGGACCCATCTTCGCCACGTGCCGCTCCCGCTGCCGTCCTTTACGTACGGCCTTATCGTGCCAGGTCCCTCCGTCCGGGGCGCAGCGCGTCGGATGTGTGTTCCCGGTTGGAACGCCTTGCCGATCATTCGGTCGGCCCAGCGTCGGTCTAACCTTGACCCGTGCTGCTGCTCGCGTTCGACACCGCTACCCCCGCCGTCACCGCCGCCGTCCACGACGGCACCGCCGTCCTGGCCGAGACCCACCAGGTCGACGCCCGGCGCCACGGCGAACTGCTGCTGCCCGCGATCGACCGGGTCCTGCGGGCGGCCGGGGCGGACAAGCACCGGCTGACCGGCATCGCCGTCGGCGTCGGCCCGGGCCCGTACACCGGCCTGCGGGTCGGCCTGGTGACCGCCGCCGCGCTCGGCCACGCCCTCGGGGTGCCGGTGCACGGCGTCTGCACCCTGGACGCGATCGCCTTCCAGGCCCGCGCCGAGGGCCTGACCGGCGAGCCGTTCACGGTGGCCACCGACGCGCGCCGCAAGGAGGTCTACTGGGCCTCCTACGACGCCGAGGGCCGCCGCACCGAGGGCCCCGCCGTGGACCGCCCGGCCGAGCTGACCCCGCAGCCGCGCTCCGTCGGCGCCGGCGCGCTGCTCTACCCCGACGCCTTCCCGGGCGCGCACGGCCCCGAGCACGTGTCGGCCGGCGCCCTGGCCGGCTTCGCCGCCGCCGAGCTGGCCGCCGGGCGCGAACTGCTGCCGAACGTCCCGCTGTACCTGCGCCGCCCGGACGCCCAGGTGCCCGCCGGCTACAAGGCGGTGCTCCCGGCGTGAACCACGGCACCACCCTGCGCCCGATGCGCTGGTGGGACATCGCGCCGGTGATGGAGCTGGAGCAGCGGCTCTTCCCCGAGGACGCCTGGTCCACCGGGATGTTCTGGTCCGAACTGGCCGAGGCCCACGCCGGCGGCACCCGCCACTACACCGTCGCCACCGCCGCCGACGGCACGGTCGTCGGATACGCCGGGCTGATGGCGATCGCCGGCGAGGGCGATGTCCAGACCATCGCCGTCGACGACCGCCACCAGGGCGCCGGCCTCGGCACGGCCCTGCTCACCGACCTGATCCGGGAGTCCGCTCGGCGCGGCTGCGCCGAACTGCTGCTGGAGGTGCGGGTGGACAACCCGCGCGCCCAGCGGCTGTACGAGCGCCACGGCTTCGAACCGGTGGGCATCCGGCGCGGCTACTACCAGCCCGCCAACGTCGACGCGCTGGTGATGCGCCTCGACCACCCCAGCACCGACAGCACCGACCCGAAGGACATTGAGGACACCCCCCATGGCTGACGAACCGCTCGTCCTCGGCATCGAGACCTCCTGCGACGAGACCGGCGTCGGCATCGTGCGCGGCACCACGCTGCTGGCCGACGCGGTCGCCTCCAGCGTCAACGACCACGCCCGCTTCGGCGGCGTCGTCCCGGAGATCGCCAGCCGCGCCCACCTGGAGGCGATGGTCCCGACCATCCAGCGCGCCCTGGACACCGCCGGGATCAAGGCGAGCGACCTGGACGGCATCGCGGTCACCGCCGGCCCCGGCCTGGCCGGCGCGCTGCTGGTCGGCGTCAGCGCCGCGAAGGCGTACGCCTGGGCGCTGGACAAGCCGCTGTACGGGGTCAACCACCTCGCCTCGCACATCTGCGTCGACCAGCTGGAGCACGGCCGGCTGCCCTCGCCGACGATGGCCCTGCTGGTCTCCGGCGGGCACTCCTCGCTGCTGCTCAGCGAGGACATCACCACCGACGTCCGCCCGCTCGGCGCGACCATCGACGACGCGGCCGGCGAGGCCTTCGACAAGGTCGCCCGGGTGCTCGGCCTGGGCTTCCCCGGTGGCCCGGTGGTCGACCGGACGGCCCGCGAGGGCGACCCCAAGGCGATCGCCTTCCCGCGCGGCCTGAGCGGCCGGAACGACCCCGAGTACGACTTCTCCTTCTCCGGGCTGAAGACCGCCGTCGCCCGCTGGGTGGAGGCCAAGCGCCGGGCCGGCGAGGAGGTGCCGATCGCCGACGTGGCGGCGTCCTTCCAGGAGGCCGTCACCGACGTGCTCACCCGCAAGGCCGTCAAGGCGTGCAGGGCCAACGGCGTCGACCACCTGATGATCGGCGGCGGCGTCGCGGCCAACTCCCGGCTGCGCGAGATGGCCCAGCAGCGCTGCGACCGGGCCGGCATCCGGCTGCGGGTGCCCCGGCCGGGCCTGTGCACCGACAACGGTGCGATGGTCGCGGCGCTGGGCGCCGAGATGGTCTGGCGTGACCGCGCGCCGTCCGCCTTCGACCTGTCCGCCGACTCCTCGCTGCCGGTGACCGAGGTCCACGTCCCGGCCGCGGGCATCGCGCACGGGGACGTCCACGGCCAGGCCTACGACGCCCTCGGCGGCGGCGCCGGATGACCGTCGCCGCGATGTGGGAGGCCCGGGCGGCGGACGGCCGCGGGGCCGAACTCGCCGCCTGGGCACGGGGAACGGCGCTGCCCGCGCTCCGCGGCGCGGCCGGGCTGGAACGCCTCGAACTGTTCTCCGCCCCGGGCGGGCGGGTGCTGCTGATCGCCTGGTGGAGCGGCGAACCGCAGCCGGTCGCCGACCCGCCGGCCGAACTGCTCGGCCGCCCGGTGCACCGCTGGTCCTTCACCAGCGAACACGTCGAACAGGCCTGAACGGGAACCACGACCCCGGCCGCTACCGTGAATCAGCTGATAGAAAGCTGAACGGGAACCGGGAGTGCGGTGCGGTGAGCAGGGACGGTCGGAGCAGGACCAGGACGTACGCGGCGGGGGCCCTGGCCCTGCTGGCCTTCGCCACCGCGTGCGGCGACAACGGCGGGGGCGGCGCCGCCCCCGCCACCGGCACGGCGGCGTCGGCCGCGCCCCAGGCGACCGGGGCCGGGGCCGCCCCGACCACCCCGGGCGCCACCCCGGCCGGCGCCGGCGCGGCGGCCTGGGCGAAGTGGAACCTCACCCCGCTCCCGCCCGCCCCGGCACCGCCCGCGGACAAGCCCGTCAAGCTCGAACGGACCGGCCCGGTGCCGGTCTTCAGCGACGTGAAGACGACCGACAAGGTGGTCTTCATCACCATCGACGACGGCGCCGAGAAGGACCCGAAGTTCGTCGAGATGCTGACCGACCTCAAGGTGCCGATCTCGATGTTCCTGACCAAGGACATCGTCAAGAACGACTACGGCTACTTCAAGCCGCTCCAGGCGCTGGGCAACCACATCCAGAACCACACCGTGGACCACCCGGTGATGAGCAAGCTGTCCCCGGACAAGCAGAAGTCCGAGGTCTGCGACGACCAGTCGGCGCTCACCCAGCAGTACGGCACCGCCCCGCTGCTGTTCCGCCCGCCCTTCGGCGACGGCGCCAACACCCCGACGCTCAACACCTCGGTGCAGCAGTGCGGGCCGCGCGCGATCGTGCTGTGGCGGGAGTCGATGCAGATCCACGACATGCAGTACCAGGCGGCGGACAAGAAGCTGAAGCCCGGCGACATCATCCTGGCGCACTTCCGCGGCCCCAAGGAACTCAAGGGCGCCACGATGACCCAGATGTTCGGCGACCTGCTGGCCCGGATCCAGGAGCAGGGCTTCTCGGTGGCCCGGCTGGAGGACTACATCCAGGCCCCCGCCTCCTGACGGCCCCTGGCCCTAGGCCCGGACCGGCTGCCCCAGCATCATCAGCGGGCCGTGGTCGGTGCGGCTGAGGATCACCGTGACGGTGTTCGGCCCGGAGGGCTTGAGCTGGCGGCGCAGCTCCTCCGGGGTGATCGCCATCCCGCGCTTCTTGATCACCACCGTGCCGACCGCGCGCTCGCGCAGCAGCGCCTTCAGCTTCTTGATGTGGAAGGGCAGCACGTCGGTGAGCTCGAAGGCGTGCGCGTACGGGGTGGCGACCAGTTCGTCCGAGGTCACGTAGGCGATCTTCGGGTCGATCAGCCGGCCGCCGACCTGCCCGGCCACCTCGGCCACCAGGTGGGCCCGGATCACCGCGCCGTCCGGCTCGTACAGGTAGCGCCCGACCGGGCCGGCCGACGGGTCGGGCAGGTCGCCGCCGGTCAGGCTGGCGCCCTGCGGGAGCAGGGTGGCGCGGTGCGGGCGGGTGGCCCCGGTGCCGAACCAGAGCACCGCCTCCTTGACGTCGCCGTGGTCGGAGACCCACTCGGCCTCGGCGTCCGCCGGGACGGCCTCGTGCGGGATGCCGGGCGCGACCTTCAGCGCGCCGATCGGGGTCCGCCGGCCGGCCTCGATCGCCCAGGAGAGCGGCGGGGCGTACGCTTCCGGGTCGAACACCCGGCCGCGCGCGGTCCGTCGGGCCGGGTCGGTGAACACCGCGTCGTACCCGGTGACGTCCACCTCGGCGACGTCCGCGCAGCGCACCTCGACCAGCTCGGACAGGCCGAGCGCGGCGGCGTTCGCGGCGGTGGCGGCGCAGGCCGCCGGGTCCTTGTCGACGGCCAGCACCTCGATGCCCGCGCGGGCCAGCGCCAGCACGTCCCCGCCGATGCCGCAGCACAGGTCCGCCAGCCGCCGGACGCCCAGGTCGGCGAACCGCCGGGCCCGCCACTCGGCCACGCTGCGCCGGGTGGACTGCTCGACCCCGTTGGGCGTGAAGTACATCAGGTCGGCGTCCGCCCCGAACTTCGCCCGCGCCCGCTGCCGCAGCCGTGCCTGCCCGAAGGCCGCCGACACCAGCTCCGCCGGGTGCCCCCGCCGCAAGCGGGTGGCCAGCGCCAGCTCCTCCTCGGGGGTGAACTCGCGCAGCTCGGCGAGCAGGGCCTGGCCCTCGGGCGTCAGCAGGGGCTGGAGGTTCTCGGTGTCCACGGTGCCATTCTCGCGGGTCAGGCGCCGGGGAAGCCCGCCACGGCCCAGCCCGGCACCAGGAACGGGGAGACGGCGGCGACGACCGGCAGGACCCGGTAACCGGCGCGCCGGGTGCGGAACGCGACGGACAGCGGCACCCCGAGGCTGACCGCCACGCCGACGAGCACGCCCAGCAGGGCGACCACCTCCACGCCCTTCCCGCCGTCCACGCAGGCGAAGACGATCGCGACGGTCACGAGGTACGCGAGCGCCGGGATCGCCCCGAGGACCGGCAGGAGGACTGCGGACCACAGGACGTCGGCGGTGCGGGCCGGGCCGATGCGAACCGGGGTGTCGGGCATGGCACGAGTGTGTCGACCCCGGTCACGGGCGCACATGAGTACGGGTACTCATCCGTCGTCAGGATCTTCCGGGGCGCGTCGTTGGCACTCTGGTTGACTGAGTGCTAACACGGGCCTATGGTCGTCCTTGGCACTCCCCACCGGGGGAGTGCTAACGCGAAGACGCGTGCCTGACCCCCGCGACGGCAGGCTCGCAGGCTCGCCCTACCCGTTAGAAAACCCCGTAATCTCCGAAGGGGAGCTCGGACGTGACCACCAGCAGCAAGGTTGCCATCAAGCCGCTCGAGGACCGCATCGTGGTCCAGCCGCTCGACGCCGAGACCACCACGGCCTCCGGCCTGGTTATCCCGGACACCGCCAAGGAGAAGCCCCAGGAGGGCGTCGTCCTGGCCGTCGGCCCGGGCCGCTTCGAGGACGGCCAGCGTCTGCCGCTCGACGTCGCCGTCGGTGACATCGTCCTGTACTCGAAGTACGGCGGCACCGAGGTGAAGTACCAGGGCGAGGAGTACCTCGTCCTCTCGGCTCGTGACGTTCTCGCCATCATCGAGAAGTAAACGCAGCATCGAGAAGTAAGTCGTTCCGACCCGCCCCGGATCCGTGTCCCAAGTGACAGGGGCCCGGGGCGTGGTTGTTGGTTCACGTAGTTCGGCGGCCGGTGGGCCGGCCGCAGCCCCGAGGGAATAGGGAACATGGCGAAGATCCTGCAGTTCGACGAGGACGCCCGCCGCTCGCTGGAGCGCGGTGTCAACAAGCTGGCCGACACCGTCAAGGTGACCATCGGCCCCAAGGGCCGCAACGTCGTCATCGACAAGAAGTTCGGCGCCCCGACCATCACCAACGACGGTGTCACCATCGCCCGTGAGGTCGAGCTGGACGACCCGTACGAGAACCTTGGCGCGCAGCTCGTCAAGGAGGTCGCCACCAAGACCAACGACGTCGCGGGTGACGGCACCACCACCGCCACCGTGCTGGCTCAGGCCCTGGTCAACGAGGGTCTGCGCAACGTCGCCGCCGGTGCCGGCCCGGCCGCCCTGAAGAAGGGCATCGACAAGGCCGTCGCCGCCGTCTCCGAGCACCTGCTGTCCGTCGCCCGCGAGATCGAGGGCAAGGACGACGTCGCCGCCGTCGCGTCCCTCTCCGCGCAGGACACCCAGGTCGGCGAGCTGATCGCCGAGGCGATCGACAAGGTCGGCAAGGACGGTGTCATCACCGTCGAGGAGTCGAACACCTTCGGCGTGGAGCTGGACTTCACCGAGGGCATGCAGTTCGACAAGGGCTACCTGTCGCCGTACTTCGTCACCGACGCGGAGCGTCAGGAAGCGGTCCTGGAGGACCCCTACATCCTGATCAACCAGGGCAAGATCTCCTCCATCCAGGAGCTGCTGCCGCTGCTGGAGAAGATCCTGCAGGGCGGTGCCTCCAAGCCGCTGCTGATCATCGCCGAGGACGTCGACGGCGAGGCGCTGTCGACCCTGGTCGTGAACAAGATCCGCGGCACCTTCAACGCCGTCGCCGTCAAGGCCCCGGGCTTCGGCGACCGCCGCAAGGCGATCCTCGGCGACCTGGCCACCCTGACCGGCGGCACGGTCATCTCCGAGGAGGTCGGCCTCAAGCTCGACCAGGTCGGCCTGGACGTGCTGGGCACCGCCCGCCGCGTGACCATCACCAAGGACGAGACCACCGTCGTCGACGGTGCCGGTGACGCCGAGGCCGTGGCCGGCCGCGTCGCCCAGATCAAGGGTGAGATCGCCGCCACCGACTCCGACTGGGACCGCGAGAAGCTGCAGGAGCGCCTGGCCAAGCTGGCCGGCGGCGTCTGCGTCATCAAGGTCGGCGCCGCCACCGAGGTGGAGCTGAAGGAGCGCAAGCACCGCCTGGAGGACGCCATCTCGGCGACCCGCGCCGCGGTCGAGGAGGGCATCGTCGCCGGCGGTGGCGCCTCCCTGGTCCACGCCGCCAAGGTGCTGGAGGACGGCCTGGGCCTGTCGGGCGACGAGGCGACCGGTGTCGCGGTCGTCCGCAAGGCGCTGCACGAGCCGCTGCGCTGGATCGCCCAGAACGCCGGCCTCGAGGGCTACGTCATCACCCACAAGGTCGCCGAGCTGGAGACCGGCCACGGCTACAACGCGGCCACCGGCGAGTACGGCGACCTGCTGAAGGCCGGCGTCATCGACCCGGTCAAGGTCACCCGCTCCGCCCTGGAGAACGCGGCCTCGATCGCCTCCCTGCTGCTCACCACCGAGACCCTCGTGGTGGAGAAGAAGGAGGAGGAGGCCGACAACGGTCACTCCCACGGCGGTCACGGCCACTCGCACTGAGGCCCGAGCCACTGACCGGAGGCCCGGTCCGCACCCCGCGAGGGGTGGCGGGCCGGGCCTCCGGCCGTCGCGGTTGCTGCAACCGTCGACCCTTCAACTATCAGTAGAATTTTGCAGAACGCAAAGATTGCCTTATAACTAAGGCATGATCGAGGCCCGCCATCTGCGCGTCCTGCGTGCCGTCGCCCGCACCGGCTCCTTCTCCGCCGCCGCCCGCGAGCTGGGGTGCACCCAGCCCGCCATCAGCCAGCAGATGAAGGCGCTGGAGAAGTCCGTGGACACCCCGCTGGTGGTCCGCTCGGGCCGCGGGATGCAGCTCAGCGAGGCCGGGCGGGTCCTGCTCAAGCATGCCACCGGGATCCTGGCCGGGCTCTCCGCCGCCGAGGAGGAGGTGGCCGCGATCGCCGGGCTGCGGGCCGGCCGGGTGCGGCTGGTGTCCTTCCCGACCGCGAGTTCCACCCTGGTGCCGCCCGCCGTCGCCCGCCTGCGGGACAGCCATCCGGGGGTGCGCGTGTCGCTGGTCGAGGCGGAGCCGCCGGAGTCGCTGGCGATGCTGCGCGGCGGTGAGTGCGAGATCGCGCTGGCCTTCCGCTACCCGCAGTCCGACGGTGCCGCTTTGCTGCCGGCGCCCGCGCACGGCACGCCGCGGGAGGCGCGGGCCGAGGCGAATCTGGAGGCCCAGCAGCTGACCGCCGGAACGGACTGGTCCGATCTGGTGGTCACGCCGCTGCTGGACGACCCGCTGGTGGGCCTGCTGCCGGCCGCCCACCCGCTGGCCGGGCGGGGCGGGCCGGTGGGGCTGGGCGAGCTGGCGGGGGAGCAGTGGATCGCGGGCTGCCCGCAGTGTCGGGGTCACCTGGTGGAGCTCTGCGCGGGGGCGGGCTTCGAGCCCCGGATCGACTTCGCGACCGACGACTACCCGGCGGTGGTCGGCCTGGTGGCGGCCGGGCTGGGGGTGGCAGTGCTGCCCCGGCTGGCGCTGCAGTCGGTGCGTCCTGACGGCGTGTCGACGGTGCCGGTACGGACGGCCTCGGGGGCGCCGGCGGTGCGCCAGGTGGTCGCGCTGACCCTGGCGGACCTGGCCGAGGTGCCGGCCGTGGCCCTGATGCTGGAGCGGCTGGCGGGGACGGCGGCCGCCCGCTGACGGTGGGTGACGGGGCTCGGCGGCGGGGGACCGGATCGGCCGCGACGGGGCTGTGGCGCCGCGCAGAAACGTTTCTTCACGGCGCGTCGTGGAGGCGGGTCTAGTGCTGCGCGACCGCCGGCGGGGTCAGCGGGACCTCCACCAGCCGGTGCCGCGAGCGCCCCAGCATCTCCTCGCGCTCGTCCTCGGTCATCCCGCCCCAGACCCCGTACGGCTCGCGGACCGCCAGTGCGTGCGCCGCGCACTCGGCGATCACCGGGCAGCGCATGCAGACCTCCTTGGCGCTGGCCTCGCGCGAACTGCGCGCGGCCCCTCGCTCGCCCTCGGGGTGGAAGAAGAGCGAGCTGTCCACGCCACGGCAGGCTGCGGAGAGCTGCCAGTCCCAGAGGTCCGCGTTGGGACCGGGGAGGCGGGAGAAATCTGCCATGGCTCATTCCCTTCAGAGGCTGTCGGCCGTCGGCCGGGCGTTCGGCGGGCTGCTGCCGAGCGGCACGGCGGGGCTTCGATGCACTGGTGTGGACACCTGGAAATATGACTTAAGGCAACTCCATGGACAAGTCACCCACACACTGGCACAACAGTCAATGACCATACGAAAGCTATAAAAACGGGCAAAGTGGGCAAGGGTCCTCGGCGGGCGCGGGCGTGGCAATCGGGTGGCCGACGGGCGCGCGACGCACCGAATCGGTGTGCGGGTCGCACGCCCACCGCGCGCGAGCTGCGGAAAAGTGCGGCGTGTGCACCGCGATGCGGCTGATCGGTAATGGGTTGGCCACGTACAGTGGTGGAGATGGCTCTGAAGGCCGTAACTCATTCGAGTGACGGTCGTTGGAAGTGCGGAGGCGGTTAGCGGGCGCCGGACGTCGGGAACGATCGCGGGCAAGTTGGGGCGATCAGCACGGAGTCTGTCGCCGATCGGCCGTGTCGGAGAGGTTCGTACCAGCCAGGAGGCTCAACGTGACGCGGATCAGCTGCGGAGGACGACGGTCATGACTTCCGTTCTCGTTTGCGACGATTCCCCGCTCGCCCGCGAGGCGCTTCGCCGCGCGGTCGCGACCGTACCCGGTGTGGACCGGGTCACCACCGCGACGAACGGGGAGGAGGTCCTCCGCCGCTG
The DNA here is from genome assembly GCF_040651155.1 of Kitasatospora sp. NPDC048545. Lineage (NCBI taxonomy): Bacteria > Bacillati > Actinomycetota > Actinomycetes > Kitasatosporales > Streptomycetaceae > Kitasatospora > Kitasatospora sp. NPDC048545. Next base: position 105,012 of record NZ_JBEZIQ010000010.1, read on the forward strand.
GGTGGCCGACCGCTCCGATCTCGTTCTGATGGACGTCCGGATGCCCGGCCTCGGCGGGGTCGAGACGGTCCGGCGGCTGCTGTCCGCCGACCCGGGCGCGCGGATCATCATGCTCACCGTCGCCGAGGACCTCGACGGCGTCGCGCTCGCGGTGGCCGCGGGTGCCCGCGGGTACCTGCACAAGGACGCCTCCCGCGCCGAACTGCGGGCCACCGTCACCCAGGCCCTCGCCGACCCGACCTGGCGGCTCGCCCCGCGCCGGCTGCGCAGCCCCGACATGGGGGCCGCGCCGACGTTGACGGCGCGTGAGATCCAGGTGCTGGAGGGCATGAGCCACGGCCGCAGCAACGCCGAGATCGGGCGCGAGCTGTTCCTGTCCGAGGACACGGTCAAGACCCACGCCCGACGGCTGTTCAAGAAGCTCGGGGCCTCGGACCGTGCGCACGCGGTGGCGCTGGGCTTCCGCTGGGGCCTGGTCCGCTGACCACCGGCCGCGCCGCCGGGCGCGGCGCGCCGTCGGCGATCCCCGGAGCGGGTGTCGCACAAGCGTGTGACGTTACGGTCCCGAGGTTGCACCATGGAGGAGTGGAGCACCTCGGGGACCAGCGGACAGGCACTGCGGCGAACGACGCAGCCGCAGGACACTCGGCGGACGGCGCGACGGACGGAACCACCGACGGCGGGGCGGGAGGCGGCACGGTGCAGGAGGGGCCGGTGGTGCGCGGAACGCCCCACGGTGCGGCAGCGCATAACGTTCCGGTGCACAACTCCGGACGCGGTGCCGCGTTTTCCCGCTCGACCAGGCACCATGGACCGATGCGCGACGACGTCGCCGGTGCGGCCGGCCAGGCGGACCCGGTGGAGGCCGAGCCCTCCGGTCCGGGCCACGATCCGTCGTACGCCGATTCCGTCGCTCCCGGCGGTTCCGGTGTCGGGGCCGGACCGGGCCGCCCGCCGGTGCTCGGCACGGGCGGCTCCCCACTGATGGGCGAACTCGTCGCGGCCGCGGTGCGCGGCGAGGGCCCGGCGATCGACGCCCTGCTCGCCTACGTCCACCCGCTGGCCCTGCGGTACTGCCGCGCCAAGCTGGTCCGGCTGCCCGGCGGGGCCCGGCACCACGTGGACGACGTCGCCCAGGAGGTCTGCGTCGCGGTGCTCTGCGCGCTGCCGCGGTACAAGGACCAGGGGCGGCCGTTCGAGGCCTTCGTGTACGGCATCGCCGCGCACAAGATCGCCGACCTGCAGCGGGCCGCGATGCGCGGGCCCGGCTCGACCGTCGTCCCGCAGGACGACCTGCCGGAGGTGCCGGACGAGGCGCTCGGACCGGAGGAGCAGGCGCTGCTGAGCAGCGACGCGGCCTGGGCCAAGGAACTGCTCTCCAACCTGCCGGCCCGTCAGCGCGAGCTGGTGCTGCTGCGGGTGGCCGCCGGGCTGTCCGCGGAGGAGACCGGCGAGGTGCTCGGGATGTCGCCCGGCGCGGTCCGGGTGGCCCAGCACCGGGCGCTCAGCCGGCTGCGGGCGCTCGCGGAGGAGTCCTCCTGATCCCGGCCGCTCCGGTCGGCCCCGCCGTCGGCCGGGTTCCGCGGCGCGGCGGAATGTGGCGACCCGGCGGGGTTGTTGTCAAGGGCACACGAGGACACATTCGCGGTGCCAGTACCATGGGGTATCGGCGCCTGGGCGGGTTGCCAAAGTTTCACGGGTGCGCGCTGGGTCCCCTTGGAGGATCCTCCCATTGCACCCGGCTTCGGCGGTCTGCGCGAGTGAGCGATGACTGCGCCCCCACCCTCAGGGCGTGAGCGGATAAGGCCGGCCACGGAAGGTACCCCCCAAATGTCTTACAACGCCGCAGGCGTACCCGAGAAGTTCGCCATGCTCGGGCTCACGTTCGATGACGTCCTGCTGCTGCCCGGGGCCTCCGAGGTGCTGCCGAACTCGGTGGACACCTCCTCGCGGGTCTCCCGGAACGTCCGCGTCAACATCCCGCTGCTCTCCGCGGCCATGGACAAGGTCACCGAGGCGCGGATGGCCATCGCGATGGCGCGCCAGGGCGGCGTCGGCGTGCTGCACCGCAACCTCTCGGTCGAGGACCAGGCCAACCAGGTCGACCTGGTGAAGCGCTCCGAGTCCGGCATGGTCACCGACCCGATCACGGTCGGCCCCGAGACCACGCTGGCCGAGGCCGACGCGCTGTGCGCCAAGTTCCGCATCTCCGGCGTCCCGATCGCCGACGAGGCCGGCAAGCTGCTCGGCATCGTCACCAACCGCGACATGGCCTTCGAGTCGGACCGCAGCCGCCAGGTCCGCGAGATCATGACCCCGATGCCGCTGATCACCGGCAAGGTCGGCATCTCCGGTGTGGACGCGATGGCGCTGCTGCGCCGCCACAAGATCGAGAAGCTGCCGCTGGTCGACGACGAGGGCCGGATCAAGGGCCTGATCACCGTCAAGGACTTCGTCAAGGCCGAGCAGTACCCGAACGCCGCCAAGGACGCCGAGGGCCGTCTGCTGGTCGGCGCCGCCGTCGGTGCCAGCGCCGAGGCGTTCGACCGGGCCCAGGCCCTGGTCGAGGCCGGTGCGGACTTCCTGGTGGTCGACACCTCGCACGGCCACAGCCACAACGCTCTGGCCTGGATCGCGAAGATCAAGTCGGCCGTCGGGGTCGACGTGGTCGGCGGCAACGTCGCCACCCGTGACGGCGCCCAGGCGCTGATCGACGCCGGCGTGGACGGCGTCAAGGTCGGCGTCGGCCCCGGCTCGATCTGCACCACCCGCGTGGTCGCCGGCATCGGCGTCCCGCAGATCACCGCCATCTACGAGGCCGCCCAGGCCTGCCAGGCGGCCGGCGTGCCGGTCATCGGCGACGGCGGCCTGCAGTACTCGGGCGACATCGGCAAGGCGCTGGCCGCCGGTGCCGACACCGTGATGCTCGGCTCGCTGCTGGCCGGCTGCGAGGAGTCCCCGGGCGAGCTGCTGTTCATCAACGGCAAGCAGTTCAAGTCCTACCGCGGCATGGGCTCGCTGGGCGCCATGCAGTCCCGCGGCCAGGGCCGCTCGTACTCCAAGGACCGCTACTTCCAGGCCGAGGTGGCCTCGGACGACAAGCTCGTCCCCGAGGGCATCGAGGGCCAGGTGCAGTACCGCGGCCCGCTGTCCGCCGTGCTGCACCAGCTCATCGGCGGCCTGCGCCAGACCATGGGCTACGTCGGCGCCGCCACCATCGCCGAGATGGAGAGCAAGGGCCGCTTCGTCCGGATCACCTCGGCGGGCCTCAAGGAGAGCCACCCGCACGACATCCAGATGACGGTCGAGGCGCCGAACTACTCCGCCCGCTGACCGGTCCGCCCGGCTCGGACGACCGAGGGGCCCGTCGCTGCACCCGCGGCGGCGGGCCCCTCGCCGTGTTCGACCCCTTCCGCCTGTCCGGCCCTGCCGCGGGTCCGGGGAGCGGGCCGTCGGGGCGGTGCCGCCGGTAGTACGGGATACTGGGGTGCGGCCGGGGTGACCCGGCGGGCACAGCAACAAAGCAGAAGGGCTCGAAGTGACTGAGATCGAGATCGGGCGAGGCAAGCGCGGCCGCAGGGCGTACGCCTTCGACGACATCGCCGTCGTCCCCAGCCGCCGTACCCGGGACCCGAAGGAGGTCTCTATCGCCTGGCAGATCGACGCCTACCGCTTCGAGCTGCCGTTCCTCGCCGCCCCGATGGACAGCGTGGTCTCCCCGCAGCAGGCCATCGCCATCGGCCGCCTCGGCGGCCTGGGCGTGCTGAACCTGGAAGGCCTCTGGACCCGCTACGAGGACCCGCAGCCGCTGCTCGACGAGATCGCCGCGATCACCGACGAGGCCACCGCGACCCGCCGGCTGCAGGAGATCTACGCCGCGCCCATCCGCGCCGAGCTGATCAAGCAGCGCATCCAGGAGGTCCGCGACTCCGGCGTGGTCACCGCCGCCGCGCTCTCGCCGCAGCGCACCGCCGAGTTCTCCAAGGCCGTCGTGGACGCCGGGGTCGACGTCTTCGTCATCCGCGGCACCACTGTGTCGGCCGAGCACGTCTCCAGCGCCGCCGAGCCGCTCAACCTGAAGCAGTTCATCTACGAGCTGGACGTCCCGGTGATCGTCGGCGGCTGCGCCACGTACACCGCGGCCCTGCACCTGATGCGGACCGGCGCGGCCGGCGTGCTGGTCGGCTTCGGCGGCGGCGCCGCCCACACCACCCGCAACGTGCTCGGCATCCAGGTGCCGATGGCCACCGCCGTCGCCGACGTCGCGGCCGCCCGCCGCGACTACATGGACGAGTCCGGCGGCCGCTACGTGCACGTGATCGCGGACGGCGGCGTCGGCTACAGCGGCGACATCCCGAAGGCCGTCGCCTGCGGCGCCGACGCGGTGATGATCGGTGCCGCGCTGGCCCGCGCCACCGACGCCCCGGGCAAGGGCTTCCACTGGGGCATGGAGGCCGTCCACGAGGAGCTGCCGCGCGGCAAGCGGGTGGACCTCGGCACGGTCGGCACCACCGAGGAGATCCTCACCGGTCCGTCGCACACCCCGGACGGCACCATGAACCTGTTCGGTGCGCTGCGCCGCGCGATGGCCACCACCGGCTACACGGAGCTCAAGGAGTTCCAGCGGGTCGAGGTGACGGTCAACCCGGCGCTCGACCACCGCTGAGCCGTGCGCTGACGAAGGCCCCCGCCGGGTACGGCGGGGCCTTCGGGCTGTCCGGGGGAGTCCGGGTGCGGTCGGCGGGGGGTCAGCCGCGGTCGGCGGTCCGGCGGGTGAGGAGGAAGCCGCCGATCAGGGCGATGGCGTAGAACGCCGCGTCGAGCGGGCGGAGGTCGGCGCGCCAGGCGCCCAGGGCGTTGTGGAGGAGGCCGCGGGGGCCGGGACCCCCGGCGTGCACCCGGCGCAGGTGTTCGGTCAGCTGGCCGATCAGGAGCGCGCCCGCCGCGAGCAGGGCGCCGAGCGGCGGGAGGAGCCGGTTCCGGCCACCGAGCAGGCCGAGCGGGAGGGCGACCAGGCCGGCCGGGGCGATGGCCAGCCAGCCGAGGCTGTCGGCGGCGCGCAGCGGGGCGCAGCCGTAGGCGAGGCCGCCGAGAAGCATCGCGAGGACGGCGAGGACGAGGGCCAGGGCGGTGCGCCGGGGGCGGGGGGCGCGCCGGGGCACCGGGACGACGGATTCGACGGTTTCGTAACCGTTCACCGGGGCGCCGGGCATGCCTGGCACCACGTAGCCCTCGGGGGAGGCCGGTGCCGGTGCGACCGAGTAGTGCTGGGCGGTGCGCGGCCGCGCCGATGGGCCGTCAGTGCCCGGTACGGGTGCGGTCATGGGCGTCGAATCCCCCCGGAAAAGACGATGAGCTGCCGAACGGTAGCAGTGATTCGGACGGATCTTGGCGAGTTTTCGATCACAGATCGGGCACGGAGCGCCGCTCCCGTTCCGGTTCGTCCCGGGTCGGGACGGGGGGCGGGTGGTCGCGAGCCCCCGGGACAGGGGATGATGGAGGCTTGGGCGTTCGGGCCCGGCCGGTCCGACACGCCGTCACCACGACCGCCAGCAGCACATGGGGGAACGTTCCGAATGACCCAGGCGCAGGGTTCCACCGGCCGCCTCCTGGCCGGCCGCTACCGCCTGAACGGCGTGCTCGGACGCGGCGGCATGGGCACCGTCTGGCGCGCCGAGGACGAGATGCTGGGCAGGACCGTCGCGGTCAAGGAACTGCGGATGAACGCCAGCGTCGAGGAGGAGGAGAAGCACCGGCTGATCGTCCGGACGCTGCGCGAGGCCAAGGCGACCGCTCGGATCCGGCACAACTCGGCGGTCACCGTCTTCGACGTGGTCGACGAGGACGACCGGCCGTGGATCGTCATGGAGCTGGTCGAGTCCCGCTCGCTGGCCGACGTCATCCGCGAGGACGGGCCGCTCGCGCCCGGCCGGGCCGCCGAGATCGCGCTCGACGTGCTGGGCGTGCTGATCGCCGCGCACGCGCTGGGCATCCTGCACCGGGACGTCAAGCCGTCCAACGTGCTGATCGGCGATGACGGCCGGGTCGTGCTGACCGACTTCGGCATCGCCAGCGTGGAGGGCGACGCCTCGGTCACCTCCACCGGCATGCTGGTCGGCGCGCCCTCGTACATATCCCCGGAGCGGGCCCGCGGGCAGAAGCCGGGGCCGCCGGCCGACCTGTGGTCGCTGGGCGGCACGCTGTACGCGATGGTCGAGGGCCGCCCGCCGTACGACCGGGGCTCGGCGCTGGCCACCCTGACCGCGGTGATGACCGAGGACCTCGTCATGCCGGCGAACGCCGGGGCGCTGAAGCCGGTGATCGAGGGGCTGCTGGAGAAGGACCCGGCCGAGCGGCTGGACGCCTCGCAGACCCGGTCGATGCTCAAGCGGGTGGTCGCGGAGGTCACCGTGAAGGCCGAGTCGACCACCGAGCACGCGATGCCGGTGGAGACGGGGGCCGCCACGCCCGAGCCGTCGTCGAAGCCGCGGCCGACGTCCGAGCCCAAGCCGGTGGCCGAGCCCGAGCCCGAGGCCGTGGCCGAACCGACGCCTACGCCGACGCCGGAGCCCGGGCCGGAGAAGCCCGAGGCCGTCCGGAAGCGGACCGTGGGCGGGCTGCTGGGGACGGTCCGGGTGGGCAGCCGGGCCCGGGACGAGGAGCCGCCCGCGGCGGCCGTGGCGGAGCCCACCGCCGCGGCGACGGAGCCGGTGCCCGACCCGATCCGTCCGGTGACCAGCGAGTGGACGATGGGCGCGACGCAGGCCGCCGGGGCCGACCCGCGCACCGGCCGGCGGCGGCTGGCCATCGCCACCGTGGTCGTGGTGCTGCTGCTGATCGCGGGAGTGGTCGCGGTGCTCCAGGCCGTCGGCGGCGACGCGAAGGGCGCGTCCACCCACGGCGCGGGCGCCACCTCGCCGGTGGCGACGACCGCGGACACCCCGCCGAGCCAGGGCGCGGCGCCGTCCGCGACGGAGCCCGCGCCCGCACCGGCGGAGACCGGGACGCCGGGCGCCGACGCCACCACCCCCGCCGCTCCCGCTCCCGCGCAGCCCGCCGCCACCACGCCGACGGCCCCCGTGCAGACCCCGGCTCCCGTGCAGACCCCCGCCCCCGTGCAGACCCCGGCGCCGTCCGCGCCGGGTGGTGCGGTGCCGGCCGGGTACCACGAGTACAAGGACCCGAGCGGCTTCTCGGTCGTCCTGCCGGACTGGCTGCAGCCGGCCGGGTCCGACTCCAACCGGCGGATCTTCAAGAACCCGGCCGACGGCAGTCAGCTGCGGATCGAGTGGACCACCTCGCCGGGCGACAGCGCCGTCGCCGACTGGCAGCAGTCCGAGCCCAACGTGCGCGGCCAGGTCACCAACTACCAGCGGCTGAACCTGTCGGCGATCACCTACCGGCAGTGGACCAACGCGGCGGACTGGGAGTGGACCAACGGCACGCCCAAGACCCACTCGCTCAACCGCGGCTTCGTGACCGGGACCCCGGCCAAGTACGGCTACTCGATCTACTGGATCGTCCCGGACGCGCAGTGGGCCGCGCAGGCCCCGGTCCGGGACGTCGTCTTCGGCACCTTCCAGCCCGCGCCGTGACCGCGGGGACGGCTTCCGGGCGGCCAACCGCGCGGCCCGGCCGATGAGTTGCGAGCCGTCGCCGGGCGCCGTGGGATGACGGCGCCCGGAACCGGTACCGGCGGCTGCCCGTCCTAGGAGGGACAGCCGGCGGGTGACGCCCCCGCGGACGCGGCCGGGCGGCACCGGGCGACCGGCTCCTCGCCGTCGATGACGGCCCCTCGACGGTGCGGACGGCCTCCGCCCGGGCGGTCCGGTCGTCGTTCCCCGCCACCCGGAAGGCGGTGTCGACCGGTCAGGTCCGGTCCACCGGGCCGGGTGCGAAGGAGACGCTCAGTAGGCTGCTCGGTGAGCGAGAGGAACTGACATGCGAGGTGGCCCCGGGCAACTGCTGGCGGGACGGTACCGGCTGACGGACCGTCCCGAACCCTTCCGCGCCCACGCGGTGGACGAGCGGACCGGTGAATCGGTACTGCTGCGCGCCCTGGAACTGCCCGCGCTGCTGACCGCCGGTCAGGACCCGGAGGACGCGGTGCCCGCGCAGGCGGACCGGCTGGTGCGGCGGGTGGCGGCGGTCGGCTCGGCCGCGCCGGCCAAGCACCCGCGGCTGCTGCGCGGGGTCGGGGCCTTCGTCGAGGGCGAGCTGCTGTGGACGGCGGAGGAGCGCCCGGCCGGGCTGACGGCGGCCGAACTGCTGGTCGACGGGCCGGTGCAGCCCTACCGGGCGGCCGAGTTGGCGGCGGACCTGGCCGGCGCGCTGCGGGCGCTGCACGAGGCCGGCCTCACCCACGGCAATCTGACCGCCGATTCGGTACTGGTCTGCGAGGACGGCGCGGCGATGCTCGGCGGGCTGCTCGCCGGGGTGGCGCAGGAGGGGCTGGCCGAGGAGCTCGGCGGGCCGGGCGGGCGGCGCCGGTACGACGTACGGGCCACCCTGGTCGGCCCGGTGGCGGAGCGCTGGCCGCTCGACGGCGGCCCGGCGGGCGACTGCTGGGCGCTCGGGGTGCTGCTGCACCGGCTGGTCACCGGCCGCTCGCCGTACCCCGAGGGCGGTGTGCCGGAGCTGGTGACGGCCGTGCGGGACGGGCGGCGCGAGCACTCGGCGGCCTGCGGGCCGCTCGGGCCGCTGGTGGAGCGGTTGCTGCAGCCCGACCCGGTGCTGCGGCCGACCGCGGAGGCGGTGTGGCGGGAGCTGGCGGAGCTGCTGGCGGGCGCGCCGGAGCCGGTGGACGAGGAGCGGGTGGCGCGGGCGGTGACGCTGAAGCCGCAGGCGCCGTTGGTGGTGCGGCCGCGCCGGGGCGCCCGACGGGGCGCAGGATCCGGGAATTCCGGGAGTGCCGCGGCGGGCAACGGCCCCGATCAGGGGGCCGGCGGTGGCGGGAAACCGCCACGGATAGCCCCCGCCCTCCTGGGACCGCTGCTGGTGGGGGGAGTCCTTGTCCTGCTGGCGCTGGGAATTGCCGCCGTGGTGCTGTTCGCAGGCTGACGGCCCGGACGGACCGGGTGTCGCCGCTCCGGGAGGCGGGCGTGATTACCCGGGGCGGCACGGTGCGCCTAATGTGTGCGTGGGATTTGTTCGAACAGTGGTCTGCACCAGGCCCTCCGTCGCGGTGACGGCAGGCGGAATGTGTGGGGGAGCGGTCGCAGATGGGTGTGCAGGACGGGCCGGAAGCGGCCGAGGCGGAGCGGTTGCTGGCCGGGCGTTACGAGCTCGGCGAGCGGCTCGGCCGTGGCGGCATGGGCACCGTCTGGCGGGCCTGGGACCGGATGCTCGACCGCGAGGTCGCGGTCAAGGAGCTGACCGTCAACCACCTCCCCGAGGAGGACCTGCAGATCCTGCACGCCCGGATGAAGCGCGAGGCCAGCGCGGCCGCGCGGATCAAGCACCCCGGCGTGATCACCGTGCACGACGTGCTGGAGCAGGACGGCCGGCCGTGGATCGTGATGGAACTGGTCGACGGCCGCTCGCTGGCCGACGTGATCAGCCAGGACGGCACCCTGCAGCCGCGCGCCGCGGCCGAGGTCGGCAGTCAGGTGCTCGCCGCGCTGCACCGCGGCCACCAGCTGGGCGTGCTGCACCGGGACGTGAAACCCGCCAACGTGCTGCTGGAGCGCGGCACCGGGCGGGTGGTGCTGCTGGACTTCGGCATCGCGAAGTACGAGGGCTCCACCGAGCTGACCCGGCCGGGTGACCTGGTGGGCTCGCCGGACTACCTGGCACCGGAGCGCGCCCAGGGCGAGCGCCCCGGACCGGCCTCCGACCTGTGGGGCCTCGGGGCGACGCTGTACGCGGCGGTCGAGGGCCAGTCGCCGTTCCGCCGGGACTCGCCGATCAGCACGCTGGCCGCGGTCGTCGACGAGCCGCTGCCGGAGTCGCGCCGGGCCGGGCCGCTCGGTCCGGTGCTGGCCGCGCTGATGGCCAAGGACCCGGACGAGCGCCCGACCGCGGACGAGGTGGCCAGGATGCTGGCCGAGGTCCAGGCCGGGCACACCATGGGCTTCAAGGGCGTCGCGCCGCTGCGGGCGCCCACCCAGTCGGTACCGGTGGTGGACCGCAGTGAGCACCCGGCGGAGACCGCGGAGGCCCCGGACGGAGGTGCCGAGGGCGCCGAAGGGCCGACCGAGCAGCACGCGCCCGCCGGCACGCCCACGGCCACGCCCGCCGTTCACGAGACCTCGGGCGGCGGGGCGGACACCGCGCGGGCGCACACCGGGCCGGTCACGCCGGTGGCGCACGCCGTCACGCCCGCGCGTGGCCCGGCCAAGCGCCGCAACACCGCCAGGATCGTCGCCGTCGCGGTGGCGGTCGGCCTGCTGGCGGCCGCCGGCACCTTCCTCGTCACCCGGCACGTGGTGGGCGGCGGCTCCGAGGAACCGACGCCGACCGCGCCGGTCGAGTCCACCGGGCCGGAGCCCACCACCGGCGCCAGCCCCTCGGCGGCGGCGCCCAACGGCTACCGCTGGGTCGACGACCCGGCCGGCTTCCGCTTCCCACTGCCCTCGGGCACCCCGGCCTGGCAGCGCAGCACCACCTCCGACAACCAGATCTACTACAGCCCCGACAACAAGACGCACTACCTGCAGTTCGCCGTCACCGCCGGACAGTCGGTGAAGCCGCTGGAGCACATGCGGCAGATGGAGGGCTCCGTCTCCAAGTCGCTGAAGGACTACAAGCAGCACAAGATGACCAGCGTCGCGGTCAACGGCCACGAGGCGGCCGTCTGGGAGTTCAGCTACGCCGCCCAGGGCGGCGGCCGGCGCCGGGCGGTCGAGGCCGAGTTCATCGACGACGACGGCACCAGCTACGCGATCTACTCCTCCAGCCCGGAGCGGGGCAACGAGTGGACCGAGGCCGAACAGCGCTTCAACGCGGTGCTCCGCGACTTCACGCCGACCCGCTGAGCCGGGGCCGGCCGCGGGGAGGCTCCGGCGGCCGGGACGCCCGCTTTCGCCCGACTGTGGCAGATTCTTGTTACCCACGGGTACCGGACCGGCCGCCGAAGGCCTAGGCTGCGCCGTATGTCGGACCTCACAGCAGATGCAGTGGCCACCGAACACCCCGGCGCCGGCAACCCGGCGGCCCCCGGCGGGGCCCGGACCGTCGCGGCGGCCGTCCCGCCGTCCCTGGTCGACCGGCTGGCCGTCGGCGTCACCGCCACCGGCGAGCCCGACCTGGTGGAGACCGTCGCCCCGTTGACCGGCGAGCGGCTGGCCTGCCTGCCGCAGTCCACCCCGGCCGACGTCGAGGTCGCCTTCCAGCTGGCCCGCCGCGCCCAGACGGCCTGGGCCGCGCTGCCGGTGCGCCGACGCGCCGCCGTCCTGCTGCGCTTCCACGACCTGCTGCTCAAGCGGCAGGACGAGGTGCTCGACCTCATCCAGGCGGAGACCGGCAAGGCCCGGCTGCACGCCTTCGAGGAGGTGCTGGCCGTCGCCATGGCCGCCCGGCACTACGGGCGGACCGCCCACACGTACCTCAAGGACAAGCGGCGCGGCGGCGCGCTGCCGGTGCTCACCCACGCGGTCGAGGCCCGCCGCCCCAAGGGCGTGATCGGCCACATCTCGCCCTGGAACTACCCGCTGGAGCTGTCCGTCGGCGACGCCCTGCCCGCCTTCGCGGCCGGCAACGCGGTGGTCAACAAGCCCGACACCCAGACCGCGCTGACCGCCCTGTGGGCCCGCGAGCTGCTCGTCGAGGCCGGGCTGCCGGCCGACCTGTGGCAGGTCGTGATCGGTGACGGGCCGGTGATCGGCCCCGCCGTGGTGGAGCACGCCGACTACGTCTCGTTCACCGGCTCCACCCGTACCGGCCGCGACGTCGCCCAGCGCGCCGCCGCCCGGCTCGTCGGCGCCTCGCTCGAACTCGGCGGCAAGAACGCCATGCTGGTGCTCTCCGACGCCGACCTCGACGCCGCCGCCGCGGGTGCCGTCCGGGCCTGCTTCTCCTCCGCCGGGCAGCTGTGCATCTCGATCGAGCGGCTGCTGGTGCACCGCTCGGTGGCCGACGGGTTCCTGGAGCGCTTCGCCGCCCGCACCCGGGCGCTGCGCCTCGGCGGCGGCCTCGCGTACGGCGCGGACATGGGCTCGCTGGTCTCCGTCCGCCAGCTGGAGACCACCACCCGGCACGTGGAGGAAGCGGTCAAGGCGGGCGCCACCGTGGTGGCGGGCGGGCACGCCCGGCCGGACCTCGGCCCGTTCTTCTTCGAGCCGACCATCCTCGACGACGTCACCCCGGAGATGGCGGTCTGCTCCGAGGAGACCTTCGGCCCGGTCGTCTCCGTCTACCGCTTCGACACCGAGGAGGAGGCGGTGGCCGCCGCCAACTCCACGCCGTACGGCCTGAACTCCAGCGTCTGGACCAAGGACCTGCGGCGCGGCCGGACGGTCGCGGCCCGGCTGCGCACCGGAACGGTCAACGTCAACGAGGCCTACGCGGCCGCGTACGGCTCGGTCGCCTCCCCGATGGGCGGCATGGGCGACTCCGGGCTGGGCCGCCGGCACGGCGCCGAGGGCATCCTGCGCTTCACCGAGGCGCAGACCATCGCGACCCAGCGGCTGATGCCGATCGCGCCCTCGTTCGGCCTGGACGACAAGCAGTTCGCCGCCGTGATGACCGGCGGGCTGCGCGCGCTCAAGGCGCTGCGCTTCAGGTAGGCCCGAGCGGCACGCGGGCCCCGCCGTCGTGCGGGGCCCGACCCGCGTTTCCCACAGGCATGTTCATCCCGGCGAAGGAGCGGTGGCAGATGGTGGAGTCCGGCGGTGCGGCGGAGTTCGACTACGACGTGGTCGTGGTCGGGTCCGGCTTCGGCGGATCGGTCGCGGCACTGCGGCTGACCGAGAAGGGCTACCGCGTCGCGGTCCTGGAGGCCGGGCGGCGCTTCGACCGGGACGAACTGCCCAAGAACTCCTGGGACCTGCAGAACTACCTGTGGGCACCGCAGCTCGGTCTGTACGGCATCCAGCGGATCCACCTGCTGGCCAACGTGCTGATCCTGGCCGGCGCCGGGGTCGGCGGCGGGTCGCTGAACTACGCCAACACCCTGTACGTGCCGCCGAAGGCCTTCTTCGAGGACCGCCAGTGGCGCCACATCACCGACTGGCAGGAGGAGCTGGCGCCGTTCTACGACCAGGCGCAGCGGATGCTCGGGGTCCGGCTGAACCCGACCGTCACCCCCTCCGACGTCCACCTCAAGGCGGCCGCCGAGCAGATGGGAGTCGCCGACACCTTCCACATGGCGCCGGTCGGGGTGTTCTTCGGCGACGGCGAGGACGCCGGGGGCACCTCCGGGGCGGGGTCCGGCGGAGGGGCGGTGAAGGCGGCGCCCGGTGAGGAGGTCGCCGACCCGTACTTCGGCGGCGCCGGCCCGGCCCGCAAGGCCTGCGTGGAGTGCGGCGAGTGCATGACCGGCTGCCGGCACGGCGCCAAGAACATGCTCACCGAGAACTACCTGTACCTGGCGGAGCGGGGCGGTGCGGAGATCCACCCGCTCACCACGGTGGCCCGGATCCGGGAGATCGGCGGGGCCGACGGGAGCCGCGGCTACGCCGTGGACGTGCGCCGCACCGACTCGCGCTCGAAGACGGACCGGGTGAAGGCGGGCGCGCGGACCGTCACCGCCGCCCGGGTGGTCGTCGCGGCCGGCACCTACGGCACCCAGTCGCTGCTGCACCGGATGCGCGCCGCCGGGCACCTGCCCCGGATCTCCACCCGGCTCGGCGAGCTGACCCGCACCAACTCCGAGGCCCTGGTGGGCGCGCAGACCACCGACCGGCGCTACGGCGCCAAGGCGGACTTCACCAAGGGCGTCGCGATCACCTCCTCGATCCACCCGGACGCCAACACCCACATCGAGCCGGTCCGCTACGGCAAGGGCTCCAACGCGATGGGCGCGCTGTCGATCGCCCAGGTCAAGGGCGGCGGACGGGGCCCGCGCTGGCTGCGCTACCTGGGCAACTCGGTCCTTCACCCGGTGACCTTCGCCCGCTCGATGGACCAGCGCGGCTGGTCCGAGAAGACGATCATCGGTCTGGTGATGCAGTCGCTGGACAACTCGATCACCGTCTCGCTGAAGAAGGGCCCGCTCGGCAAGGACCGGCTCACCTCCAGCCAGGGCCACGGCGCCCCCAACCCGACCTGGATCCCGGCCGCCGAACGCGGCGCCCAAGCGCTGGCCGCCGAGATCAACGGCTTCGCGGGCAGCACCGTCGGCGAGATCTTCGACATCCCGATGACCGCGCACTTCCTCGGCGGCTGCCCGATCGGCGACGCTCCCGAGACCGGCGTGGTCGACCCGTACCACCGGCTGTACGGCTACCCCGGGATCAGCGTGGTGGACGGCGCGGCCGTCTCCGCCAACCTCGGCGTCAACCCCTCGCTCACCATCACCGCGCAGGCCGAGCGCGCCATGTCGATGTGGCCGAACAAGGGCGAGGCCGACCGGCGCCCGGCGCAGGACGAGGCGTACCGGCGGGTCACCCCGGTGGCGCCGCTGCGGCCGGCCGTGCCGGAGCGCGCGTTCGGCGCGCTGCGGCTGCCGCTGCTGCCCGTCCCGGAGGTCCCGAAGAAGCAGGGCTGAAGCCCCTGCGAAGGGCCAATTCGGGTGCCGGCGTTCCCGGTTGACATCCGTTCGGGTCCGATGGGATAAACGGGCTCCTTGGGGCAGCCCAGGGACTCGTCGAGCGGGGGGAACCGGTCCATGGCCAACTGCGCATCGTGCGGCGCGACTTCGGTGGAGGGGGCGTCGGCCTGCGGCTCGTGCGGGCGGCCGGTCGCGCCCCCGCCGCCGCCCGCAGCCCCGCCCGCAGCCCTGCCGGCCGCACCTCCGCCGGTGCCGCCCGCCGTGCCCCCGGCCGTACCCCCGCCGCGTGGTGCGCCCGGTTCGTCCGGTGCGCCCGGGAGCCCGCCGGGGTTCGCGGCGACGCCGCCGTACGGCCCCGGCGGGGGCCCGGCCGTGCCGCCCGCGGTGGGCAGTTGGGGCACCGGGACGCCGTACGCCCCTCAGTCACCCGTCCACCGCCTGCTCACCGGGGCGGACTGGCGCCCGGCTCTCAGGGCGGCCGTCGCGCCGACCCTCGTCCTGCTGATGGCCGCACTGATCGCGGCCATCCCGAGCGACTACCAGTACGAGTACCGGTTCCGGTCGCCGGACTTCGGCGACCGTTTCGGCGCGACGCTGTCGATGGCGCTGAACGCCCTCGGCGCGCCCTTCAGGATCGGCTACCAGAGCCCGCTGAGCCGGGGCCACACCGAACGGATGGACATCGTCCTCCGGGTGGCGCCGATGACCGTCACCGTCCTGTGGTGCCTGGCGCTCTGGCGCGGCCTGCGGGCCGGGCTGCGCCGCCACAAGGCGGTGGTGGGACAGCTGACCCGCGCCCAGGCCGCCGGGGAGGCGCTGCGCACCGCCTTGGTCCTGGCCGGGGTGACCACGGTGCTCTGGGCAGTCGGCGGTACGACCTGGCAGCCGCAGGACACCTTCGACGTGCCCGACTACACCGGCACCAGCGGCCAGGACCTGTCCCGGCCGGTGATCACCGCGGGCGCCGGCTGGCTGGAGGCGGTCGGCTGGACCCTGCTGCTGGCCGGACTGCTGGCCTTCGTCGTCCACGGCACCGACGCGCTGCGCTGGGCGGCCTGGCGCAGCCGGTCGGTGCGCGGCTGGGCGGTCGCCGCGCTGAGCGCGGGCCGGGCGATGGCGGTGTCGGTGGCGCTGTCCGCGGTGGCGGCCTTCGTCCTGGTCGCGGCGAACAGCACGAACGGCGGGCAGGTCGGGCTGGCGCTGGCCTTCCTGCCCAACCTCGGCCTGACCCTGCTGGGCTTCGGCTCGGGGGCGACCTTCCAGGCCCACAGCGGCCTGACCGGCGGTGAGACGTCCTGGGGCAAGCGCAGCGAGGACCTGAACCTGTCCTTCTTCGACCTGCACGACCAGGTGACCGCCGACTGGCGCTGGGCCGGCCTGCTGGCGCTCGTCGCGGCGGGGACGCTCGGCTGGACGGCGCACCGGCGGCAGCTGGACGCGGCCGACCGGCTGCGGCTGGCGGCCGTGCACGCCGCGGCGCTGACCGTGCTGATGGCGGTGGCCGGGGCGATGATGACCCGGACCTCGTCGATGGCGGGCTGGAGCCGGACCTCCGACCTGCAGGTGTCCCAGGAGAACGCGGTCGGGCTGACCTTCCTCACCGTCCTGGCGGCCAACGCGGTCTGGGCGCTGGCCGGTGCTCTGCTGGTGCCGCCGCTGCTGGCGGCGGTCCGCGGCGGCGGCGCGGGTGCCGGGTACGCCAAGGGCCCGTACGGCGGTGCGTCGTACGGCGGTGCGTCGTACGACGGTGCACCCGGGGGCGCGGCTCCGCATCCGTACACCCCGCTGCCGCCCGTGCCGTCGGGGGTGCCGCTCGTGCCGACGTCGCCGCACGGTGTTCCCGCGCACGGTGTTCCCGCGCACGGTGTTCCCGCGCAGGCCGGCCCGGGGCAGGACGTGCCGGGCGGGGGCGCTCCGGTGCATGACGTCCCGCTGCGGGCCGCCGCGCCGCAGGACGGGCCGCCCGCGCCCGGGAGCGGGGTGAGCGAGGTGCTCGGCTCGCACGAGGCGCCGCCCACCCCCGCGGCCGGGACCCCGGCCGGTGCGCCGACGGTCGCCGACGTGCCGTCGCCCCGGGGCGAGGAGCCGGTCGATCCGAGCGTCTGGCGCGAGCACCCCTGAGCCCGGCGGGCCCTGGAAAGGGCAAAGGGCCCCGCGGGGGAACGGGGCCCTTTGTCGCTCAGCACTCGGCGTCAGGGCCGCGCCGGTGCTGGGGTGACGGCGCCGGGGGAGGAGCGCCGTCGTGTCGGTTGGCTTCGGTCCGCGTCGCGGTTCCCGGTGCGGGTGGCCGTCGGTGCGGGGCACGCACGCGCGCGGAACGGCTCGCGGCGCGCGGGTCTGCGCCGGTTCCTCGCTCACGGAGCGTGAAGTGAAAACCGCTGTCGCCTGGCTGTGCGGAGGCTGCGGCACGTCGTCGGCCGGCCTCCTCGGCGAGCCGTCAGGTCGCCGGGAGAAAGGCTTACAACGAGCATCGTGCTGGACGAGGGGCTCGCTCTGCAACCGATTCGGCACAGTTCGATCCGGTGCATGTGTTGCCGGGACAGCCGCCGATGATCACGGTGCGTAGTGACCTGGGGTTGCGGCGCACCGGGACGCGCGTAGCGGCGCGGGACTGACGGAGAAGTGCGCCGGGTGTGCACCGGCTCGGGCCGGGGGTGCGACGGCCGGTCCCGGGCGTCCCCGGACTCCGGCCGTCCCACCTCTCGGCCCAGTCGCGGCCGGGGTCGCTGTCCCCTGCTGGCCGGCCGCGGCACCCGCGCACGGTCCCACGGAGCCGCGCTCCCGGCAGACCGGGTGGCGGCGCCACGTGCGCCGGTGGACTGGGGTGAAGCTCCACGCGTGGTCCTGCAGCCGTACGGCGGTGCCCCCGCGGGGGTCGGTCGGCGCGTCTGGCGGACGCGGCGCGGCCGTACGGTCGTCTGAAGCAACGAATCGCGGCCCCGCCCGGTCACGGCCCTTTGGACGTGCAGACGAGTGAAACCGGACAGCCCGGTAGAATCGGTGTCCAGACACCCCACACCCGTCGCCACCGCGTCCCCGCAGGGGGAGGCGGCTCCGCGTGACACCTCGATACCGCTGCCGGAAGGCCGTCTGTGTCCTCTGCAATTCCCGTCCAGTCCGTGCCGGAGAACGACACCGTCCTGGTGGTCGACTTCGGTGCCCAGTACGCCCAGCTCATCGCCCGTCGGGTGCGTGAGGCGCGGGTCTACAGCGAGATCGTGCCGAGCAGCATGCCGGTGGCCGAGATGCTCGCCAAGAACCCCAAGGCGATCATCCTCTCCGGTGGCCCGTCGTCGGTCTACGAAGAGGGCGCGCCGCAGATCGACCGCGCGATCTTCGAGGCCGGTGTCCCGGTCTTCGGGATGTGCTACGGCTTCCAGCTGATGGCCGTGACGCTCGGCGGCACCGTCGACAACACCGGCGCCCGCGAGTACGGCCGCACCCCGCTGGCCGTCTCCCGCGCCGGCTCCACCCTGTTCGAGGGTGTCCCCACGCAGCACTCGGTGTGGATGTCGCACGGCGACGCCTGCTCCGCCGCGCCGGAGGGCTTCACCGTCACCGCCTCCACCGACGTGGTCCCGGTCGCCGCCTTCGAGAACGACGAGGCCCGCCTGTACGGCGTCCAGTACCACCCCGAGGTGCTGCACTCCGACCACGGCCAGCAGATCCTGGAGCACTTCCTCTACCGCGGCGCCGGCATCGCCCCGACCTGGACCACCGGCAGCGTGGTCGAGGAGCAGATCGCCCTGATCCGCGAGCAGGTCGGCACCAAGCGCGCGATCTGCGGCCTGTCCGGCGGCGTGGACTCCGCGGTCGCGGCCGCCCTGGTCAACAAGGCCATCGGTGACCGGCTGACCTGCGTCTACGTCGACCACGGCCTGATGCGCAAGGGTGAGACCGAGCAGGTCGAGAAGGACTTCGTGGCCGCCACCGGCGTGCAGCTGAAGGTCGTCGACGCCGCCGAGCGGTTCCTGAACGCGCTGAAGGGGGTCACCGACCCCGAGGAGAAGCGCAAGATCATCGGCCGGGAGTTCATCCGGGTCTTCGAGCAGGCCCAGGCCGAGATCATCGCCGAGGCCGGCTCGCAGGGCGAGTCGGTCGACTTCCTGGTCCAGGGCACCCTGTACCCGGACGTGGTGGAGTCCGGCGGCGGCACCGGCACCGCCAACATCAAGTCCCACCACAACGTGGGCGGCCTGCCCGAGGACCTGCAGTTCCAGCTGGTCGAGCCGCTGCGCAAGCTGTTCAAGGACGAGGTCCGGATGGTCGGCCAGGAGCTGGGCCTGCCGGAGGAGATCGTCCAGCGCCAGCCGTTCCCGGGCCCCGGCCTGGGCATCCGGATCGTCGGCGAGGTCACCCAGGAGCGCCTGGACCTGCTCCGCGACGCCGACGCGATCGCCCGCGAGGAGCTGACCGCGGCCGGTCTGGACCGCGAGATCTGGCAGTGCCCGGTCGTGCTGCTCGCCGACGTCCGCAGCGTGGGCGTGCAGGGCGACGGCCGCACCTACGGTCACCCGATCGTGCTGCGCCCGGTCTCGTCCGAGGACGCCATGACCGCCGACTGGTCGCGCCTGCCCTATGACGTGCTGGCCCGGATCTCCACCCGGATCACCAACGAGGTCCGCGACGTGAACCGCGTCGTCGTCGACGTCACCAGCAAGCCGCCGGGCACCATCGAGTGGGAGTAGGCACTCCCGCCGGCCGCCGGCGCCCGTCCTCGACGGGGGCCTGAGGTCGGAGCCTGAACGGTCGCGCCGTCGTTCCCGTATGCAAGGGAGCGGCGGCGCGGCCGTTCGCGGTGCGGGAGCCGCTCCTCGGGTGGGACCTCCCACCGAAAATGGGCAGGAGCGGGCAGAATGCGGACCGGACCTGTCAGGGAGTGGCAGGCCGAGAAGGAAGGTGTGCGGGATGTCGGAGGCCAGCAACGCGGAGCCGACCGGCGGGGGAGCGGCCGGCCGGGCCGACCGGGCGGCACAGTGGCGGGCGCTCGCGTCCGGGTACGCGCTGCTCCCGCTCCGGCTCTTCCTCGGAGTCACCTTCGTCTACGCCGCCCTCGACAAGCTCTCCGACGCGCACTTCCTGGCCGGCGCGGGTGACCCGGCCTCCTTCGTCTCGCAGACCCAGGCCGCCAAGGCCGGCGGCAGCCCGATCTCCTTCCTGCTCGGCCCCGCCCTCGACCACCCGACCCTGTTCGCGCTCGCCGTCGCCTTCGGCGAGCTGGCGGTCGGCCTCGGCACCCTGCTCGGCCTCTGGGGCCGGGTCGCCGCACTCGGCGGCGCGCTCCTCAACCTCAGCCTCTGGCTGACCGTCAGCTGGAGCGTCTCGCCGTACTACCTCGGCAACGACCTCGCCTACCTGATGGCCTGGACCCCGCTGGTGCTCGCCGGCACCCCGTACCTCTCCCTGGACGGCTACTTCGCCCGCCGGGCCGAGCGCGACCGCGGGCGGGGGCTGGGCGAGGACCAGGTCAAGCGCCGGGCGCTGGTGGACGGCGGCATCGCGGCCGTCGCGGTCGGCGGCGCCGGACTGCTCACCGGTTCGCTGACCCGCACCTTCGGCCGGGGCAGGCAGGCCGTGGCCAAGCAGTCGGCCGCCCCCGTCCCCGGCGCCGCGGCCCCCGCCCCCACCGTGCCCGCCGCGAGCGTGCCGGTCGGCGGCTCGGCCCAGGTCAAGGACCCCGCCACCGGGGACGCCGTCTACATCGTGCAGCCCACGGCGGGCCAGTACTGCGGCCTCTCCTCGGTGTGCACCCACTCCGGCTGCGCGGTGGACGCCCCGAAGAACGGCCGGCTCTACTGCCCCTGCCACGGCTCCCGGTTCGACGCCGGCACCGGCGCGGTGGTCAACGGGCCGGCGGTCAAGCCGCTGCCGAAGTACACCGTCACCAAGGACGGCGACCAGCTGACCCTGGGCCCGCAGCAGAGCTGAGGACCGGGACGGCCCGTGCCGGGAGCCCCGGCGCGGGTCACTCCTCGCGGTCCGGGCGGCCGCGGCGGGCCACCGCCGCGACCGCGCCCGCCAGGCCGCCGACGCCGAGCACGATGAAGGTGACCGGGATGACGATCCGTCCGTTCACCGACTGGTCGTTGAGCGCGGCGACCAGGTAGAGCACGGCGAGCACGGTGAACAGCGCGCCCGCGATCAGCGAGAACAGGTCGAGCCGGTGCTTCCTCACTGCTGGACCACCTTGATGTTGCCGAGCCCGATGCCGAGTTCGAGGTTGAGCGTGCCCTTGGAGGCCCGGCCGTCGACCGGGCCGATCAGATAGGTGTGCCGTCCGGTGCTGTCGCTGCGGTCACCCGGGGTGTCGATGTTGCCGAGGCCCACGCGGGCGACCACGTTCACGGTCACGTCGTCCGGCACGGTGACGGTCATGTCGCCGGCGCCGAGGTCGACCTTGGTGGCGAGGGTGGCGCCGGCCGGGTCGAGCCCCGCCAGGTCCAGCCGGACCTGCCCGGCGCCGAGGTTGTAGCGGTCGTGCAGGTCGGAGGCCGTGGTGACCGTCCAGTCGCGCTCGCCGACGGCGTTCTTCATCGAGTCCGGTGAGTGCCCGACGAAGGCCAGCGCCAGGGTGAGCAGCAGACCGGTCGCCGCCAGCTTGCGGGCCCGGCCGAACTTCGCGCCGACCAGCAGGGTCAGGCCGACCACCAGCAGCGCGGTGGCCAGCGCGGTCGAGCCCAGCACGGTCGGGTCGTGGTGGTTCGTGGACGCGGACCAGACCGCGGCGGCCGCGCCGATCGCCAGCAGGAAGCCGAAGAAGCCGAGCGCCGAGCGCTCCCGGGGGCGCCGCACCACGGCGGGCTCGGAACGGCGCTTCGGGTCCTCCTTGCGCAGCGGGTCGCCCTCGGGCAGGTCGGCGCGCTGCCACCACGGCTGGGCCGGGCCGCCGGCCGGCGGCACCGGGGTGCCGAACGGCGGGGTGGGGGTCGCGGACGCGTTTCCGCCGTACGGGTTGCGCTCGGGGTGGCGCGGGTCCCACAGGTAGCCGCTCGCGCCCGGCGCCGGACCGTCGGCGGGGACCGTCCCGGCGGCCCGGTCGGCGGCGTGCCCGGCGCCGGCCGCCCCGTCCGGCTCCGGCCGCGGCCAGACGTAGCCCTCGGACCCGGGCGCGGGGAAGTGGCGGTCGTACGGGCCGCCGCGCCGGCGCCCGGGCCCCCGGCCGCGCCGGCGCTCCGGGTCGTAGCGCACCGCCAGGAAGACCAGGCCGGCGAGCAGCAGCAGCGGGAACATCTGGTCGCCGTCGCCCATCGAGGAGAAGAACACCCCGGTGCCGATCACGGTCAGCAGCACCGCGCCGACCGACTGGCCGTCCACCCGGCCGGTGAGCACCCGCTGGAGCTCCGTGCGCCCGCCGCGCCCCTTCGACTCCTCGTCGGTCGGGACGATCAGCCAGGCCAGGCCGTACAGGAACAGCCCGAGGCCGCCGGAGAGGCAGAGCACCACGACGACCACCCGGAAGACCACCGGGTCGATGTCCAGGTGCCGGCCGAGGCCGCCGCAGACGCCGGCCACCACGCGGTGGTGCTCGGCCCGGGTCAGTGGCGGTCGCGGTTCCGGCGGGGCGGCAGGCCCGGCCTCCTCGATGCGGTGGTCCTCGGTCATGGGCACCATCCTTCCGGCAGGTGCCGGTCCGGCCCAACCGGGAGTACCCCTGCCCGTACCCTGACTTGTCCCTGAGACGGGCTAGGGACACACCCTGATGCGCCCGCGGCGGCGCGCGTGGAACCATCGGTGGCGTGGCAGCCCCCGGTACCGATCCCCGAACCACCGCCCCCGACGCCGCGCCGTCGGCCGGCGCGGACCCCAACCCGACCGACGGCGGGAAGCCGCCGTACCGCCGGCTCTACCGCAGCCCGCAGGGCCGGATGCTCGGCGGCGTCGCGCACGGCCTGGCGGTGCACCTCGGGCTGCCGGTGCGCTGGGTGCGGCTCGCCTTCGTCCTGCTGTTCTTCGCGCAGGGGATCGGCGCCCTGCTGTACGCCGCGTTCTGGTTCGTGGTGCCGATCGGCATCGGCGAGCCCTCGGCGCGCGGCGGCGCCCAGTGGATGTACCTCAACGGCGTGTTCGTGCCGGCCACCCCCGGGCTGCAGGGCGGCCTGCTGAGCAAGGGCCCCACCGGCGGCTGGCTCGGCCGGCTGCGCCAGCTGCTCCAGCACACGCTGCAGGGCGAGCCGGTGGCGCCGCCCGCCGAGGGCGCGGCCGCGGCGCCGGCCACCAAGAACGGGCAGGGCGGCCTCGGCCAGCTCGCCGCCCTGGTCATGGTCGTGATCGGCCTGATCGCCCTGCTCAACGTGCTCGGCTGGCAGACCGCCAAGCCGTACACCTGGCCGCTGCTGGCGATCGGCGTCGGCGTCGCGCTGGTCTGGCGGCAGGCCGACGACTCGCGCTGGCAGCGCTGGTTCGGCATCGAGGAAGGCGAGAAGCGGCGCGGCGCCTACACCCGGGTCGGCGCCGGCGTGCTGCTCGCGGTGGCCGGCACCATCGCGCTGCTCGCCATGCAGGGCAGCGGCTCCACGCTCGGCTCGGTCGTCGAGGCCTCGCTCGCGGTGCTCGCCGGGGTGCTGGTGCTGCTCGGCCCGTACGGCCTGCGGCTGTGGCAGGACCTCGGCGCCGAGCGGACCGCCCGCATCCGCGCGCAGGAGCGGGCCGAGATCGCCGCCCACATCCACGACTCGGTGCTGCACACCCTGACCCTGATCCAGCGCCGGGCCGAGGACCCCAAGGAGGTCCTGCGGCTGGCCCGCTCGCAGGAGCGCGAACTGCGGCTGTGGCTGTACCGCCCGGAGGCCGCCGCCGAGGCCGCGCCGGACACCATGGCGGAGACCCTGCGCGCCGCCGTCGCCGAGGTCGAGGACCGGCACGGCGTCCAGGTCGAGCTCGTCATCGTCGGTGACTGCCCGATGGACGAGAGGATCGCGGCACAGATGCAGGCCGCGAGGGAGGCGACCGTCAACGCGGCCAAGTACGGTGGCGGGGGACCGGTCCAGGTCTACGCCGAGGTGGAGGGGAGGACGGTGTCGGTGTTCGTCCGCGACCACGGCCCCGGCTTCGACCCGGACACGGTGCCCGAGGACCGGATGGGCGTACGGGAGTCGATCATCGGCCGGATGAAGCGCAACGGCGGCACCGCTCGGGTGCGGCCGGCAGCGGGCGGCGGTACCGAGGTCGAGCTGGAGATGGAGAGAACGAATGACTGAGGCAGCGCCGATGGGGGCCTCCCCGGCCGAGGGCGGGGGGCGTACTGCGCGGGTCGTGCTGGTGGACGACCACCGGATGTTCCGGACGGGCGTCCGGGCCGAGATCGGCCGCACCGACGTGACCGGGATCGACGTGGTCGGCGAGGCCGACGACGTGGACTCCGCGGTCCGGGTGGTCGCCGAGACCAGGCCCGACGTGGTCCTGCTCGACGTCCACCTGCCCGGCGGCGGCGGCGTCGAGGTGCTGCGCCGCTCGGTCGGCGTGATGGGGGACGGCGGGGCGGCACGGAGCGCCTCGGACGAGGGCGGTGGCGGGCGACGGACGGGCGGCGTGAAGTTCCTGGCGCTGTCCGTGTCGGACGCCGCCGAGGACGTCATCGGCGTCATCCGCGGCGGCGCGCGCGGCTACGTCACCAAGACCATCACCGGCACCGACCTGGTGAACGCGATCTTCCGGATCGCCGACGGCGACGCGGTGTTCTCGCCCCGGCTGGCCGGTTTCGTCCTGGACGCCTTCGCGGCCACCGACACCCCGCCGGTCGACGAGGACCTGGACCGCCTCACCCAGCGCGAGCGCGAGGTCCTGCGCCTGATCGCCCGCGGCTACGCCTACAAGGAGATCGCCAAGCAGCTCTTCATCTCGGTGAAGACCGTCGAGAGCCACGTCTCCGCCGTGCTGCGCAAGCTCCAGCTCAGCAACCGCCACGAGCTGACCCGCTGGGCCACCGCCCGCCGCCTGGTCTGAGCCGCGTCCGCGGTCGAGCCCGCCCGGCCGGATTCCTCCGGTCGGGCGGGCTTGTCGGTGCGTGGCCATAGACTCGGAGTGCCATGACTAGCCTCTTTGAAGACCTCCCGCTCCCCGGCTTCGAGGCACCCGCCGCCGGGTCGAAGCAGCCCGCCGCGCCCATCGACGAGGAGCCCCCGCCGTACGAGGACGACGTGCCGTACGACGCGTACGAGGAGGCGATCCCGGACGGACTGTTCCAGACCACGGCCTTCGATCAGCCCGGGGGCGTCGCCGAGGCGGAGCGGGACGCCTGGTACCGCAACGGCGCCGCCCGTCCCGTGATCGACCCGGCGCAGCTGCTGGAGGGGATGAACGACCCGCAGCGCGAGGCCGTGCTGCACGCGGGCTCGCCGCTGCTGATCGTGGCCGGTGCCGGCTCGGGCAAGACCCGGGTGCTGACCCACCGGATCGCCCACCTGCTGGGCGCCCGCGGGGTGCAGCCGGGAGAGATCCTGGCGATCACCTTCACCAACAAGGCCGCCGGCGAGATGCGCGAGCGCGTCGAGGCGCTGGTCGGCCCGCGGGCCCGGGCGATGTGGGTGTCCACCTTCCACAGCGCCTGCGTGCGGATCCTGCGCCGCGAGTCCAAGCAGCTGGGCTTCACCTCCAGCTTCTCGATCTACGACTCCGCCGACTCGCAGCGGCTGATGTCGCTGGTCTGCCGCGACCTCGACCTGGACCCGAAGCAGTTCCCGCCGAAGTCCTTCACGGCGAAGGTCAGCAACCTCAAGAACGAGCTGATCGACGAGGAGACCTTCGCCGACCAGGCCGCCAACCCGATGGAGAAGAAGCTCGCCGAGGCGTACGCGCTGTACCAGCGGCGGCTGCGCGAGGCCAACGCGCTGGACTTCGACGACATCATCATGACGACGGTGAACCTGCTGCAGGCCTTCCCCGACGTCGCCGAGCACTACCGGCGCCGGTTCCGGCACATCCTGGTCGACGAGTACCAGGACACCAACCACGCCCAGTACATGCTGGTCCGGGAGCTGAGCGGGGGCTCCGTCACGGCCGCGCCCAAGCGCACCGCCGACGGGGACTTCGTGAACCCGGCGGCCGCGCACCTCGCCGAGGTGCCGCCGGCCGAGCTGTGCGTCGTCGGTGACGCGGACCAGTCGATCTACGCCTTCCGCGGCGCGACCATCCGCAACATCCTCCAGTTCGAGGAGGACTACCCGAACGCGACCACGATCCTGCTGGAGCAGAACTACCGCTCCACGCAGACCATCCTGAGCGCCGCCAACGCCGTCATCGAGCGCAACGGCAACCGCCGCGAGAAGAAGCTGTGGACGGCCGGCGACCACGGCGAGAAGGTCGTCGGCTACGTGGCGGACGACGAGCACGGCGAGGCGCAGTTCATCGCCGACGAGATCGACCGGCTCACCGACAAGGGCGAGGCCAAGCCCGGCGACGTCGCGATCTTCTACCGGACCAACGCCCAGTCCCGCGTCTTCGAGGAGGTGTTCATCCGGGTCGGCCTGCCGTACAAGGTGGTCGGCGGGGTGCGCTTCTACGAGCGCAAGGAGGTCCGGGACGTCCTGGCGTACCTGCGGGTGCTCTCCAACCCGGAGGACACCGTGCCGCTGCGCCGGATCCTCAACGTGCCCAAGCGCGGCATCGGTGAGCGGGCCGAGGCGATGATCGACGCGCTGGCCGCGCGGGAGCGGATCTCCTTCGCCCAGGCGCTGGCCCGGGTGGACGAGGCGTACGGGATGGCCGCGCGCTCGGCCAACGCCGTCAAGAAGTTCAACGTCCTGATGGCCGGGCTGCGCCAGGTGGTCGAGTCGGGCGCGGGCCCGGCGGCGGTCCTGGAGGCGGTCCTGGAGGAGACCGGCTACCTGGCCGAGCTCCAGTCCTCCACCGACCCGCAGGACGAGACCCGGGTGGAGAACCTGCAGGAACTCGCCTCCGTCGCCCTCGAGTACGAGCAGGACCCGGGCGAGCGGCCGGACGCCGGGGAGGACGGCACCCCGCCGGTCGGCTCGCTGGCCGACTTCCTGGAGCGGGTCGCGCTGGTCGCCGACTCCGACCAGATCCCGGACGAGGACGAGGAGGGGCGGGGCGTCATCACGATGATGACCCTGCACACCGCCAAGGGACTGGAGTTCCCGGTCGTCTTCCTGACCGGCATGGAGGACGGGATCTTCCCGCACATGCGGGCGCTCAACCAGGTCAAGGAGCTGGAGGAGGAGCGCCGGCTCGCGTACGTCGGGCTCACCCGGGCGCGCGAGCGGCTGTACCTGACCCGCTCGGTGCTGCGCAGTGCGTGGGGGCAGCCGGCGTACAACCCGGCCTCGCGGTTCCTGGAGGAGATCCCGGAGACGTTGGTGGAGTGGAAGCGCACCGGGGCGGTGCAGGCGCCGGCGCAGCGCGGCTTCTCCTCGGGCTCGTCCTGGGGCAAGTCCTCGTCCGGGGGCGGCGGTTCGCGTTCCTCGTCGAGGTCCTCGTCCTCGGCCTCCGCCTCGCCGAAGGCGGGCTGGGGGCAGTCCGCGCGGCGCGGCGGCCAGGCCGTGGAGCGCGACGCCGTCTCGCTGGCGGTCGGCGACCGGGTCACCCACGACAGCTTCGGACTGGGCACGGTGGTGGCCGTGACGGGCGTGGGCGACCGGGCGCAGGCCACCGTCGACTTCGGCACGGACGGGCGCAAGCAACTGCTGCTGCGCTACGCGCCGGTGGAGAAGCTGTAGTACCCGGGCCGGTCCGCGAACCGCCGTGGTCGGGGTTCGCGGCCCGGCCCTACCGGGGGTCCAGGCCGTTGGCCAGGAACCACGGCAGCGGGTCGACCGGCCCGCTGCCGGCCGGCCGGACCTCGAAGTGCAGGTGCGGCCCGGTGCTGTTGCCGCTGCTGCCGACGAAGGCGATGACGTCGCCCTGCTTCACCGGCCCCTTGCGGATCTTGTACGCGCGCAGGTGGCAGTACCAGACCTCGGTGCCGTCGGACATCTTGAGCATCGACATGTAGCCGTAGAACGGGTTCCACTGGGTGCGGATCGTGCCGTCGGCGACGGCCATCACCTGGGTGCCGCCGTCCACCGGGAAGTCGATGCCGGTGTGGCGGTTGGCCCAGTGGGTGCCCGCCTCGCCGAACAGCTCGCCGAGGCCGTGCTGCGCGACCGGCATGACCACCGTGGGCTTGACCGGTTCGGGCGCCGGCGCGGGGGTGGGCTGGGCGGTCGGGGCGTCGGCGGGCTGCGCACCGGCCAGCGGCCGACGGGCGTCGCCGCGCGAGGCCTGGGCCCGGTCACCGGCCGCGGTCACCTGCGCGGCCGCCGCGCCGCCGGGCGCGTTGTCCGGGGCGGCGTCCGCGGCGGTCTGCTGCGGCAGCCGTCCGGAGGCCTGGACGCGCTGCTGGTCGGCCTCCCCGTGGACCGTGATCGCCGCCGCGGCCGCGACCCCGAGCGCCGCCACCGACGGCAGCGCTACCCGCAGCAGCGCCGTTCGGGTGGCCGCCCTGGCGGCGCCGCGGCGCTGGGCGCGGGACTGCTCGCGGGCGGCGAGGCGCAGCTCCGCACGGGTCGGACGGGCGGCTGCTTCGGGAGCCATCGGGGGCTGCCTCCTCGGTGGGCCTCGGGCACGTCATCGGACGAGGTCGAACTGCCGTGACTGTAGCGGGAGGAGAGGCGCGCCGGAAAAACCTCCCGGTGTCAAGGGGTCGCCCGGGGGGTCTGTGGGGACGTTGCCGGAAGGACGGGTATACCCGCTGGTAGCAAGGCCTGGAGCTGTGACTTTGCCCTCCTCTTGGGAGGGGGCTCGGTCAAGCGGGCCGGGTGGCGCTAACCTCCCCTCAGGTTGGTTATTGACCGTTAACCGCGCCCGTGGCCCACAAGGCCCGGTGGGGTGGTGGACGACGAGGTCCAGGAGGCAGTGATGAGTGTGTCGGGGCCGATCCGTGTGGTGGTCGCCAAACCGGGGCTCGACGGTCACGACCGTGGCGCCAAGGTCATTGCGCGTGCCCTGCGCGACGCCGGTATGGAGGTCATCTACACCGGGCTGCACCAGACGCCCGAGCAGGTCGTCGACACCGCGATCCAGGAGGACGCGGACGGCATCGGGCTGTCGATCCTCTCCGGCGCCCACATGACGCTGTGCGCGCGGGTGCTGGAGTTGCTGAAGGAGCGCGACGCGGCGGACATCAAGGTCTTCTGCGGGGGGATCATCCCCGACGAGGACGTCGCCGAGCTGAAGGCGATGGGCGTCGCGGACATCTTCACCCCGGGCACACCCACCCGGGACGTGGTCGCCTGGGTCGAGGCCAACCTGCGGGCGAGCTGACCCGTCGGCGGGACGGCCTCGGGCCGGACGGGGCGGGCCGGGCCTTCGGGCGCGGCCCGCTGCGGCATTTCCGGGGCCGTGCCGCTGTGGCGTTCCGGGGCTGTGTCGCTGTGGCACTTCCGGGCGCAGCCCGCTGTGGCGTTCCCGGCGTCCGGCACACCCACGACCGGTCGACGGGCGTGCCGGACCCGCCGCCCGCCCGCCCGGCGTCAGCCCGCCAGCTCCGCGAGCATCGCGGCCCGGAAGCGCAGGGTGCCGGCCAGCCGGGCGAAGGTCTCGGACCAGGCGGAGTCCGGGGCCGCCGACGCGGCCAGCTCCTCCACCGCGTCGGCCTCCCCGGGCGCGAGCGCGCGCTCCGTCATCCCGAGCACCCCGCTGTGGCTCCACGGGTACGCGCCGGAGGCGGCGGCCCGGGCCAGGGCGCCCACCACGGCGGTGGACAGCGGCGGCGTCCACGGGGTGGCGCAGGCGCCGAGCAGCTGGAAGGCCTCGCCCAGCCCGTGCACCCCGATGAACGCGGCCGTCCAGGCGGCCCGCTCCTCGGGCGGCAGGACGGCCAGCAGCTTGGCCGGGGCACCGGTGGCGCGCGGGGCGCGGGCCCGGCCGGCGCCGCGCCCGGGCGGCACCGGGGCCGGGCCGAGCAGCGCCCG
The DNA here is from genome assembly GCF_040651155.1 of Kitasatospora sp. NPDC048545. Taxonomy (NCBI): domain Bacteria; kingdom Bacillati; phylum Actinomycetota; class Actinomycetes; order Kitasatosporales; family Streptomycetaceae; genus Kitasatospora; species Kitasatospora sp. NPDC048545. Next base: position 134,568 of record NZ_JBEZIQ010000010.1, read on the forward strand.
GGCCCAGTCGGCGTCGTGCTGGCGGACGGCGGCGCGCGCCCAGGCCTCCCGCAGGTCGTCGGCCCAGCTGCTGCTGGTCTCGTCGATGCTGTCGCCGACCCGCAGGGCGAGCAGCTGTTCGGGTGTCAGGCCGGTGCTCTCCGGCCAGACCGCGAGCGGGGCCGCGGCCACCACCTCGCCGAACCACCAGGCCCGTTCGCCGCGCCCGGTGGGGGACTTGGGCGTGATGCCGTCGCGCTGCATCCGCGCGTCGCACTCGGCGGGCGGGGTGACCAGCAGGTGCGTGCGGGCTTCGGCGAGGCGGACGGCGGCCCGCGCCCGCTCGGCCATCCGGCCCGCGAGGGCGGAGCCGGGCAGGGTGGAGAGCAGTTCGGCGGCGGTGGCGCGGACGTTCTTGCTGCGGTCGCCGAGGGCGGCCTCCAGGAACGGCTCGTCGGCGGGGGAGAGGCCGTCCTGGAGGGCGTCCAGGAAGAGCAGGCGGTCCTCGGCGCGCTCGGTGGACCAGGTGCTCCGCAGCAGCTCCAGTCCGGCGGCCGGGTCCCGGCGGCGCAGCAGCGTGAGGTGGGTGACGCGCTCGGCGAACAGGCCCTCGTGCCAGAGCTGGTGGTCGGCGGGGTCGGCCGGTCGGTGCGTCGGGTCCTCGGTGGTGGTGCGCAGCACGAACCGCCAGTCGGGGTTCCGCTCCGCCAGCCAGCGGCCCGGCGGACCGGCCAGCGCGACGGCGTCGGAGCGCAGTTCGCCGCGTGCGCGGGCGGCGTCGAGCAGGCCGGGTATCAGTGCGGCGGGCGGTCGCAGACCGCGGGCCCGGGCGGTGGCGAGCCACTGCGGCAGCAGCTCGGTCAGGTTGGCCAGGGTGCCGCCGCTGCCGCCGGTACGGCCGGCCAGCAGGGCGGCCAGCCGGCGGGCGGCCGGCTCGGGCAGCTCCGGGCGGGGGTCCTCGGGCGCCGGCGGCCCGGGCGGTCGGGTGGCCGCTACGGGCAGCGCGCCCGCGCGGCGGCGGACGGTGGCGAGGGCGGCCAGCTCCAGCAGGGCGGTGGCCGGGTCGGCCGGGTCGACGGCGTCGGCGAACGGCAGGGCGGTGGCCGGGAGCGGGCGGCGGTCGGTGCCGAGCAGGGCGCTGGTCTGCAGGATCTCCCACGGGTCCTGGGTGGTCGTCATTCGTGGTGCTCCTAGGGGTGGGTGAGGCCGACCGGGCGGTGCCCGGCGGGCCAGGCCGTGACCGGGACGAAGCCCTGGTGGCCGTACTCGCCGAAGACCGTCAGCGGACGACCGGTGGAGACCGCGGCCAGCCGCCACAGGGCCGGCTCCGGGACGGCCGCGGCGCGGACGGGCAGCGTGTGGTGGCCGTCCGTCAGGTACCAGCCGTCGGGCGTGCGGACCGGGACGACGCCGGTGAGGACGGTCGGCCAGCCCTCCAGCCACGGGTCGTCGGCGACGGCGGTGCCGTACCCGGCCACCGCCTCGGCCACGGAGAGCCCGGCGGGCGGCTCGGCCGGGCCCGCCCCGGGGGCGCCGTGCCGGGTGCCGAGGACGGCGCGCAGCGGGCGGGCGGCGGGGTGGTAGGCGAGTTCGGCCTCCAGGAGGTGGCCGGTGGGCAGGGCGAGGTCGGGGGCCTGGCCGGGGCGGCCGAAGGCCAGCAGGAGGGCGGGGCGGCCGGTCTTGGCGCCGCGCAGCCAGACCCGGCGGGTGGTCAGCCGGTCGTCGGAGCTCCCCTCCATCGGCATCGTGCGGCTGCCGAGCACCAGCCAGCGGTCGCGGACGGTGGGGCCGGCCAGCACCTCGGCGGCGTCCAGGGTGTACCCGACCCGGGCGCGGACCGTCGCGGCCAGGTCCGCGGGCAGCTCGTCGACCCGGGTGGCGGCCGTGGCGAGGAGGTGGAGCATCGCGTACTCCTCCAACAGCCGCTCCGGCGGCAGGGCGTCGAGTTCGCGGACCCGGGTGGCCAGGCCGGGGGCCTGCGCGTCGACCATCCGGGCGGCGACCTCCTCCCAGGGGCCGGCGCCGGACGGGTCGGCCAGTCCGTGCCGGATGCGGTCCGCCAGGCGCAGCCGCAGCTCGGCCGCGCCGGCCGTGACCCGGGCGCCGCGCCTCTCGGCCCGGCGGCGGGCGGCCTCCGGGTCGGCCGGGGCCGTGGGGCGCTTCCCGACGTGCTCCCGGCGGTCCCGGAGCCATGCGCGGACCCAGTCGGCGGGCTCGGCGGCGGGGACGGCCTCCGGGGAGCCGCTCCACAGCAGGAGGAGTCCGAGCGCGTGACTGCACGGGAGTTTCCGGCTCGGGCAGCTGCACCGGTAGGCGGGCGTGGCGAGTTCGACCGCGGTGCGGTACGGGGTGCGGCCGCTGCCCCTGCACTCGCCCCAGACCGCGACGCCGTCGGTGCCCGTGCCGGACCACGGCGCGGGCGAGGAGAGCCTGCCCGCCGTCTTCCGCGACGTGGCGTCAGGGGCCAGGGACAGGACGTGTCGGGTGCTCCAGCGTTCCTCCATGCGTCCGACCGTAGGCGGCGGCACTGACATCCGCTGACTGTCCGTCCGGAGCCGTCCCGCCGGCCCGGCGGACGATGTCAGTGGTCCGGTGCAGGGTGGTTCCCACAGGTCGGGACGCCGGCCTGGCTCCCCCCGATCATCCAGCCGCCGGGGCACCCGTGCCTCCGGCGGCCGACCCGAAGGAGCCCCTCGTGACCGATGTTCTGCGGCAGCACGCCGAGGACGCCTTCGCCGGCGAACTGGCCGCCCTGGCCGCGCAGGACGACCGTCCGCGCCCCGAGCGCTGGAAGCTGTCGCCCTGGGCCGTGGCGGCGTACCTGCTCGGTGGCGAACTGCCCGACGGCACCGCGATCACCCCCAAGTACGTCGGCCCGCGCCGGATCGTCGAGGTCGCCGTGACGACCCTGGCGACGGACCGCGCGCTGCTGCTCCTCGGGGTGCCCGGCACCGCGAAGACCTGGGTGTCGGAGCACCTGGCCGCCGCGATCAGCGGCGACTCCACGATGCTGGTGCAGGGCACGGCCGGCACCCCCGAGGAGGCCGTCCGGTACGGCTGGAACTACGCCCGGCTGCTGACCCACGGCCCCAGCCGGGACGCCCTGGTCCCCTCCCCGTTGATGCGGGCGATGGCGGGGGGCCGGATCGCCCGGGTCGAGGAGCTGACCCGCATCCCGGCCGACGTCCAGGACAGTCTGATCACCATCCTGTCCGAGAAGACGCTCCCGGTACCGGAGTTGGGCACCGAGACGCAGGCGGTGCGCGGCTTCAACGTGATCGCCACCGCCAACGACCGCGACCGCGGGGTCAACGAGCTCTCCGGCGCGCTGCGCCGCCGCTTCAACACCGTCGTGCTGCCGCTGCCGGGCTCGTTGGAGGAGGAGGTCGACATCGTCACCCGCCGGGTCAACCAGCTCGGCCGCTCCCTGGACCTGCCCGAACTGCCCGGCGGCGCCGAGGAGATCAGACGCGTGGTCACCGTCTTCCGCGAGCTGCGGGCCGGGATCACGGTGGACGGCCGGACGAAGGTCAAGACCCCGAGCGGCACCCTCTCCACCGCCGAGGCGATCTCGGTGGTGACCAACGGCCTCGCCCTGGCCGCCCACTTCGGCGACGGCGTGCTGCGCGCCGGCGACGTGACCACCGGCATCCTCGGCGCCGTCGTCCGCGACCCAGTGGCGGACCGGGCGGTCTGGCGGGAGTACGTCGAAGGCGTGGTGCGCGAGCGCGACGGCTGGAAGGACTTCTACCGCGCCGCCCGCGAGGTGACCGCGTGAGCGGGCGCAGCGGGTCGGGCGGGCGGGACGGGCGGCGCGGGGTGGGAGCATGACGTCCGAGGTCGCCCTGCTCGGCATCCGCCACCACGGCCCCGGCTCGGCCCGGGCGGTGGCCGCCGCGCTCGCCCGGTGGGAGCCGGACGCGGTGCTGATCGAGGGCCCGCCGGAGGCCGATGACATCGTCCACCTGGCCGCCGGGAAGGACCTGGTGCCGCCGGTCGCGCTGCTCGCCCACGCGGTGGACGACCCGGCGAAGGCCGCCTTCTGGCCGTACGCCGAGTTCTCCCCGGAGTGGGTGGCGATCCGGCACGCCGTGGACCACGACCTGCCGGTCCGCTTCATCGACCTGCCCGCCGGGTACGGCTTCGCGCCCGCTCCCTGGACCGCCCTCGATTCCGACGACGCCGGCGAACCGCCCGCCGACCCGGTGGCGCTGCTCGCCGCGGCGGCCGGGCACGACGACCCGGAGCGCTGGTGGGAGGACGTGGTCGAGCACCGCGCGCCCGGCGCCGACGTGCTCGCCCCGTTCGCCGCCGTCGCCGCGGCCATGGGCGCACTGCGCGCCGAGGGACTCGGCGAGTCCCGCCGGGACCTGCTGCGCGAGGCGTACATGCGCGGGCGGATCCGCGCCGCCCGCCGCGCCGGGCACCGGCGGATCGCGGTGGTCTGCGGCGCCTTCCACGTCCCCGCGCTGGAGACGATGCCGACCGTCGCGCACGACCGGGCGCTGCTCGCCGGGCTGCCCAAGAAGGTGCGCACGGACATCACCTGGGTGCCGTGGACGCACCGTCGGCTCTCCCGGTCCACCGGCTACGGCGCGGGCGTGCAGTCACCCGGCTGGTACCACCACCTGTTCAGCACCGACGGCGACCCGGTGCCGCGCTGGCTCGCCCGGGCCGCCGAACTCCTGCGCGCCGAGGACCACCCGGTCTCCTCCGCCCACGTCATCGAGGCGGTCCGGCTCGCCGAGACCCTGGCCGTCCTGCGCGGCCGCCCGCTCGCCGGGCTGACCGAGACCCTGGACGCCGCGCGCGCGGTGCTCTGCGAGGGGTCGGACGTCGCCCTGGAACTGGTCCGGGACCGCCTGGTGGTCGGCGACCGGCTCGGCGAGGTCCCGGCCGCCGCACCGGCGGTGCCGCTGCAGCGCGACCTCTCCCGGCTGCAGCGCTCGCTGCGGCTCAAGCCCGAGGCCGCGTCGAAGGACGTCGACCTCGACCTGCGCAAGGAGACCGACGCGGCCCGCTCCCGGCTGCTGCACCGGCTGCGGCTGCTGGGCGTGGAATGGGGGGTGCCGGTCCGCTCCCCGGTCAACTCGACCGGGACGTTCCGCGAGAGCTGGCGGCTGTGCTGGCAGCCGGAGCTGGCGGTCCGGATCGCCGAGGCCGCGCAGTGGGGCACCACGGTCGAGGAGGCGGCCGGCGCCAAGGCGGTCGGCACCGCCCGTGCCGCCGTCGACCTCGCCGAACTGACCGGCCTGGTGGAGACCTGCCTGCTGGCCGGGCTGTCCGGTGCGCTGCCCGCCGTGATGCGGGTGCTCGCCGACCGCGCGGCCCTGGACACCGATGTCGCGCACCTCGCGGGCGCGCTGCCCGCCCTGGTCCGCGCGCTGCGCTACGGCGACGTGCGCGGCACCGACCACGGCGCGCTCGCCGGGGCGGCGGTCGGCCTGGCCGAGCGGGTCTGCGTCGGGCTGCCGTCCGCCTGCGTCGGGCTGGACGCCGGGAGCGCGGCGGCCATGCGCGGCCTCCTCGACGAGGTGCACGGCGCGATCGGCCTGCTGACCTCGGTCGGGCCGCGGTTCGCCCCCGCCGCCCCCGTCGCCCCCGTCGCCCCCGCCGACACCGCCGCCGACAACGGCGCTGCCCCCGGAACGGACCACGCCGGCCCCGCCGGCCCCGCCGGCCTGGCCGACCGCTGGGCCGCCGCGCTGCGCTCGCTGGCCGCCCGCGAGCCGTCCGGCGGCCCGGCCACCGGCGCCCCGGGGCTGCTCCGCGGCCGGGCCGTCCGGCTCCTGTCGGACGACGGCTGGCTCGACTCGCTGGAGGCAGGCCGCCGGCTGCGGCTGGTCCTGTCGGCCGCCAACTCCGCGGCGGACGCGGCCGGGTGGGTCGAGGGCTTCCTCACCGGCGGCGGCGCCCTGCTGCTGCACGACCCGAGGCTGCTCGCCCTGCTGGACGAGTGGCTGACCGGGGTGAGCGCAGAGGCCTTCACCGACGTCCTGCCACTGCTGCGTCGCACCTTCGCCGGGCTGGAGGCGGGCGTGCGGACGACCATCGGCAGCCGGGTCGCGGCGGGCCCGCTCGACGTGGCCCCCGCGGACCGGGCGCCGGCGGGTGAGCTGGACCGGTCCCGCGCCGACGCCGCCGTCCCGGTGGTGGCCGTGCTGCTCGGCGTCCGCCCGCGGATCCCCCGGCAGGCCGCCGGCCGCAACACCTGACGCCCGCCGCGCCCGCGGCGACCCCGTCACCGCGGGACCCGCACGTCCCGCAGGACCCGCTGAAGGAGGAGGACGAGATGGCAGCGCCCACAACCGACGAACGGCTGCGCCGCTGGCGGCTGGTGCTCGGCGGCGAGGCCGACGGCACCGGTCGCACGCTGCGCGGCCGGGACGCCGCGATGGACGGCACCCTCACCGCGCTCTACCGCGGCGCGCCCGAGGAGGGCGGCCGGGCGGGCCGCGGCGGCGGCCGCCGCAGTGCCGGGCTGGGCGGCTCGGCCCCGCAGGTGGCCCGCTGGCTGGGCGACATCCGCACGTACTTCCCGTCCACCGTCGTCCAGCTGATGCAGCAGGACGCGATCACCCGGCTCGGCCTGGACCGGCTGCTGCTGGAGCCGGAGATGCTGGAGGCCGTCGAACCGGACGTCCACCTGGTCGGCACCCTGCTCTCGCTCAGGCAGGCGCTGCCCGAGACCACCCGGGAGACCGCCCGGGCCGTGGTCGGCAAGGTGGTCGCCGACCTGGAGCGCCGGCTCGCCGACCGCACCCGGGCCGCCCTGGGCGGCGCTCTCGACCGGAGCGCCAGGGTCAACCGCCCCCGGCACCGCGACATCGACTGGGACCGGACGATCCGGGCGAACCTGAAGAACCACCTGCCCGAGCACGGAACCGTCGTCCCCGAGCGGCTGGTCGGCCACGCCCGGGCCCGGCGCGCCGTGAGGAAGGACGTCATCCTCTGCGTCGACCAGTCCGGTTCGATGGCGTCCTCGGTCGTGCACTCGGCGGTGTTCGGGGCGGTACTCGCCTCGATGCGCACCCTGGACACCCGGCTGGTCGTCTTCGACACCTCGGTTGTCGACCTGACCGATCAGCTCAGCGACCCGGTGGACGTCCTGTTCGCCACCCGGCTCGGCGGCGGCACCGACATCAACCGCGCGCTCGCCTACTGCCAGTCGAAGATCACCCGCCCCTCGGAGACCGTCGTCGTCCTGGTCAGCGACCTGTACGAGGGCGGCGTCCGGGACGGCATGCTCAGGCGGATCGCCGCGATGAAGGCGGCCGGCGTCGGGTTCGTCGCCCTGCTCGCGCTCTCCGACGAGGGCGCGCCCGCCTACGACCACGCGCACGCCGCGGCCCTGGCCGGCCTCGGCGTGCCGGCCTTCGCCTGCACCCCGGACGCCTTCCCCGGGATCATGGCGGCGGCCGTCGAGAAGCGCCCGCTCCCGGTGCCTGACCAGGGGGTGTGACGGATTCACCCGGACGCGCGAATCCGTCCGATCGGTGGACGGGTCGGTCACCCGGACGCTCTAGGCTGTCTGTGACGGTTCTCACCCAAGACGGACAGGCCCCGGGCGGAACAGTCCCGTCCCACGGGGATAACCTGCCAGACGGACGTGACGCGCGTGTTGATTGACGTGTGCGCCCGTGGCTGTGTGGGCCGCAAGGCCGTACCTCTGCGTACCCGCACCGCCCCGACGACCCGCAGCGAAGATCCTGCCGTGGCACGCTCGTAGAGACACAATCCGCGACCACGAACAAGGACGAACACACGTGGACCTGTTCGAGTACCAGGCGAGGGACATCTTCGCCAAGCACGGTGTACCCGTGCTTGACGGTGATGTCATCGAGACCCCCGAAGCCGCTCGCGCCATCGCCGAGCGCTTCGGCGGACGCGCCGTCGTCAAGGCTCAGGTGAAGGTCGGCGGCCGTGGCAAGGCCGGTGGCGTCAAGCTCGCCGCCGACCCGGCCGACGCCGTCGCCAAGGCCGAGGCGATCCTCGGTATGGACATCAAGGGCCACACCGTTCACAAGGTGATGCTGGCCCAGACCGCGGACATCAAGGACGAGTACTACGTCTCGTTCCTGCTGGACCGCACCAACCGCACCTTCCTGGCCATGGCCAGCGTCGAGGGCGGCGTGGAGATCGAGGTCGTCGCCGAGCAGAACCCCGAGGCGCTCGCCAAGATCCCGGTCGACGCCAACGAGGGCTGCACCCCGGAGAAGGCCGCCGAGATCGTCGCCGCGGCGAAGTTCCCGGCCGAGGTCGCCGACCAGGTCGCCGAGGTCCTGCAGAAGCTGTGGACCGTCTTCATCAAGGAGGACGCCCTCCTCGTCGAGGTCAACCCGCTGATCAAGTCCGGTGACGGCAAGATCATCGCGCTCGACGGCAAGGTCTCCCTGGACGAGAACGCCGAGTTCCGTCAGCCCGAGCACGAGGCCCTGGAGGACAAGGCCGCGGCCAACCCGCTGGAGGCCGCCGCCAAGGCCAAGGGCCTGAACTACGTCAAGCTCGACGGCCAGGTCGGCATCATCGGCAACGGCGCGGGCCTCGTCATGAGCACCCTCGACGTGGTCGCCTACGCCGGTGAGAACCACGGCGGCGTCAAGCCCGCCAACTTCCTCGACATCGGTGGCGGCGCGTCCGCCGAGGTGATGGCGAACGGCCTGGAGATCATCCTGGGCGACCCCGACGTCAAGTCGGTCTTCGTCAACGTCTTCGGCGGCATCACCGCGTGCGACGCGGTCGCCAACGGCATCGTGCAGGCCCTCGCGCTCCTGGAGAGCAAGGGCGAGGACGTCACCAAGCCGCTGGTCGTCCGCCTGGACGGCAACAACGCGGAGCTGGGTCGCAAGATCCTCGACGACGCCAACCACCCGCTGGTCCAGCGCGTGGACACCATGGACGGCGCCGCTGACCGCGCCGCCGAGCTGGCCAACAAGTAAGGAAGGGGACTTTCACACCATGGCTATCTTCCTTACCAAGGACAGCAAGGTCATCGTTCAGGGCATGACCGGCTCCGAGGGCATGAAGCACACCCGCCGCATGCTCGCCTCCGGCACCCAGATCGTCGGCGGTGTCAACCCGCGCAAGGCCGGCACCACGGTCGACGTCGACGGCACCGAGGTGCCCGTCTTCGGCACCGTCGCCGAGGCCATGGAGAAGACCGGTGCCGACGTCACCGTCATCTTCGTGCCGCCGAAGTTCACCAAGGACGCCGTCGTCGAGGCCGTCGACGCCGAGATCGGCCTGGCCGTCGTCATCACCGAGGGCGTTCCGGTGCACGACACCGCCGCCTTCTGGGCGCACGCCGGTGCCAAGGGCAACAAGACCCGCATCATCGGCCCGAACTGCCCCGGCCTGATCAGCCCCGGACAGTCGAACGCCGGCATCATCCCGGCCGACATCACCACCGCCGGCAAGATCGGCCTGGTCTCGAAGTCCGGCACTCTGACCTACCAGCTCATGTACGAGCTGCGGGACATCGGCTTCACCTCGGCCGTCGGCATCGGTGGCGACCCGGTCATCGGCACCACCCACATCGACGCTCTCAAGGCCTTCCAGGAGGACCCGGAGACCGAGATCATCGTCATGATCGGTGAGATCGGTGGCGACGCCGAGGAGCGTGCCGCGGACTTCATCAAGGCGAACGTGACCAAGCCGGTCGTCGGCTACGTCGCGGGCTTCACCGCCCCCGAGGGCAAGACCATGGGCCACGCCGGCGCCATCGTCTCCGGCTCCTCGGGCACCGCCCAGGCGAAGAAGGAGGCCCTTGAGGCCGCCGGTGTCAAGGTCGGCAAGACGCCGTCCGAGACCGCCCGCCTGGCCCGCGAGATCATCGCCGCCCAGGCCTGATCACCCCTGCGCGCAACGAGCGCCCCCGCCCGGACCGGGCGGGGGCGCTCGTCGTTTCAGCGCGTCTTCGGCCCGGTCGTGCAGGGCCGCGGCGACCACAGCGGGCAGACCGCCGGACCCTGGGGCGGCGGGGCGTCCGCGCCCCGGGCCGCCGCCGGCAGCTCCCAGCGGGCGATCGCCTGGGGGTGCGGCTCCACCACCACGGCCTCCAAGCCCGGCGCCGGGCTGCACCACAGGCTGCTGATGCCGTTCGGCACCCCGCCGGGCTGCAGCGGCACGCCCGGATCCTCCGCTTCGGCGGCGGGCAGGCACAGCGCGGGCTCCGGTGCCTCCGGCGGACGGAACAGCACCGCCGGCCGTACCCCCGCCAGGGTCGCCAGCGTCGCCCCGCCGACCGCCACCGTCAGCAGCGCGGCCGCGCCCGTCCGGCTCGCCGTCCACAGCCGGTGCCGGGCCCGCAGCACCGGCACCGGCGACCGGTGCGGCTCCGGGCACCCGCGCACCGCCGCCCGGTGGAGCAGCAGGCTCAGCCCGTCCGCGAAGCCCGGCGTGGCCGGATCGGGCCCCACCAGGTCCGGCACCCACTGCGCCAGCGCCGCCCGGGCCGTCCACACCCGGCCCTCGGCGGCCGCCTGCGTCGACTCCACCTCCACCGCGATCGCCGCAGCCGGCAGCCCCAGCCCGTCGTGCAGCACCAGTGCCCGGCGCTGCGGCCGCGACAGGCGCTTGAGGGCCTTCAGCAGGGCGCGGTCCCGGTCGGTCAGCCGGTCGTGGTCCGGGAGCACCGCCTGCGACTCGTCCGCCGGGCGCACCTTGATCCGCCGGTGCGGCAGACCCCACACGTGCGCCCGGCGCGGCCCGCCCCGGTGCCACGGCGACAGCGCCAGCTCGCACGCCCGCACCCGCACCCACCCCTCCGGATCCCCGGATCCGGCCACCGCCGGCCATCCCCGCCGGGCCTCCCCGAACGCCCGCCGCACGCAGTGGACCGCGCGGTGGCGGCAGGCGGTCAGCAGGAACATCTGCTGCACCAGGCGCGTGTGGGCGGTCTCGTACAGCTCCTCGAAGCTCGGCACCAGGTGGTCGGTGGACGGGGGCGGTGCCGCGGCGGCCGGCGACGGGTCCCGGCGCTGCTCCGTGGGGCGGGCGGGCCCGCCCACCGCGCGGAGCAGCGCCTCCGCGCCCGCCTGTGCCGGCCCGGCTGTGACCGGGTCAGCCGTCGGCGGCTGACCCGGCGTCCCCGGCTGCGCGGGCCCGCCGGGGGGACGCTGCGGCCCCTTCGGCACGGTGGCGGCTCCGGCGTCCCGGACGGCGCCGTCACGCCTCGCCGGGCTGGTGGGGTCGTTCCGGTCCGGTCCGTCGGCCGCCGGGGCCGGGGCCGGGTGGGACCGTTCCGGGTCCGCGGGCGGGGTCTGCTGCCGCGTCGCCGTCGAGGAGGCCCGGGGGTCCGTCGGTGCGGTGCCGGGGTCCGCCGCGTTCGCGGGGCCCGCCCGGCCCGGCCCACCCGCGGCCGACGGGGCGGGGTCCGTCCGCGCCGTGTCGTGACGTTCTTCCCGGGGCGGCCGGGCCTGCTGCGGTCGGTCGGCGCCGGGGCGCTGCGGCCGTCCGGCGTCCGCGGCGGCCGCAGCCGGCACCGAGGCCGCTGCCGGTGACGGTGCCCGTACCGTTTCGCCGTGTTCACCGTGTTCGCCGGGCCGTTGGGCGGTACCGGTGCGGTCCTGCTGGGGCGGCTGTTCGGGGCGGGCGGACGGGCGTTTGCTCGGGGGCGTGTGCGCTGCCTCCCCGCGCTCCTGTCGGGCGCGCCGTGCGGTCCGGCCGCGTCGGGCGCCGGAGGCGGGGCGCGGGCTGTCGTTTGGCGGCGCTGCCGGCCCGGTCGTACCGCCCGCCGGCTGGTCCGTGGCGGGGTGGCGGGCGGCGTCGGCGGCGGCGTCGTGCGGGGGCGGCGGCGTCGGCTGTCCGGCCGGAGCCGGGGAGGCCGTACGGTCGTCTCCGCCCCCGCCCCGGCCGTCCGTCGAGGCCAGGGCCGTTCGTGCGGGTCCGTCCGTGCTCCCCGTGCGGAGGCCCGGATCCCCGAGATCCCGCACGGTGAACGTGGCGGGGCCGAGGGAGGAGGCGGTGAGGCCGGCGAAGTTCGCCGGTCCGGGGGGCACGACGGATGGCAGGGAGCCCGCGGCGAGGGTGATGGCCTCGGCCTGGGTGGTGGCGCCGAGCTTCCGCATGGCGCGCAGGAGGTAGCTACGGGCGGTGGTGGGGGTGACGCCGAGGACGGCGGCGGTGTGGGGAAGGTCGTGGCCGGTGGCGAGGTGGGCGAGGGTCTGGGCCTCACGCGGGGTCAGTTTCCGCAGTAGTCCGGTCGCGGCGCGGTCGGCGCGGGCGGTCTCGCGGTGGCGCTTGGGGGTGGGGGAGTCGGCGGTGGGCGGCGTGGTCATCAGACGCTCCGGGCCGGGACGCCGGCGTCGTGGGGACAGGGTCTGAAAATGCGCATAAGCCAATAATCTGGGACACGGCGGCGGTTTGCCGGTTCACGGAGCATGGCGAGTCGCCTTGGCACCATGTGGCCCATGACGCAGCTGATGGGCCGTCCGATCCTGGAGGCGCCGGGCGAATTGGGCGGACGGCCAGCGCTGGCCGACCTGTTGACGGGGGTGCGGACGGCGCTGGTCGGCCTGGCGGTGGTCGGAGTGCCGGTCCTGGGGCTGTGGGTGGTGACGCCGTCCGTGGACGACGGCCCGGCCGCTGCCACCCGGTTGGCGGGGGTGCTGTGGCTGATCGGGCACGGTGCGCCGGTGCTGCGCGGGGAGGCCGACGCCCCGCTGACCGTCACTCCGCTGCTGCTCGGCGCCCTGGCGGTGGTCCGGCTCCACCGGGCGGGTGCCGGGGTGGTGGCACGGCGCGGGCTGCGGTCGCGCTGGGGTGGCCCGGTGGCGTTGTGGGCCGGGTACTGCGCGGTGGCGGTCGCGGTGGCGCTGCACTGTGCGGGTGCCGGGCCGTTCCGCAGCGAGGTGCTGCCGGACATCCTGGTGGTGGCGCTGGTGGCGGCCCTGGCGACGGCCGCCGGAGTCCGCTCGGCGGAGGCCGCGGGCCGCCCGCTCGCCGACTCCCTGCTGGACCGTCTCCCGCCGCCGTACCGTCCGGTCGGCGGGGCGGCGCCGGTGCGGGCCGCGGCGCTGGCGGCCGGGGCCGGGCTGGTCGCGGCGGGCGGGCTGCTGGTGGCGGTGTCGGCGGTGCTGGATGCGGCGACCGGCGGCGGGCGCGGGATGGCGCTGCTCGGGCGCGGGCCGGCCGCGCTGCCGGCGCTGCTGCTGCTCGCGCTGGTGCTGCTGCCGAACGCGGTGCTGTGGGGCGCGGCGTACGCGCTGGGCCCCGGGTTCGTGGTGGGGGCCGGGTCGGTGGTGTCGCCGGGGGGCGCGGCGCTGGGGCCGGTGCCGGAGTTCCCGCTGTTCGCGCTGCTGCCGGCCGACGGGCCGGGCGGCTGGCGGTGGGCGGCGCTGGTGCTGCCGCTGTTGGCCGGGGTGGTGCCGGCGGTGCTGCTGGGCCGCGCGGCGGCGGGCCGGCGGGGTCCGGCCGCGGCGGCCGGGGGCGCCGGGGGGCGGCCGGTGCCGTGGCCGCCCGCCGCGACGGTGACGGCCGCGCTGGCGGCGGCGCTGCTGGTCGGGGTGGGGGCGGCGCTGCTGGGCCGGTTGTCCGGCGGCGGGTTGGCGGGTGGCCGGATGGCCTGGTTGGGGCCGGTGCCGTGGCGGGCGGGGCTCGCGGCGGCGGGCTGGTTGGCGCTGGTGGCCGTCCCGGGCGCGCTGCTCGTACGGCACCGGGTGCTCGGGGCGGAGGGGGAGCGGGGGAGCGCCCCGGTGGGAGACCGGAGCGCGTACGCCCGGCTCGCGTGGTGGACGCGCCGGGGCGCGCTGCGGCTGCGCGCCCGGGCCCACGCCCTCGTGCTGCGGCTGTCCGAGGCCGGCCGCGGGGCCCTGGGGCCGGACCCGGTGGACTGACGGGCGGCCGGGTGGGCTACTCGGTGTTCCCGGTGAAGTCGACGTACCACTGCGGCGCGTAGCGGTCGCAGCCCTGGACGCCGGCGGTGGTGAGCGAGTCCCGGACGCAGGTGACGTAGTCGCGGTAGTGGTAGTTGAGGCCGATCACCGAGGTGGCGACCACGACGGTCATCGCGCCGGTGAGGATCCCGGCGAGGGCGGCCGGGGTGAGCGGGTTCGGCGCCGCTCCCCGGGGGACCGGACCGACGGCGCCCGGGGCGCCGACTGCACCCGCGGCACCGGTGGCACCCGACGGAGCGCCGGCCGGGGCGCCCTTCGGGCTCCGCAGGGCGCCGATCCCCCAGACGATGCCGAGCACCCCGATCAGCAGGGCGATCCAGTGGAAGCCCGCGAACAGGCAGACCAGCGCGAACGGTCCGGCCAGCGCGGCGTTGCGGGCCCGGCGGTGGGCCGGGTCGGCCGGGTCGAGCCGGGGCGGCTGCGGGGCCGGGGGCCGCGGGCCGGGTCGGCCGTCGCCCTGACCCCACGGCGGCGGGAGCTGCGGGCGGCCGTCGCCCTGGCCGCCGGTGCCGTCCGGGCCCTCGCCGGTCCAGGGGCTGCGCGGCTGCCACGGCTGGTCCGGGGCGTCCGCCGGCGGCGGCGCGAAGGGGTTGCGCTCGTCGGTCTCGTCGCCGCTGCTCATGGGTTCAGCCAATCCTTGTCGGTCGGAGCTCGGTCGGGACCCGGCGGGCCGGGTCGGAGCCGGTCCGTGGGTCCCGCGGTCGTCGCGGTCTCGCGGTCGGCGCGGTCTCCCGCGCCACCCAATGATCCCGCAGCCGTTCGTCGGCCCACCGGCGGCCCGGGTTCCGGGCCCGGCCGGGTCGGTCCGGCCGAGGGCAACTCCGGTGCTGCGGGCCCGAGGAGATCCCCGTCTCAACTACGCGCGTAGCGCCGTCGGGAGGGTTCGGAGGCCGTCCGACCAGCCGTTATCGTGGTGACGGTCAGCAGCTCACATCGGTTCCCGGGGCCCGCGTCGCGGCAGGTTCTCCCGGTGTTCCCCCTCGCTCGACCTGCCGTTCGTAGTGGCCCCACCGCCGGTGGACGTACCAGCGCACGGCGCCCGACCTACGGAGAATCGCGCAGTGGCCGCCGCCCCCGCCCAGCACTTCCCGCCCCGCACGCCCGGACCGGCCCGCCTGGTGGTGCTGGTCTCCGGCTCCGGCACCAACCTGCAGGCGCTGCTCGACGCGGTCGCGGACCCGGCGTACGGCGCCGAGGTCATCGCCGTCGGTGCGGACCGGGACGGGATCGCCGGTCTGGAGCGCGCCGGGAAGGCGGGCCTGCCGACCTTCGTGCACCGGGTGAAGGACTTCCCCGACCGTGCCGCCTGGGACCGCGCGCTGACCGCCTCCGTCGCCGAGTACGAGCCGGACCTGGTCGTCACGGCCGGCTTCATGAAGATCCTCGGCCCCGAGTTCGTCGCCGCCTTCGCCGGGCGGACCGTCAACACCCACCCCGCACTGCTGCCCGCCTTCCCCGGCGCCCACGGCGTCACCGACGCGCTCGCGTACGGCGTGAAGGTCACCGGCTGCACCGTCCACCTGGTCGACGCCGGGGTGGACACCGGGCCGATCATCGCGCAGGGCGTCGTCGAGGTCGTCGACGCCGACCACGCCGATGGCGGCGACGCGCTGCACGAGCGCATCAAGACTGTCGAGCGCAAGCTGCTCGTCGACGTCGTGGGCCGGCTGGCCCGCGAAGGTCACCGCATCGAGGACCGAAAGGTATGGATTCCGGCATGAGTGCCAGCTCCACCACGCCCCCCGTTTCGGAGAACATCCGTCCGATCCGTCGCGCGCTGATCAGCGTGTACGACAAGACCGGTCTGGAGGAGCTGGCCCAGGGCCTGCACGCCGCCGGGGTCGCCATCGTCTCCACCGGCTCGACCGCCGGCCGGATCGCCGCCGCCGGCGTCCCGGTGACAGAGGTCTCCGAGCTGACCGGCTTCCCGGAGTGCCTGGACGGGCGCGTGAAGACGCTGCACCCCCGCGTGCACGCCGGCGTGCTGGCCGACCTGCGGCTGGAGTCGCACCGGGCGCAGCTGGCCGAGCTGGGCGTCGAGCCCTTCGACCTGGTCGTGGTGAACCTCTACCCGTTCAAGGCCACCGTCGCCTCCGGCGCCACCCCCGACGAGTGCGTCGAGCAGATCGACATCGGCGGTCCGAGCATGGTCCGAGCCGCCGCCAAGAACCACCCCTCGGTGGCCGTCGTGGTCGACCCGGCCCGCTACGGCGACGTGCTGAAGGCCGTTCAGGACGGTGGCTTCGACCTGGCGACCCGCAAGCGCCTGGCCGGTGCCGCGTTCGCCCACACCGCCGCCTACGACGTGGCCGTCGCCTCCTGGTTCGAGGCCGGCTACGCGCCGAGCGACGAGAGCTTCCCCGCCTTCCTGGGCTCGACCTGGGAGCGGCAGAACGTGCTGCGCTACGGCGAGAACCCGCACCAGGGCGCCGCGCTGTACAGCGACGGCACCGGCGGCCTGGCCGGCGCGCAGCAGCTGCACGGCAAGGAGATGTCGTACAACAACTACGTCGACACCGACGCCGCCCGCCGCGCCGCCTACGACCACGCCGAGCCGGCCGTGGCGATCATCAAGCACGCCAACCCGTGCGGCATCGCGACCGGCGCCGACGTCGCCGAGGCGCACCGCAAGGCGCACGAGTGCGACCCGGTCTCCGCGTACGGCGGTGTGATCGCGGTCAACCGCCCGGTCACCGTCGAGATGGCCGAGCAGATCGCCCCGATCTTCACCGAGGTCGTGGTGGCCCCCGGCTACGAGGACGGCGCCCTGGAGGTGCTGACCCGCAAGAAGAACCTGCGGGTGCTGCTCGCCCCCGAGGCCCCGGCCAACCGCCAGGAGGTGCGCCCGATCTCCGGCGGCGTGCTGCTGCAGGACGCCGACCGGGTGCACGCCGAGGGCGACGACCCGGCGAACTGGACGCTCGCCACCGGTGCGGCGCTCTCCGCCGACGAACTGGCCGAGCTGGCCTTCGCCTGGCGGGCCTGCCGGGCCGTCAAGTCCAACGCGATCCTGCTGGCCAAGGGTGGCGCCTCGGTCGGCGTCGGCATGGGCCAGGTCAACCGGGTCGACTCCTGCAAGCTCGCGGTGGAGCGGGCCGGCGAGCGGGCCTCGGGCGCGTACGCGGCTTCGGACGCCTTCTTCCCGTTCGCGGACGGTCCGGCGATCCTGATCGCGGCCGGCGTCAAGGCCATCGTCCAGCCCGGCGGTTCGATCCGTGACGAGGAGGTCGTCGCGGCGGCTGCCGAGGCCGGCGTGACCATGTACTTCACCGGTGCGCGGCACTTCTTCCACTGAGCCCGCCGACGGTGTGACGCAATGACAGAGCGGCCCGGCCCCCTCCGAGGGGGGCCGGGCCGCTCCGTCGCGTCGTGCGGGCCGGTCAGTAGCGCGGCCGGTTGAACCAGTTGACGCCGTCCCGGGTGCTCATGGCGACGATCCAGAGGATGCAGATCGCGATCCACAGCACGCCGATGACCGCGCCGAACCCGGAGCCCGCGGCCTGGGCCTGGGCGTTGGTGCTCCCGGTGATCGCGCTGATCAGCACGAGCACACCGAGCAGCAGGGCCACCGAGCCGTACACGATGGTGGTGATCCGGGTGGCCGGGCCGCCCTTGCCGAACTTCACCCCGAGCGTGATCGAGAGCACCGAGGCGAGCAGGTACAGGATCCCGAGGATCAGCAGGACGCCCGCCGCCGCGTTGCCGAAGATCGCGGTGTCGCTGCTGGTGCTGTGCTGGTTGGCGACGGTCTTGGCGCCCGCGGCCACGATCAGCAGGAACCCGGTGAGGAGGACCTGCACACCGCCCACGACGAACATCAGGACCCGGGCGGTGACCACCAGGCCGGGCATGGACTGCGGCGGGGCCACCGGCGGGTAGCCGTAAGCCGGGGCGGCCGCCTGCGGGTAGCCGTAGCCCGGGGCCGGCGGGGCCTGCTGCGGGTAGCCGTAGCCCGGCGAGGCGGGCGGCTGGCCGTACGGGTTGTTCGGGTCGGGCGGGTAACTCATCGATGCCTCCGGGCAGTTACGGGGACGCGGGGACGGGACGGCGGAGGCCCCGGTTGCGGTCGCGAGTCGGGTCGTCGACGGCACGGGACGGTGGCGGGGCGCAGTGACAACCCGGCGGCGGTGACGGGCGTGACCGGCTCAGCAGTGTGGTGAACGGGCGAGCGCGGGCCTGGACGGGCGCGGCGCGGCGGCGGCGCGGCGGCGGTCGGGCTGCTCGGTCTGCTGTGGTCGGATCACTGGCTCTTTCCCCCGGATACGCCCCGCCGCGGTGTCCGTCGGCCCGTCACCGGGCCTGGTCGCGGCAGGGGATGCGGGCATATCGTCATCCGGACGACGGGGCCCTGTCCAGCCGGTTCCGGCACCGGGTCAAGACTGTGGCGCAACCGCAATGCGGTACGGACGTTCCGTACCCGCCCGGTCGCGCGGGGCGGGCCCGCCGCAGACGCCGGCGGCGTGCCGTCCGGACGTCCCGCGCCGGGCCCCCGGGCGGGTCCTCGACGGGCCCCGCCGAGGGTCCTGTGCCGGTCCGGCGCCGGTCCTGCGCGGGCTTGTGCAGGGTCCGGACGCGGGCCCGGCCCGACCGTGGTACGGCGACCGGCCGGGATCCGGGAGAATGGGGTCATGACTGCCCAGATTCTCGATGGCAAGGCCACCGCCGCCGCGATCAAGTCCGAACTCGCCGCCCGCGTGGCGGCCCTCAAGGCGAAGGGCGTCACGCCCGGCCTCGGCACCGTCCTGGTCGGCGACGACCCGGGCAGCCGCTGGTACGTGAACGGGAAGCACAAGGACTGCGCCGAGGTCGGCATCGCCTCGATCCAGCGCGAGCTGCCCGCGACGGCGAGCCAGGAGGACGTCGAGAACGTCGTCCGCGAGCTCAACGCCGACCCGACCTGCACCGGCTACATCGTCCAGCTGCCGCTGCCCAAGGGCCTGGACCAGAACCCGGTCCTGGAGCTCATGGACCCGGACAAGGACGCGGACGGCCTGCACCCGACCTCGCTCGGCCGGCTCGCCCTGGGCATCGACGGCCCGCTGCCGTGCACCCCGCTGGGCATCGTCGAGCTGCTGCGCCGCCACGACGTCGAGATCAACGGTGCCGAGGTGGTCGTGGTCGGCCGCGGCATCACCGTCGGCCGCTCGATCGGCCTGCTGCTGACCCGCCGCAGCGAGAACGCCACGGTCACCCTGTGCCACACCGGCACCCGGGACCTGAGCGCCCACCTGCGCAAGGCCGACATCATCGTGGCCGCCGCCGGCGTGCCGCACCTGGTCAAGCCGGAGGACGTCAAGCCGGGCGCGGCGGTGCTGGACGTGGGCGTCAGCCGCAGCGAGGGCAAGATCGTCGGTGACGTCCACCCGGGCGTGGCCGAGGTGGCCGGCTGGATCTCCCCGAACCCCGGCGGCGTGGGCCCGATGACCCGCGCGATGCTGCTCAACAACATCGTCGAGGCGGCCGAGCGCCGCGCCGGCATCTGACACCCCAGGGACGGCGAGCATGACTGAACCGCGACCGGCGCGGACCCGGAGCAGGCCGGTCAAGACCACCGGCACCCTGCCGCCCGAGGGCTCGGCCGCGGCCCTCGGGCGCGAGCACGCCCTGCCGGTCCGGCAGTGGCCGATAACGCTGGTCCTCCTGGTGGTCGGGGCCGGCCTCGCGGTCACCTGGTTCGCCGACTTCAAGGACGGATTCAAGTACGGGCTGCTGATCCTCGGCTGCGGCGTGCTGCTCGGCGCGGCGCTGCGCCTGGTGCTGCCCGAGGTCGGGATGCTGGCGGTGCGCAGCCGCTTCACCGACGTGATCGTGCTGACTTTCCTGGGTGCCTCGATCGTGTTGCTGACCCTGGTCGCGCAGCCGAACCCGTGGCTGCAGATCCCGCTGCTCGACAACATCGGGCAGCTGATGGGCCGGCCCAAGCACTGACCGGCCCGCGCGCCGTCGAACGGCCCCCGCCCCGCCCCCGGATCCCGGGTGCCGGGCGGGGGCCGCGGTGTTCCTGTGACGCATCAGCCACGCCCGCACACGCGGCGTACGCTTCCCTTTGCGATAACCTGACGCCGGTCTCTCGATGTCGAGAGAACATCCTCGGCTCCAGTGCGCCGGTGTGCCTGGGGCACCTGGCGATTTGCTGGAGAAGGTAGAAATGACTCGCACCCCCGTCAACGTCACCATCACCGGAGCGGCCGGCCAGATCGGCTACGCGCTGCTCTTCCGCATCGCCTCGGGCCACCTGCTCGGTGCCGACGTGCCGGTGAACCTGCGCCTCCTGGAGATCCCGCAGGGCCTCAAGGCCGCCGAGGGCACCGCCATGGAGCTCGTCGACTGCGCCTTCCCGCTGCTGCGTGACATCACCATCACCGACCAGCCGAACGAGGCCTTCGACGGCGCCAACGTCGCCCTGCTGGTCGGCGCCCGCCCGCGCACCGCCGGCATGGAGCGCGGCGACCTGCTGCAGGCCAACGGCGGCATCTTCGGCCCGCAGGGCAAGGCCATCAACGCCCACGCCGCGGACGACATCAAGGTCCTGGTCGTCGGCAACCCGGCCAACACCAACGCCCTGATCGCCCAGCGCAACGCCCCGGACGTCCCGGCCGAGCGCTTCACCGCGATGACCCGCCTGGACCACAACCGCGCTGTCGGTCAGCTGTCCGCCAAGACCGGCGCCGTGGTCTCGGACATCAAGCGCGTCACCATCTGGGGCAACCACTCCGCGACCCAGTACCCGGACGTCTTCCAGGCCGAGATCGCCGGCAAGCCGGCCTTCGAGGCCGTCGGCAGCGACCTGGAGTGGCTGGAGAAGACCTTCATCCCGACCGTCGCCAAGCGCGGCGCCGCCATCATCGACGCCCGCGGCGCCTCCTCGGCCGCCTCGGCCGCCAACGCCGCCATCGACCACGTCCACACCTGGGTCAACGGCACCGCCGAGGGCGACTGGACCTCCATGGGTGTCGTCTCCGACGGCTCCTACGGCGTCCCGGCCGGCCTGATCTCCTCCTTCCCGGTCACCACCAAGGACGGCAAGTTCGAGATCGTCCAGGGCCTGGAGATCTCCGACTTCTCGCGCGCCCGCATCGACGCCTCGGTCAAGGAGCTGACCGAGGAGCGCGACGCGGTCCAGGAGCTGGGCCTCATCTGAGCCCGCCCCGCACGGTTCCACCGGCGGCCCGCCGACTTCCCCCTCGGAAGCGGCGGGCCGCCGCCGTGTCCGGCCCCGGCACCGGAGCGCCCGCCCGATCCCGCCCCGATCCCGCCGCCGCCCCGATCCCGCCGCCGGACCGCCCGCCGTGCGCGAACGGCCGTACACGAACCGCCGCCCGGGTACTCCCGTCCGCGGGACGACGCGAGCGCGGAGTCGGCCCCCGCCCACACCGGCCGTCCTACACTGGCCCGCTGTGAACGAAACCCTCGGGGACGCCGCGCTCGTCCTCGTCTTCATCCTGCTGGGCGGCCTGTTCAACGTCGCCGAGATCTCGCTGATCTCGCTGCGCGAGGGCCAGATCCGGACGCTGGAGGCGCTCGGCACGCGGCGCTCGGCCCGGGCCGCGCACCTGGCCGCCGACCCCAACCGGTTCCTGGCCGCCGTCCAGGTCGGGGTGACCTGCATGGGCTTCCTGTCCGCCGCCTTCGGCGCGGACACCCTGGCCGGCAAGGTCGCCCCGCTGTTCGTCCGGGCGGGCCTGAGCGAGGGCGTGGCCGACGCGGTCGCCCTGGTCGGCCTCACCCTGGTGATCAGCTACGCCTCGCTGGTGCTGGGTGAGCTGACCCCCAAGCGGATCGGCCTGCAGCGGGCCGAGTCCATCGCGGTGATCGCCGCCCCGGTGGTGGACGTGATGTCGGTCGTGCTGCGCCCGGCGATCTGGCTGCTCGGCCACTCCACCAACCTGATGGTCCGCCTGCTCGGCGGCGACCCGGCGGCCGGGCGCGGCTCGATGAGCTCCGAGGAACTGCGCGGCCTGGTCGCCGCCAACACCGAACTCGGCAGCGACGAACGGGCCCTGATCGCCGACGTGTTCGCCGCGGGGGAGCGCCAGCTGCGCGAGGTGATGGTCCCGCGCACCGAGGTGACCTTCCTGGACGCCGAGCGTCCGCTGGCCGCCGTACGGCACCAGGCCGACACCTCGCCGCACTCGCGCTACCCGGTGGTCGAGGGCAGCGCCGACGCGGTGGTCGGCTTCGTCCACGTCCGCGACCTGTACGGCGCCCGCGGCGAACAGGCCGTGAAGGTCCGCGACCTCGCCCGCCCGGTCAAGCTGCTGCCCGGCACCAAACGGGTGCTGGAGGCGATGGGCGAGATGCGCCGCGAGGGCCACCACCTGGCCATCGTGGTGGACGAGTACGGCGGCACCGCCGGGATCGTCACCCTGGAGGACCTGGTCGAGGAGGTGATCGGCGAGATCCGCGACGAGTACGACCGGCCGGAGGCCGCGCCCACCCGCAGGCTGGCCGGCGGCGGCATGGAACTGGACGGTCTGCTCAACCTCGGCGACTTCGCCGAGGAGACCGGGGTCACCCTGCCGGAGGGCCCCTACGAGACGGTGGCGGGCTGCCTGGTCGCCTCGCTCGGCCGGCTCCCCAGGGACGGCGACCAGGCGCGCGTCCGGCTGGAGGGCGACGGCGAGGTGCTGCTGACGGTGGCCAAGGTGGAGGGCCGGCGGATCGCCCGGGTGAGGGTGAGTGCCGTCACACTGGCCGAACCTCCGGGGACGGACGTTTCCTGAGCGACCGGTGGAACTGGAACAATGGCCCGCATGGTCAACGCAGCGGTCACCGGTCCGGCCAAGGACCGTCCCCGGGTGCTCTCCGGCATCCAGCCCACCTCCGGCTCGTTCCACCTCGGCAACTACCTGGGCGCCGTGCGCCAGTGGGTCGACCTGCAGAAGGAGAACGACGCCTTCTACATGGTCGTCGACCTGCACGCGATCACGGTGCCGCAGGACCCGGCGACGCTGCGCGAGAACACCCGGGTCTCCACCGCCCAGCTGCTCGGCGCGGGCCTGGACCCGGACCACTGCACGCTCTTCGTCCAGTCGCACGTGCCCGAACACGCACAGCTGGCCTGGGTGATGAACTGCCTCACCGGCTTCGGCGAGGCCTCCCGGATGACCCAGTTCAAGGACAAGTCCTCCCGGTACGGCTCCGAGAGCACCACGGTCGGCCTGTTCACCTACCCGATCCTCCAGATCGCGGACATCCTGCTCTACCAGGCGGACGCCGTCCCGGTCGGCGAGGACCAGCGCCAGCACGTCGAGATCACCCGCGACATCGCCGAGCGCTTCAACACCCGCTACAGCCCGACCTTCACCGTGCCGAAGCCGTACATCCTCAAGGAGACGGCGAAGATTCAGGACCTCCAGGACCCGGCCGTCAAGATGAGCAAGTCGGCCTCCTCGCCCAAGGGCCTGGTGAGCCTGCTGGACGACCCGAAGGTCAGCGCCAAGAAGTTCAAGAGCGCCGTCACCGACACCGGCACCGTCGTGTCCTACGACGAGGAGGAGAAGCCGGGCGTCTCCAACCTGCTGCGCGTCCACTCCGCGCTCAGCGGCCAGTCGGTCGAGCAGCTGGTCGCGCACTTCGAGGGCAAGATGTACGGCGCCCTGAAGACCGAGCTGGCCGAGCTGTTCACCGAGTGGGTCACCCCCTTCCAGGAGCGCACCCGTACCTTCCTGGACGACCCGGCCGAGCTGGACCGGGTGCTGGCGATCGGCGCCGAGAAGGCCCGCGAGGTGGCCTCGGTGACGCTGGAGACGGTGTACGACCGGATCGGCTTCCTGCCGGCCGCCAAGCGGTGACTCCCCTCACACGCCTGCCCGGTGGCGGCGACCTCCCGGAGGTCGTCACCATCGGCGTGTCCGTGAGCGTCCCGGATCCGCACGGCACGGCGATCCAGGACACCCGGGCCGGGCTCGGCGATCCGCTGGCCCGGTCGATACCGACGCACGTCACCCTGCTACCGCCGACCGAGGTGCCGGCCGAGGCGCTGCCGAAGATCGAGGAGCACCTGGCGGCGGTCGCGGCCGCGCACCGGCCGTTCCGGATGCTGCTGCGCGGCAGCGGGACCTTCCGCCCGGTCTCCCCGGTGGTGTACGTCCGGGTCGAGGAGGGCGCGCAGGAGTGCCGGCTGCTGGAGGCGGACGTCCGGTCCGGCCCGCTGGCCCGCGAGCTGGCCTTCCCGTACCACCCGCACGTGACGGTCGCCCACGGCCTGCCGGAGGACGTGCTGGACCAGGCGTACGAGCAGGCGCGCGGCTTCCGGGCCGCCTTCGCGGTGCCGGGCTTCGGCCTCTCCCGGTTCGACGCGGACGAGGTCTGGCGGCCCTGGCGGAGCTACTCCTTCTCCTGAAGCCGGGGCCACTGCCCGGCCCTCAGGCCCCCGCCGTCCGGCCCGCCCGCCGGACCCCCGCCCCTCGACCCGGTCGACCCGGTCGATCCGGTCCGAGCATCCGGTCGACCACCCGGCGGGCCGCGCCGCCGTCGTCCAGCGCGCAGTGCGCGGCCCGGAAGCGCCGGTAGCGTTCGGCATAGCCGGGCGGCAACGCGGCTCCGCTGTCGGCGAGTTCGCGCAACGCCCGGAGCAGCCCGGTGGAGGTCGGCACCAGCGGGCCCGGGGCGTTCGGCTCGAAGTCGAAGTAGAAGCCGCGCAGGGTGTCGCGGTAGTGCTCCAGGTCGTAGGTGAAGAAGTACATCGGGCGGCCGGTGATCGCGAAGTCGAACATGATCGACGAGTAGTCGGTCACCAGCACGTCCGCGACCAGCAGCAGTTCCTGCGGGTCGGGGTAGTCGCCGCAGTCGTACCGGAAGCCGTCGCCGGTGCCCGGCAGGGGCTCGCGCACGTGCGCGTGCGGGCGGACCAGCAGCACGTGGTCCCGGCCGAGCAGCCGCCGGGCGTGGTCGAGGTCCAGCCGCAGGTCGAGCCGGAACCCGTCGCCGTCGTCGCGCCGCTGGTCCTCGCGCCAGGTCGGCGCGTACAGCACGATCCGCTTGCCGTCGGGGACGCCGAGCCGGCGGCGCACGGCCGCGGCGGTCCGCGCGTCGGGCCGGGCGAGCACGTCGTTGCGCGGGTAGCCGGACTCCATCACCTCGCCGGCGTAGCGGAAGGCGCGCCGCAGGATCGGGGTGGCGAAGGGGCTGGGGGAGAGCAGCAGGCTCCACTGCGGGGTCTCCCGGTCGAGGGCCTCCAGGTAGCCGTGGTCGGCCAGCCAGGGGTTCTCGACGTCATGGGCGATCCGCTTCAGCAGCGAGCCGTGCCAGGTCTGCACGACGACCTGGCCGGGGCGGCGTTCCAGGAAGTCCGGGAAGTGCGTGTTGCCGACGAGGTACCGGCAGGTGGCGAGCGCCCGGTACCACTCCGGGCTCCAGATCCGCACCGGGGCGACCCCGGACGGCACGTCGGCCTGGGCGTCGTCGACCACCCACAGGTGCTCCAACCGCGCGCCCCGGCGGACGAGTTCGGCGTGCACCGCGCGCGGGGAGTCGGCGTAGCCCCGGCCGCCGAACACGTCGTAGAGCACCGCCTCGCGCAGCGGTTCGCGGCGGGCGGCCGGGTAGCGCTCGGCGCGCTGGCGGCCCTGCGTCCAGGCGCTGCGCTCGGCGGCGTCGAGCACGGGGGTGGAGTCGACCAGCAGGGTGTCGTGCCAGCGGCGCTGCAGCAGGATCCGTTTGCCGCCGGCCGTGGCCGCGGCGGGGACGGTGGCGGGGACGACGGGCAGCGCGGCGGGGGCGGCGAGCAGCGGGCGGACCGGGCCCGGGCCGTCGGCCGGTTCCAGCGCGGCCTCCCAGATGCCCTTGCGCAGTGGCAGCGCGGTGCCGTCCGAGCCGGTGCGGGTGGCGGGCACCCGGGCCAGGAAGCGGCCGTCCGGGCCGGTCTCGACCGGGGTGCGGACCTCGCTCGCGGTGCCGGAATGCCGCAGCACCAGCTCCAGCCGGTCCGCGGCCGGGGCCGGGCAGTGGCCGGACAGCTCGAAGCCGTCGGGCCGCACCGCGATCCGGTCGACCAGGCCGGCCGCGGGCTGGACGCAGAACTGGAGGCGGCCGTCGGCGAGGTGCTTGAGGTAGAGCACCCGGCCCGGCGCGCCGGGCAGCGGGTGCTGGCCGGCCACCGGGCCGGCGCGCTCGTCGAGGCAGAGCCGCTCGGTGCCGCCGTCGGGGCGCAGCAGTACGGCGTCCCAGTGCTCCAGTCCGCCGCCGCCGCGGCCGTCGGCGGTGAACGGCGGGTACGGCAGGTGGGTGGTGAAGGTGTCACCGCCACGGGTGAGGGGCCGCTCGACCACGGCGTCGCTCTGCCGATGGCACAGCCGCAGGACGGTGCCGGCGGGGCAGCGGTCGGCGACGCCGCTCAGGTCGAGGCCGGCCGGGGTGCGGGCGGCCCGGGTGACCCGGACGGCCGGGCGTTCCAGCCGCAGCCGCAGCCGGCCGTCCTCGAAGTACGGCTGGAGGCGGACGTCGTGGTCCACCCAGCGGGTCGGCGGGTACTCGCCGGAGCCGCACCAGTGCGGGGCGAGGGAGCCGTACTGGCGGCGCAGCCGGGTGGCGCGGGGGCGGGTGAAGAGGGTGGTCTCGATCCGCCAGTCGCCGAGCAGCCACCGGCCGTCGCGGCGCAGCCGGCTCGGTCGCAGCAGCACGGTGAAGCCGGACCAGTCGTGGTTGTGCTCGGGCTGGGCGCTGTCGTCGGTGACCTCGGGCATCCTGCGGGGTCTGGAGCGCAGGTGCAGCGGGGGTTCGGCGTCGTCCTCGTGGCGCAGCGTCAGCCAGGTCCAGGCGGAGCCGGGGCGGCCGGTGTCCAGGCCCTGCGGGCGGGCGAAGCCGGTGAGCTCCAGGCCGCGGCCGTGCCAGCGGGCGCGCAGCAGTCCGAACACCACGTCCAGGTCCGCCGCGGGGAGGCGCGCGGGCACCCGGGGGGCGGCGTGCGGCAGGACGAACCGTGTGAGCACAGGCATGGCGACAGGAGCCCTTCGGAATGGAAATTCACATCCCATCCAGAAATTACCGCCGGGGTCAACTGCACGCTTTTTCGAATTCGCCTGGGAATTCATTTTCCGGAACGCCGGTTCGGAAATTGTTCTGGTGTTCGAGAATTTCCGTCCCGGGGCGCCCGGAAAGGCGAAGGCGCCCGACACCGGTGGTGTCGGGCGCCTCCCGGGCCGTTCGCGGCGGTTACTCCGTGCGGAGCATCGCGTCGACCACCCGGGCCGCCGCCTTGCCGTCGTCCAGGTCGCAGTACTTCTCGCGGAACGCGGCGGCCTTGTCCGCGTACTCGGCCGCGACCTCGTCCACCCGGCCGAGCGCGCTGACCAGCTCCTCGGAGGTGGCCAGCAGCGGGCCGGGCACCTCCGCCTCGAAGTCCAGGCTGAAACCGCGCAGGTTGTCGCGGTAGTGCTCCAGGTCGTGGGTGAAGAAGAGCATCGGCTTGCCCGTCGACGCGAAGTCGAACGCGCTCGACGAGTAGTCGGTCACCAGCACGTCGGCGATCAGCAGCAGCTCAGCCATGTCGGGGTAGCTGCCGACGTCCCAGATGTAGCCGTTGCCGGCGCCCGGGATCTGGCCGCACATCATGGTGTGCCGACGCACCAGCAGCACCTGGTCGTCGCCGAGCGCGGCCTTGGCCGCCGCGGTGTCGATCCGCAGGTCGATCTGGTAGCCGCCCTGCGGCCGGCGCCGGTCCTCACGCCAGGTCGGCGCGTAGAGCACGACCTTCTTGCCCTCGGGCAGGCCGAGCCGCTCCCGGACCCGCTCGGCGGTCTTCTCCCGGTCGGCCGCGAACAGCAGGTCGTTGCGGGGCGAACCGCTCTCCAGGATCTCGCCCTTGAAGTCGAAGGCGCGCCGCAGCACCGGGGCCGACCAGCTGTTGCCGGCCACCAGCAGGCTCCAGTTCGGGACCTCCCGGGCCAGGCCCTTGAGGTAGTTGGAGTCGGTGAACCAGACCTTCTCGAAGTCGAAGCCGACCTGCTTCAGCGGGCTGCCGCGCCAGGTCTGCACCACCACCTGGCCGGGACGGCGGACGAAGAAGTCGGGCAGGTGGGTGCTGGTCACGATGTACTTGGCGGTGGCCAGCGCCTCGAACCACTCCGGGCTCCAGAGCCGGACCGCCGTCGCGCTCTGCGGCAGCTCGACCTGCATGTCGTCGCTGCCCCACAGGTGCTCCAGGGACAGGCCGCGGCGGACCAGCTCCTCGTGGACGGCCCGCGGCGAGTCGGCGTACATGCTGCCGTTGCCGGCGTTGTACAGCACCGTGTCGCGCACCGGCAGGCGGCGGGCGGCCGGGTAGTCGACGCTGCGCAGCTGGCGCTGGCGGTAGCCGGAGCGCTCCTCGGGCAGCAGCGCCGCGTGCGACTCCAGCGACAGGCCGTCGTGGTAGCGGCGCTCCAGCACGATGCGCTTGCCGCGGGACTCCACCTCCAGCGGCAGCGCGTCGAAGCAGCCCGGGGTGACCTGCGCGGAGGCGTCGGACAGCTTCTCGACCGGCGCGCCGACCTGGCGGAAGTAGACGTCCCAGGTGCCCTTGGCGAACGGCACCCGGCCGGCGAAGGAGGCCGTCGGCACGGCGGGCAGCGCGGTGCGGAACCGGCCGTCCGAGATCTCCACCGGGTAGACGTGCTCCTCCTCGCGCCAGTGGTGACGGACCACCAGCTCCCAGAGGTGCGCGCCGGGCAGCGGGAACGAGCCGCTGAGCAGGAAGCCGTCGGCGCCGCGCGCCGACACCTCGTCCACCAGCGGCTGCAGCAGCTGGTCGGAGAACTGCAGGTAGCCGCCGGGGGAGGGCTTGGAGTAGAGCGCCCGGCGCAGGCCGGCCGGGGCCTGCGGGTTCAGCGGCAGGTGCAGCTGCTCGGGCGCGTTGCGCTCGTCCCAGGCCACCGGGACGACGCTGCCGTCGGCCAGCAGCAGCGCGGTGTCCCAGCGGTCGCGGGCGCGCTCGGCGGCCACCGGGTCCAGCTCGGACCAGGCCTCGCGGACGGCGGTCAGCTCGTCGACCGCGAAGGAGGCGGTGAAGGGCTGCAGCGAGCCGACCGGCGCACCCAGCTCCACCGGGACGGTGACCTCGCGGTCCGACTCGGCGTGGGTGAGCTGCAGCCGGGCCCCGGCGAAGCTCGCGCCGGAGCGGGCCGCGCCCGAGACCTCCACCCGGCCGGCGTGCGCGGCCAGGCCGGTCACCCGGGCCTTGACCGTCTCCACCCGCAGGTAGACGAAGTTGTCGCGGACCCACGGCACGATCCGCACGTCCGGCTCGACCCAGTGCGACGGGACGTACTGCGCGGTGTCGCTCCAGCCGGCCGAGATCCGGCCCTTGTACACCCCGCCCTTGCCCGCGCCGGCCACCAGGAAGCGCCAGTGCCCGTCCTTCCACTGACCGCGGTGCTTGAGCTTCTTCGGGTCGAGCGAGACGGTGAAGCCGGACCAGTCGCAGCTGTACAGGTCGTGGTTGCAGCTGGCCGTGGCCTCGGGGCTGTACGTGGTCTTCATCGGAACCGCGATCACCCGGCGGCCCTTGGTCTCGCGCAGCACCAGCGTGCGGACCATGTCGTGCTTGTTGGCCGCGCCCAGCTGCTCCGGGTACGCGTGCCCGGTCAGCTGCAGCTTGCCGCCCACCCAGGCGCTCTCGTACAGCCGGCTGCGCATGACCAGCGAGTTGTCCAGCTTGAGCACGCCGGCCGGCACGCTCTTGCGCCCGCCGCGCAGGAACGGGTAGTCGGCGTACGGGCGCAGCAGACCGCGGGCCTGGACACCGCCGCCGCTCTCGCCCTCGTACTTGATCTGGTCGACCAGCTCGTCCACCCGGCCCGCCAGGGTCAGGTGGTACTTCAGCCGCAGCGGCGCGCGCAGCTTGCGGACCTGCTCGGGGCCGATCGACCGGAGCAGCCGGCTGACGTGCTGGACGTAGGCGGCCCGGTACTCCTTGTCGCCGTCCACGACGGACCAGAAGAACATCGGGATCTCCTCGACGAGGGTGTTCTCGTCGTAGGAGCGCAGGTACTGGGCGAAGCGCGGCTCGGTCTGCTTCTTCAGCCAGCCGCGGACCAGCTCGACCGAGGCGACGCGGTCGATCAGGCCCTTCGGGTTGGTGCGCATCTGCGTGATCGACATCTCGCCGACCTCGCGCTCGCGCCAGTGGTAGATCGGCTCGGAGAGCACGTCCACGCTCGTGGCCAGGTAGTGGTGCGGCACGCTGACCGGCGCGTCCTCGTACAGGATGCCCTCGGGGTAGAGCAGGTCGGCCGCGTCGAAGAAGGACCGGCGGTACACCTTGTTCCACGCGGTGCGGTCGGTGACCAGCGCCGGGATCTCGGTGATGTGGGTCTTGAGCCTGGTCTCCTTGAACGGCTTCACGTGGCCGCCCGACTGGTAGTAGCCCACGGCGCGGAAGCGCAGCACGTTGCCGGTGCAGAAGTCCGAGCCGGTCTCGTCCAGCGTGTTGATCATCAGCTCGTACGCGCTCGGCGGCATCGAGTCGTCGCTGTCCACGAAGCACAGGAACTCGGCGTCCGGGTCGATGTGCCGGATCCCGGTGTTGCGGGCCGCGCCGAGGCCCTTGTTCACCTGGCGGACCAGCCGGAAGCGCGAGTCCTTGGCCGCGTACGCCTCGGCGAGCGCCGCGCTGTCGTCCTTCGAACCGTCGTCGACCATGACGCACTCGAAGTCCGTGAAGGTCTGGGCCGCGATCGAGTCGAGGCACTCGACGAGATAACGCTCGACGTTGTAGATCGGAACGACGATGGAGAGGCGGGGAGCCATCGGCTACGCAGGCCTTTCTGGGAAGGAGCGAGGCAGCCCGCTGGGGGCCTGACCGCATTTCGAACGGTGCGTACGTGCGACCCGATCCTACCTCCGGGACCGGGGCCGCCCCCGGGGCCACTACGCTGGGGCGCGTGCCCCGCTTCAGCCTCATCGTCCCCGTGTACAAGGTCCAGGACTACCTCACCGAGTGCCTCGACTCGGTCCTCGGCCAGGACGGCCCGGACCTCGAACTGATCGCGGTGGACGACCGCTCCCCGGACGGCTGCGGCGCCCTGCTGGACGAGGCGGCCGCCGCCGACCCCCGGGTCCGGGTGCTGCACCTGCCGGAGAACGTCGGCCTCGGCCGGGCCCGCAACGCCGGCCTGGACGTCGCCACCGGGGACTACGTCCTCTTCCTCGACAGCGACGACACCCTCACCCCCGGCCTGCTCAAGGCGATCGACGAGCGGCTCGCCGCCACCGGCGACCCCGACGTCCTGGTCTACGACTACGCCCGCACCTACGCCGACGGCCGGATCACCCGGGCCGCCTCCGCGCACGTCTTCGGCGCCGCCTCCCCGGACGTCTTCGACCTCGACGCCCGCCCCGACCTCCTCGACCTGCTCCAGGTCGTCTGGAACAAGGCCTACCGCCGCGACTTCGTCACCGAGCAGCGGCTGGTCTTCCCGGCCGGCTACTACGAGGACACCCCCTGGACCTACCCGGCGCTGCTCGCCGCGGGCCGGATCACCCTGCTCGACCGGGTCGGCGTGCACTACCGCCAGCGCCAGGAGGGCGGCAACATCCTGGCCACCGCCAGCCGCAAGCACTTCGACGTCTTCGCCCAGTACGACCTGGTCTTCGACTTCCTCGACCGCCGCCCCGACCTCGACCGCTGGCGCCCGGTCGTCTACGGCCGGATGCTGCACCACCTCAACACCGTGGTCTCCAAGCCCGGCCGGGTCCTCTCCGGCGACCGGCGCGAGTACTTTCGCCGCGCCGCCGCGCACTGCGCCCGACTGCGCCCGGCCGGCTACCGCCCGCCCGCCGGCGTCGACGGCATGCGCACCGAACTGCTCGGCCACGGCCGCTACGGCGCCTACCAAGCCGTCCGCGCCCTCGCGAAGGCCCGCCGGATCGTCAAGCGGTAGGGCCCCCGGTCTTCCGCTCCGGGTACCGCGCCTGACGGCCATTCGGGGGACGGCCCGGTATAACCGGTCGGGTGGACTTCCTGACCCGCCTTCCGGTCATCGGCCCGCTCGTCACCCGGGCGCTGCGCAGCCGCCCGTACCGGGTGTACGAGTACTTCTCCGCCGCCCGCGGCAACCGGCTGGCCGGAGCCGTCACCTTCTTCGGCTTCCTGGCCCTGTTCCCGCTGCTCACGGTCGGCCTGGCGATCGCCGTCGCGACACTCAGCGACAGCCGGGTGCACGACCTGCAGGAGCGCATCTCCGAACAGCTGCCGGGCATCTCGGACGCGCTGGACCTGCCGTCGCTGGTGGCCAGCGCGGGCACGGTCGGACTGGTCAGCGGGGCGCTGCTGCTGCTCTCCGGCCTCGGCTGGGTGGACACCATGCGCACCTCGATCCGGGACGTGTGGCAGCTGCCCGACGAGGAGGGCAACCCGGTGCTGCGCAAGGTCTGGGACGTCGTGGTGCTGGGCGGGCTCGGCCTGGTGTCGCTGCTGTCGCTCGCCGCCTCCGCGGCCGGGACGACCCTGGCCGGGCGGATCGCCGACGCGATCGGCCTCGGCAGCGGCTACCTGCTCACCGGGGTCGGCGTGCTGATCGCCATAGGGTGCGACATGCTGCTGTTCGCCTACCTGCTGGCGCCCTTCCCCGGGATCATCGGCCAGCGCCGCCGGGACGTCCTGGTCGGCGCGCTGATCGGCGCGGTCGGCTTCGAAATGCTGAAGGTCCTGCTCGCCTCCTACCTCGGCTCCGTCGCCGGGCGGAGCCTGTACGGGGCGTTCGCCACACCGGTCGCGCTGCTGCTGTGGATCAACGTCGTCTGCCGGCTGCTGATGTACTGCGTGGCCTGGACCGCCACGGCCGACCCGGCGGCCGCCCGGGAACGGACCAGGGCGCACGGTCGGGCCCTGCTGGAGGCGGCCGACCAGGCCGAGGCCCGGGCCGAGGACGAGGCCGGGACGGAGCCCCGGGAGTCCGCGGCGGGCCCGGAGCGGAGCGCGGCGAAGGCCGCCGAGAACGGCGAGGCCCGGCCCCGCGACTGAGGCCGGGCCCACCCGTCGGGCGGTCGGTCAGCCCGCCGAGCGGCGCCGCCGCAGGACCAGTGCGCCGTACCCGGCCCCGGCCCCGGCCAGCACGACGACCGACCAGCCGACGAGGCCGAAGCCGTCGTTCCCGGCGGGCGCGGGCGCCGCGGCCGGCCCGGTGACGGCCGGGGAGGGGTGCGGCGGCGGCGCGGGCATGCCCGCCGTGCCGCCGGCCTGGCCGGTCGGCTCGGCCCCGGCCGCCGGGAGCTCGTCGACCAGCTTGCCGACCGGCTGGACCTTGCCCGCCGCGGCGAAGCCCCAGTCGAGCAGGGCGGCCGTCTCGTCGTACACCTTCTGGTAGCTCGCCGGGTGCATCACCGTCACCAGCAGGGTGCGCCCGTCGCGCTCGGCGGCCCCGACGAACGTCGAACCGGCGTTGGTCGTGGTGCCGTTCTTCACCCCGATCAGCCCGGGGTACTTGCCCAGCAGCCGGTCGGTGTTGGCGATCCCGAAGCTGCCGCGCTGACCGGTGTTCTTGTCGACCGCGCCCGGGAACATCGCGTCCCGGGTCGCGCAGTAGCTCCGGAAGTCCGCGTTGCGCAGGCCGGCCCGGGCGAACAGCGACAGGTCGTAGGCCGAGGAGACCTGGCCGTCCATGTCGTAGCCGTCCGGGGAGACCACCCGGGTGTCCCTCGCCTGCAGGGCCTCGGCGCGCGCCTGCATCTCGGCGACAGTCTGCTGGACGCCGCCGTTCATGTGCGACAGGACGTGCACGGCGTCGTTGCCCGAGCTCAGGAACACCCCGCGCCACAGGTCCTCGACCCGGTACTCCAGGTTCTCCTTGATGCCGACCAGACTGCTGCCGGCTCCGATCCCCTGGATCTCCTCGTCGGCGACCTTGTGCACCGCGTTGCGGTCGAACTTCGGCAGCACGGTGTCCGCGAAGAGGATCTTCAGCGTGCTCGCCGGCGGCAGTTTGAGGTGCGGGTTGTAGGACGCCAGCACCTCGCCCGACACCGCGTCGGACACTATCCAGGACTGGCCGGTGAGATCGCCCGGCAGCGCCGGGGCCCCCGGCAACGGGGCGAACTGGACCCCCGGGCTCCCGAGCCGGTCACCACCGACCGCGGACGGGGGCGGCTGCTGCGGGGCCGCGACCGCCACCGGGGCGACGAGCAGGACCGGGAGGGCCGCGGTGACCGCGGCGCACAGGCGCGCGAACGTGTGACGGGGAGTGGGCACCAGCAGACCGTACCCATTCCGGGCCCCCCGCGTCCGCCGCGCCGGGCCCGTCCTCCGCAGGAGGGGCCCGCCGTACGCCGATCGGCGGCCCGCGCATACTGGGGACGCACACCGCCTTCACACCCCCGTCGAGGACCACCCATGAAGCTCAGCCGCCGCACCTCCTGGTTCCTGACCGCCTTCGGCGTCTGGTCGATGATCATCTGGACCACCTTCGTCAAGAACCTGTGGAAGGACTCCGGCGGTCAGGCGTTCACCAACGGCGACCACTCCCAGCCCACCGCCTTCTTCTGGATCCACCTCCTCCTCGCCGTCACCTCCTTCGTCCTCGGCGTCGCCGTCGGCACCATCGGCCTCCGCGGCCTGCGCGCCACCCGCCGCGCACCGGCCACCGACTGAAAATCCCCGTTGCCGCTGTCAGTCCCCACTGGCAGGATCTCCACCGCTCGTGCACGTATCGAAAGATCTGCAGACAAAGGGGTGGGGACTTCTGATGGCGCACACGTACCTGCGCAGGCTCGGCGGGGTGGCCGCGGCGACCGTGGCCGCGGGCCTGCTCGCCGTGCCGACGGCGGCCGTGGCCGACGACACCGCCCCGGCCGTCCTGGGGACGGAACAGGGCGGCGAGAACCGGACCATTGCCTGCGACGCGACGACCGCTCCGCTCCGGAGCGGACGGACGGCGGCCGGCCCGACGCTCAAGGCCAAGGTCACCGGTGCCGGTGCCCGGTTCGGCGTCTGGGACGAGACGACGGGAGCCCAGGCCCCGGTGTACACCGGTGAGGCCCAGGCCTACGCCCAGCAGGCCTCCGTCAAGGTCCCCGGCCTGCTGGACGGCCACAGCTACGCCTGGCACGCCTGGGCCCTGCAGGGCACGCAGGTCTCCGCCCCGTCGGCGGACTGCCACTTCTCGGTGGACACCACGTCGCCGACCGCCACGGTCTCCTCGACCGACTTCCCGGCGAGCGGCAAGGCCACCAAGTACGCGGGACAGAAGGGGACGTTCGTCATCAGGACGGCCGACCCCGCTCCGGCCGGTGGGACGGCCTCCGGTGTCGCCTGCGTCCGGTACGGCTTCGACTACCTCGGTGTGGGCGGTTGCGACTCGCCGAACGCCGTCAAGCCCGGCGCCGACGGCACCGTGACGCTCGACCTCAAGGTCCTGAACTGGGGCTCCAACGACCTCAAGGTCCAGGTGCTGGACGACGCGGGCAACCTCGGCCAGGCGTCCTACTCCTTCTACGCCCCCTCGAACCCGAACCCGCCGAGCACCCTCGGCGACGTCGACGGGGACGGCACCGCGGACATCCTGCTGCCGGACGCCCAGGGCAACCTGCAGTACATCGGCGTCAACTCCGTCGACACCACGCCTGCTTCGACCGTCCGGGCGGTCGCCGCTCCGGACCGCACGAGCTGGGCCTCGTACCAGGTGGCGCACCGGGGCTGGTCGAACGACCACGCGCCGTCCGCGGACGACCTGTTCATCCACAAGCCCGGCCAGGGCTACCTGTACCTGCACCGGAACGTCGACTACGGCTCGATCGGTCAGGCACTGACCGGCGCCGTCCGTTCGACCGAGTGCGTGGACGACACCGGTGCCGACGCCGCCTGCCCCGCCGACTTCGCCAAGGACTGGTCCAAGGCCGACCAGCTGGTCGCGTTCGGTCCCGTCGACGGGGGCACCGAGCCCTCGCTGGTGACCCTGGAGGGCGGCAACCTCTGGCTGCACGCCGGAGGCGACTTCGCCTACGGCTGGCAGAAGGCCCGCAAGCTCACCGCCTCCGGTGCCTGGGGCGGCTACGACCTGATCGCCCCCGGCCCGGACGCGGCCGGCAACCTCGCCCTGTGGGCGCGTGACCGGGCCACCGGCGAGCTGCACGCCCACCCGGTCCCGAAGCGGGCCGACGGCACCCTGGACTTCTCCGCCCTCGCCGACCCCGCGGCGAACGTGGTCGCGACCGGCTTCACCACCGACGCCTACCCGACGCTCGGCAGCTCGGGCGACGGGGACGGGGACGGCAAGCCGGACCTGTGGGCCGTCACCGCGGACCGGCACCTGGTGACGTTCAGCGGCTGGTCGGCCCCGAAGGACCTCGGCGCGCTGCGCTAGGAAACGGCGCAGGCCCCGCCCGATCCGGGGATCGGGCGGGGCCTGCGCCGTTGTCAGGCGGGGATCAGAAGCGGCGGGTGACGAGCGCCCGCTTCACTTCCTGGATCGCCTTGGTGACCTCGATGCCACGCGGGCAGGCCTCGGAGCAGTTGAAGGTGGTGCGGCAACGCCACACGCCCTCACGGTCGTTGAGGATCTCCAGGCGCTGCTCGGCACCCTCGTCGCGCGAGTCGAAGATGAAGCGGTGCGCGTTGACGATGGCGGCCGGGCCGAAGTACTGGCCGTCGTTCCAGAACACCGGGCAGGACGACGTGCACGCGGCGCACAGGATGCACTTGGTGGTGTCGTCGAAGCGCTCGCGGTCCTCGGCGGACTGCAGGCGCTCGCGGGTCGGCTCGTTCCCCTTGGTGATGAGGAACGGCATGACGTCCTTGTACGCCTGGAAGAACGGGTCCATGTCCACGACCAGGTCCTTGAGGACCGTGAGGCCCTTGATGGCCTCGATCGTGATCGGCTTCTCCGGGTTGACGTCCTTGATCAGGGTCTTGCACGCCAGCCGGTTGCGGCCGTTGATCCGCATGGCGTCGGAGCCGCAGATGCCGTGGGCGCAGGAACGGCGGTAGGTGAGGGTGCCGTCCTGCTCCCACTTGATCTTGTTGAGCGCGTCGAGGATGCGCTCCTTGGGGTCCATCGTCAGCTGGTAGTCGACCCACACCGGGTCCGGGTGCTCCTCCGGGTTGAACCGGCGGATCCGGAAGGTGACGGTGATCGGCTGGACGGCGCCGGCTTCGACCGCGTCCAGAGCGGCCGAGTGCGTCTCCACGGTCGGAGTGCTCATCAGTACTTACGCTCCATCGGCTGGTAGCGGGTCGTGACGACCGGCTTGTAGTCGAGGCGGATGGAGGTGCTGCCGTCGGCGGCGACCTCCTGGTACGCCATGGTGTGCTGCATGAACTTCACGTCGTCACGGGTCGGGAAGTCCTCGCGGTAGTGGCCGCCGCGGGACTCCTCGCGGGCCAGCGCGGAGACGGCCAGCACCTCGGCCAGGTCGAGCAGGTTGCCCAGCTCGACGGCCTCCAGCAGGTCCGTGTTGTAGCGGAAGCCCTTGTCCTGGATGGAGACGTTCTTGTAGCGCTCCTTCAGCGCGGCGATGTCCTCGACCGCCTGCTTCAGGGTGGCGCCGGTGCGGTACACCATGGCGTTGGTGTCCATGCTCTCCTGCAGCTCCTTGCGGATCTGCCCCACGGACTCGGTGCCGGTGCCCTCGCGCAGGCCGTCGACCAGGGCCTGGACCTTCTCAGCCGGGTTCTCGGGCAGCTCGACGAACTCGTGCGAGGTGGCGTAGTCGGCGGCGGCGATGCCCGCGCGACGGCCGAACACGTTGATGTCGAGCAGCGAGTTGGTGCCGAGGCGGTTGGCGCCGTGCACGGACACGCAGGCGACCTCGCCGGCCGCGTACAGGCCCGGGACGATGTCGGTGTTGTTGCGCAGGACCTCACCCTCGACGTTGGTCGGGATGCCGCCCATGGCGTAGTGCGCGGTGGGCTGGATCGGGATCGGGTCCGTGTAGGGCTCGATGCCGAGGTAGGTGCGCGCGAACTCGGTGATGTCCGGGAGCTTGGCGTCCAGCTGCTCCGGCGGCAGGTGGGTCAGGTCGAGGTAGACGTGGTCGCCGTCGGGGCCGCAGCCGCGGCCTTCGCGGATCTCGGTGTAGATCGCGCGGGAGCACACGTCACGGGACGCGAGGTCCTTCATGACCGGGGCGTAGCGCTCCATGAAGCGCTCGCCGTCCTTGTTGCGGAGGATGCCGCCCTCGCCGCGGGCGCCCTCGGTGAGCAGGATGCCCATGCGCCAGATGCCCGTCGGGTGGAACTGGAAGAACTCCATGTCCTCCAGCGGCAGGCCGCGGCGGTACACCAGGGCCTGGCCGTCACCGGTGAGGGTGTGGGCGTTGGAGGAGACCTTGAAGAACTTGCCGGTGCCGCCGGAGGCGAAGACGACCGACTTGGCCTGGAAGACGTGGATCTCGCCGGTGGCCAGCTCGTAGGCGACGACGCCGGCCGTCTGGCCGTCGTTGATCAGCAGGTCGAGGACGTAGAACTCGTTGAAGAACTCGACGCCGTGCTTGACGCAGTTCTGGAACAGCGTCTGCAGGATCATGTGGCCGGTGCGGTCGGCCGCGTAGCACGAGCGGCGGACCGGGGCCTCGCCGTGGTTGCGGGAGTGGCCGCCGAAGCGGCGCTGGTCGATCCGGCCCTGCTCGGTGCGGGAGAAGGGGAGGCCCATCTTCTCCAGGTCGAGGACGGCGTCGATGGCCTCCTTGCACATGATCTCGGCGGCGTCCTGGTCGACCAGGTAGTCACCGCCCTTGACCGTGTCGAAGGTGTGCCACTCCCAGTTGTCCTCCTCGACGTTGGCGAGGGCGGCGCACATGCCGCCCTGGGCAGCGCCGGTGTGGGACCGGGTCGGGTAGAGCTTGGTCAGGACGGCGGTGCGGCTGCGCTGCGTGGACTCGATGGCCGCACGCATGCCGGCGCCGCCGGCGCCGACGATGACGGTGTCGTACTGGTGAATCTGCATGGGGGGTTAACTCGCCTCTGGCCTCTGCCGATGGTCGATGGTGCTCGCGGCTCAGATGTTGGGGTCGAAGGTGAAGATCACCAGGGTGCCGAGCAGCACGGTGAAGACCGTGGCGGTACCCATGAGTCCCTTGAGCCAGAGCCGGGTCGAGTCCTTCTCGGCGTAGTCGTTGATGACCTGACGCATGCCGTTGGCGCCGTGCAGCATGGCGAGCCACAGCATCAGCAGGTCCCAGCCCTGCCAGAACGGCGAGGCCCAACGGCCGGCCACGAAGGCGAAGCCGATCTTGGAGACGCCACCGTCGAGCAGCAGCATGATGATCAGGTGGCCGAGGATCAGCACGACCAGGACGACACCGGACAGGCGCATGAAGAGCCAGGCCAGCATCTCGAAGTTGGTGCGGGTGCGGCGCGGGGTCTTCTTGGTCCGCTGACGCGGCGGCTCGATGACGAACGCGTCGGCCGGGTTGCCGGTGCCGAGGCCCTTGCCGGTGTGCGCCTGCTTGGAGGGCACCACGATGGCGTCGGAGTATTCCGTGGACATGTCTCAGCTCACTTCCCGAACCAGGAGATCAGCGTGTGCTGCAGGATCCCGTAGAAGGAGCCGGCCATCAGCACGACCCAGACGCCGACCACGGTCCAGAGCATCTGCTTCTGGTACTTCGGGCCCTTGGACCAGAAGTCCACCGCGACAACGCGCAGGCCGTTCAGGGCGTGGAACAGGATGGCGGCCACCAGGCCGTACTCCATCAGGTTCACAAGGGGAGTCTTGTACGTCTGGATGACGGTGTCGTAGGACTCCGGCGACACTCGCACGAGAGCGGTGTCCAGGACGTGGGCGAACAGGAAGAAGAAGATGAGGACGCCGGTGACTCGATGAGCCACCCAGCTCCACATGCCTTCCCGGCCGCGGTACAGCGTTCCAGCCGGCACGGAAAAACCCTCCGGAAGCGATTGGGGGCTCGGCCGGCTTCGGTGTCGGTCAGCCCGGCCAGGTACGGTCCACCGGCCGCGAGCATCCTATCGACGCCTTCTCCCGTGCCGCCTCCGGGGGCCCCAGGTGTGATCAATCAGGCACTTCTGGCCTAGTGCGGCGGGAACCGGGGCGCAATTCGACACCCGGGGTGACCGCGTGGTCGCGCCCCGCACCCGAGGGGTGCGGGGCGCGGGGTCCGGATTCATCCGTACGGGTGGATCACCCGCACGGATGAGGGGCACGCGGGGGCCGGTTCAGCGCGCTCCGGCCTCCGAAGGGGTGGCGACCAGGTGCTCCAGGCGGGTGAGGGCGATCCGGCGGAGTTCGTCCGCCGCGATCAGCCGCTCCTCGTCCGGGTCGTTGGCCAGGCGGGTGCGGATGGAGGAGAGCACGGTGTCGAGCATCTCCTCCGGGGCGACGCGCTCCAGGCAGACCACGAAGACGTGGCCGAACCGGGCCTCGTACGCGGCGTGCGCCGCCCGCAGGGCGGTGTGCGCGGCCTGGCTGCCGGGGGCCCGCATGCCGAGCAGCGGCTGCGGCATCCAGCTCTCGTCGGCCAGGGCCTCGGCGAGGTCGGCCGGGCGGAGGTCGTAGGAGGCCTCGCTGGCGGCGGCCAGCAGGGACTCTATGTCGGGGTAGGGCCGGTGCGCGGTGAGCCGCAGGGCCCAGCGGTGGCTGCCGCAGCAGGCCAGCAGGGCCTCCTCGGCGGCGCCGGCGTCGGCCTCGTTGAAGCGGTGCAACCCGAGGAGGGTCGGCTCTGTTGTGACGTCGAGCCGCTGTGACGGGATGTCGCTGGCCAGCGGGTCCTCCTCGTGAGGGCGGGAAGGTGCCGGTGAAGGGTGGGGTGGTGGGGCAGGTGAAGTATGGGGCTGCGGAGCGGCGCTCGGCGCCGGTCGGGCAGCGTCTCCAAGGTAGTTGAGCAGTCATCAGTTGGGGAGGGCGCACGCCGAATTCATCCGGACGAGCTATCAAGTTGTGACGTTGACACCTTCGTGTCATCGCCCTCGTCATTTCCCCCTGCCGTCCGCCGGGCGCCGCCCGCCGCCGCCCGACGGCGTGGCCGCCTCAGGTGCAGCGGGTGCCGGCGGCCGGCACGGTGCCCTCGGTCAGGTAGGCCTCCAGGGCCCGGTCGATGCAGGTGTTGCCCTTGCCGAAGGCGCCGTGGCCCTCGCCGACCCGGGTGAGCAGGGTGGCACTGGCGAAGCCCTTGGCCAGGGACTCGGCCGAGGCGTACGGGGTGGCCGGGTCGCCGGTGGAGCCGACCACCAGGATCGGGGCGCTGCCCTCGGCCCGGACGGTGTGCGGCTTCTCCTGCGTCTTGAACGGCCAGTAGGCGCAGCCGGGCTCGCTGTAGTCGTCCACCGTGACGCCCTTGGACAGCAGCGGCGCCTCGGCGAGCAGCCGGTCCACGGCGGCCTTGGCGTGTTCGGGCGTGGGCGCGGGTCGGGCGGCGTCGGCGCAGCTGATCGCACCGTTGGACTCCTCCATCGGGCTGTAGTGGCCGTTCTCGTCGCGGCCGTTGTACTCGTCGGCGAAGGCGAGCAGGAGGTCGCCGCGCTTCATCGTCATCGCCATGCCGAGCCCGGCCCGCAGGTACTTCCAGGAGGTCTTCTCGTCGCCGTAGAGCATCTGGATGGTGCCGGTCCAGGCCAGGTCGCGGCCGAGCTTGCGGCCGTCCTTGGTGCCGAGCGGGCCGTCGTGCAGGCCGTCCAGGAAGTCGGCGGCCTTCTTGGCGGCCGTGTCCTTGTCCTTGCCGAGCGGGCAGTCCTCGGGGTGGTTCCCGACGCAGTCGGCGGCGAAGCGCTCGAAGGACTTCTCGAAGCCGACCTGCTGGTCGACGCCGTGGTCCAGGGTGTCCTGGGCGGGGTCGACGGCCCCGTCGAGGACGAGCCGGCCGGTGTTGCGCGGGAACTCCTCGGCGTAGAGCGCGCCGAGGTAGGTGCCGTAGGAGATGCCCAGGTAGTTGAGCTTCTCGTCGCCGGCGACGGCGCGCAGCACGTCCAGGTCGCGGGCGGTGTTGCGGGTGCCGACGAAGGGCAGCAGCCTGCCGGACTTGGCCTGGCAGGCGGCGGCGTGGTCGGTGGACTGCTTGATGTGCGCGGCCTTGCGCTCGGCCGGGTCCAGCGGGTCGTCCTGCTGCTCGGCGGCGTCGTGCTGCTTGTCGTCGTAGCAGACGACCGGGGCGCTGTCGCCGGTGCCGCGGGGGTCGAAGCCGACCACGTCGAAGCGGTTGTGCAGGGCTCCGGTGAAGTCCTTGGCGCCGTACTTGACCATCTCGACGCCGGAGCCGCCCGGGCCCCCCGGGTTGACCATCAGCGAGCCGATCCGCTGGTCCGGCTTGGCGGCCGGGTACTTGATCAGGGCGAGGTCGATCGCATCGGCGGCGGGGTGGGCGTAGTCGAGCGGGACGTGTAGCCGGCCGCACTTCAGGCCGCTGATGTCGATCCTGGCCTTCTCGGCCTGGGGGTCGGCCGGGCAGTCCGCCCAGGTGATCTGCTGGCCGTAGAAGGGCTTGAGGGCCGGGTCGGCCTGGCCGGCGGGTGCGGAGGCGCCGGCCGTCGCGGCGGTGGCCGCGGGGTTCGCGGCGGCGGGTGCGGAGGTGCCGGCGGCCCGGTCCCCGGCAGGCTTGGCGGTGTCGTCGCAGGCCGTGGTGAGGAGGAGGGTGCCCGCCGCCACGGCGGTCAGCAGGAATCGTGGGCGGGCGGCCCGGAAGGTTCTCATCGCACGTGTGTACCACTGGGTGGTGACGTGTTCGATCTTGGCCCCCGGGCCGCCCGCGCCGGGGCTCAGCCCCGGTGGACCTTGTGGTTGGCGGCCTGCGCCCGGGGGCGGACCACCAGCAGGTCGATGTTCACGTGCGGGGGCCTGGTGACCGCCCAGGCCACGGTGTCCGCGACGTCCTCCGAGGTCAGCGGCTCGGCCACGCCCGCGTACACGGCGGCGGCCTTCTCCTCGTCGCCGCGGAAGCGGGTGATCGCGAAGCCCTCGGACTTCACCATCCCGGGCGCGATCTCGATCACCCGGATCGGCTCCCCGCACAGCTCCAGCCGCAGCGTGGCCGCGATGGTGTGCGCGGCGTGCTTGGCGGCGACGTACCCGCCGCCGCCCTCGTACGCGGCCAGGGCGGCGGTCGAGGAGAGCACCAGGACCGTGCCGTCGCCGGTGGCCCGCAGAGCGGGCAGCAGCGCCTGCGTCATGTGCAGCACGCCGAGCACGTTCACCTCGTACATGGCCCGCCAGTCGGCCGGGTCGCCGTGCTCGACCGTCTCGGCGCCGATCGCGCCGCCGGCGTTGTTCACCAGGACGTCCACCCGGCCGATCTCGGCGGCGAAGGCGTCCACGGCGGCCCGGTCGGTGACGTCCAGCGGGTACGCCCGGCCGCCGACCTCCTTGGCCAGCGCCTCGATCCGGTCGGCGCGGCGGGCGGTCAGCACCACGTCGTAGCCCTCGGCGGAAAGCCGGCGGGCGGTCGCCGCGCCGATTCCGCTGCTGGCACCGGTGACCACGGCCACCTTCTGCTCGGTCATTGCCACTCCCTGGGGGCTCATCGGTCGTTCACCCGATCATCTCAACCGCGTCGGAGCCCCGGCGGACCGGTCGCGCCCTACATTGCGAGGACCAGTGCCGGCCGACCTCCGGAGGGACCCATGCCAGCCGATCCGCGCCGCGCAGAGCCGGGCCGCCCCCCGGAACGGGCCCGGCTCTCCGAGTCGGGCCTCCCGATCGAGCCGCTGTACGGCCCCGGGGCGCTGGCCGGCTGGGACCCGGCGACCCGCCTGGGCCGGCCGGGGGAGTACCCCTACACCCGGGGGGTGTACCCGACCATGTACACCGGGCGGCCCTGGACGATGCGCCAGTACGCGGGCTTCGGCACCGCCGCCGAGTCCAACGCCCGCTACCGGCAGCTGATCGCCGGCGGCGGCACCGGCCTGTCGGTCGCCTTCGACCTGCCCACCCAGATGGGCTACGACTCGGACGCCCCGCTCGCGGCCGGGGAAGTCGGCAAGGTGGGCGTGGCGGTGGACAGCGTCGAGGACATGGCGGTGCTCCTCGACGGCATCCCGCTCGGCGAGGTGTCCACCTCGATGACCATCAACGCGCCCGCCGCCCTGCTCCTGCTCCTCTACCAACTGGTCGGGGAGGCCCAGGGCGTGGCGTCGACGGCGCTCACCGGAACGGTCCAGAACGACGTCCTGAAGGAGTACATCGCCCGCGGCACCTACATCTTCCCGCCGCAGCCCTCGCTGCGGCTGGTCGCCGACCTGTTCCGGTACTGCCGGGCCGAGGTCCCGCGCTGGAACA
Source organism: Kitasatospora sp. NPDC048545 (assembly GCF_040651155.1). Classification (NCBI taxonomy): domain Bacteria; kingdom Bacillati; phylum Actinomycetota; class Actinomycetes; order Kitasatosporales; family Streptomycetaceae; genus Kitasatospora; species Kitasatospora sp. NPDC048545. Next base: position 178,576 of record NZ_JBEZIQ010000010.1, read on the forward strand.
CCATCTCCATCTCCGGCTACCACATGGCCGAGGCCGGGGCCGGTCCCGCGCAGGAGATCGCCTTCACACTGGCCAACGGCATCGCCTACGTCCGCACCGCGATCGCCGCCGGGATGGCCGTGGACGACTTCGCACCCCGGCTCTCGTTCTTCTTCGTGGCCCGGACGACCCTTCTGGAGGAAGTCGCCAAATTCCGTGCCGCGCGCAGGATCTGGTCCAGAATCATGCGTGACGACTTCGGTGCGCGGGATCCGCGCTCGCAGATGCTGCGCTTCCACACCCAGACCGCGGGGGTGCAGCTCACGGCCCAGCAGCCCGAGGTCAACCTGGCCCGGGTCACGGTGCAGGCGCTCGCCGCGGTGTTCGGCGGCACCCAGTCGCTGCACACGAACAGCTACGACGAGGCGATCGCGCTGCCCACCGAGAAGGCGGCCCGGCTCGCCCTGCGCACCCAGCAGGTGCTCGCCCACGAGACCGACCTGACCGCCACCGTCGACCCGTTCGCCGGGTCGTACGCCGTCGAGTCGCTCACCGACGACGTGGAGGCCGCCGCGTTGGCGCTGATGGCCCGGATCGAGGACCGGGGCGGCGCGGTGGCCGCGATCGAACAGGGCTTCCAGAAGGGCGAGATCGAGCGCACCGCCTACCGCCTCCAGCAGGAGACGGACTCCGGCGAGCGGACCGTGGTCGGCGTCAACCGCTTCCGGTCGGACGCGGAGGAGCCCTACCAGCCGCTGCGGGTGGACCCGGCCCTCGAACGGCAGCAGGCCGGGCGGCTGGCCCGGCTGCGGTCCGAGCGCTCGTCCGGCGCCGTCACCCGGGCGCTGGACGGGTTGCGCCGCACCGCCGAGGGGCCGGGGAACGTGCTGTACCCGATGAAGGAGGCGCTGGCCGCCCGGGCCACGGTGGGCGAGGTGTGCGACGCGCTCAGGGAGGCGTGGGGGACGTACGCTCCGGTGGAGCGCTTCTGAGCACCCACTGAACGGCCGTCAACATCCCGGTGCCATCGGCGAAGTGACGGCCGTGACCGTCGGCGCGGGGGATCGTTGCACAGGGCAAGCAACCCGGGGAAGGCGGCTGAAACGAGATGTCATACCCACCTGTCCGGCCGGTATGCGCCCATCCGGGGACTAATTTTCCGAAAGTCGGGCCAAATCCCCCCAACAGGCCTATGATTGGGGAGATGAACCGTCCTGAGCCCGCTCAGCCGGGCGCCACTCTCGCGGCCGCACGCCCCTCCGTCGAACTGCGCGACCGGGTCGAGGCGCTGGAGCCCGAGCTGATCGCCTTCCGCCGTGACCTGCACCGGCATCCGGAGCTGGGCCGCCAGGAGTTCCGCACCACCGGGTTGCTGCGCGACCGGCTGGTGGCGGCCGGCCTCGAACCCCGGGTGCTGCCCGGCGGCACCGGACTGCTCGTCGACATCGTCCCGGCCGGCACCGCCCCGGGCGCCGAGTTCCTGGCCTTCCGCGCCGACATCGACGCGCTGCCGATCGACGACGCCAAGACCGACGTGCCGTACCGCTCGACCGTCCCCGGCCGGGCCCACGCCTGCGGTCACGACGTGCACACCTCGGTGGTGCTCGGCACCGGTCTGGTGCTGGCCGAGGCCGCCCGCACCGGCGAGCTGCGCCGCCCGGTCCGGCTGGTCTTCCAGCCGGCCGAGGAGGTCATGCCGGGCGGTGCGCTGGACGTGATCAAGGCCGGCGGGATGGACGGCGTCGGCCGGATCTTCGCGGTGCACTGCGACCCGAAGGTGGAGGTCGGCCGGATCGCCCTGCGCGCCGGGGCGATCACCTCGGCCTGCGACCGCCTGGTACTGCACCTGGACGGCCCCGGAGGGCACACCGCCCGTCCGCACCTGACCACCGACCTGGTGACCGCGGTGGCCAGGATGGCCGCCGACCTGCCCGGCGCGCTGGCCCGCCGGATGGACCCGCGCTGGGGCGTCAGCCTGGTCTGGGGTCGGATCGCCGCCGGCTCCGCGCCCAACGTCATCCCGCAGCACGCCGAGCTGGAGGGCACCGTCCGCTGCCTGGAGCTGGACGGCTGGCGCGAGGCGCCGGACCTGCTGCACGAGCTGATCGCCAAGCTCGCCGAGACCTACCGGGCCAAGTGGACGCTGGATTACCACCGCGGGGTGCCGCCGGTGGTCAACGAGGCGGTCTCGGTCGCGCTGCTGGACGAGGTCATGAACGCCCGGTTCGGCCGGGACGGCCGGCAGGTGGTGGAGGGCACCGAGCAGAGCCTCGGCGGCGAGGACTTCTCCTGGTACCTGGAACACGCCCCGGGCGCGCTGGCCCGGCTGGGCGTCCGCGCTCCCGGTGACACCACCGTCCGCGACCTGCACCAGGGGCGGTTCGACGTGGACGAACGGGCGATCGGCATCGGTGCCGAGCTCTTCGCGGCGCTGGCCCTGGGGGCGGACGGCGACTGAGGGCGCGGCCCGCGGGTCGGATGGCCGACCGTGGGCGGATCGTCGGGATCCGGGGTTCGGGTGGCGGTTCCGTAAACTGGGCCGCACCAACCTCGTACCACCGTCCGTGTGGGGGGAAAGAGCCTCGGGACGGGTGTCAGACCACGGTTTGATAACAACCCGAATGCTCTGGCACCCCGTAACACAACCGTGTTCTACGCGCGTTACGGTGGCGTCCGACCACGCCAAACGGTTGCGTGTCAGAAGGAGATACTCCCTTGCGCCGTTCAATGAAGCTCGCCGCGGTTGTGCTCTCGGGTTCCCTGGGCATGGCCTCGCTCGCCGCTTGCGGCGCAAAGAGCACCGACAGCACCTCTTCCTCCGCCTCGGGCGACGGTTCGCTCAAGGTCGGCATGGCCTACGACATCGGTGGCCGCGGCGACCAGTCGTTCAACGACTCCGCCGCGCGCGGTCTCGACAAGGCCAAGTCCGAGCTGGGTGCCTCCGTGACCGAGGCCGAGGCCAAGTCCGGCGAGGCCGAGGCCGACAAGGAGACCCGCCTCAAGAACCTGGTCGACGCCGGCTACAAGACCATCATCGCGGTCGGCTTCGTGTACCAGCCGGCGGTCAACAAGATCGCCAAGGACAACCCGAACGTCAAGTTCGCGATCATCGACTCGAACGACAAGGACCAGCCGTCCAACGTCACCTCGCTGCTCTTCGCCGAGCAGGAGGGTTCGTACCTGGCCGGTGTCGCCGCCGCGAACAAGTCGAAGGCCAAGCACGTCGGCTTCATCGGCGGTGTGCAGTCCGAGCTGATCAAGAAGTTCGAGGCCGGTTACAAGGCGGGTGTGAAGTCCGTCGACCCGAACATCGTCGTCGAGACCACCTACCTGACCACCCCGCCGGACTTCACCGGCTTCAACTCGCCCGACAAGGGCAAGGAAGCCGCGCAGGGCCAGCTCGACAAGGGCGCGGACATCATCTACACCGCCGCCGGTTCCTCCGGCAACGGTGCCATCGAGGCCGTCGCCAACAAGCAGGGCGCCCTGGCCATCGGTGTCGACTCCGACCAGGCCAGCCAGCCGGCCCTGGCGAAGTACAAGAACAGCATCATGACCTCGATGGTCAAGAACGTCGACAACGCGGTCTTCGCGTACATCGACTCGGTCAAGAAGGGCAACGCCTTCACCGGCGTCAAGCTCTTCGACCTGAAGGCCGACGGCGTCTCGCTCGCCACCACCGGTGGCAAGATCGACGACATCCAGCCGCAGCTGAAGGCCGCCGCCGACGCCATCAAGAGCGGTGCCACCACCATCCCGACCGCGCCGACCCAGTAAGGTCCGCGCGTCCCGGACGTGACAACGCCTGCCGCCTGCCCGGCAGAGCGATGATCGACACAGGCACGGGAGGGGCCCGGCTGGGTGCGCTCAACGCGCACCCCCGGGCCCCGTCCCGTCCCCACGTTTCCCCACCTTGGCCCTCCCAGCGCAACGACGCGCCTCCAGACCACCAGGAGATCGCCATCACCGCATCCGACCCCGTCCCCCTGCGCAAGGACGGCACCCCCAGCGCGGGGACGGCGACAACGGCCGTCGAGCTGCGCGGCATCACCAAGCGCTTCCCCGGTGTCGTGGCCAACCACGACATCAACCTCACCGTCCGCACGGGCACCGTGCACGCCCTGATGGGCGAGAACGGCGCCGGCAAGTCGACGCTGATGAAGATCCTCTACGGCATGCAGAAGCCGGACGAGGGCACCATCGCGATCAACGGCGAGCTGTGCGAGTTCAGCACCCCCGGCGACGCCATCTCCCGCGGCATCGGCATGGTGCACCAGCACTTCATGCTCGCCGACTACCTCACGGTGCTGGAGAACGTCGTCCTCGGCGGCGAGCACATCCACGGCATCGGCGCCAAGGCGAAGGCGAAGATCAAGGAGATCTCCGACCAGTACGGCCTGGGCGTGCGCCCGGACGCCCTGGTCGAGGACCTCGGCGTCGCCGAGCGCCAGCGCGTCGAGATCCTCAAGGTGCTGTACCGCGGCGCCAAGATCCTGATCCTCGACGAGCCCACGGCCGTGCTGGTCCCGCAGGAGGTCGACGCGCTGTTCGACAACCTGCGCGAACTCAAGTCCGAGGGCGTCACCGTCATCTTCATCTCGCACAAGCTGCACGAGGTGCTGGCGGTCGCGGACGCGATCAGCGTCATCCGGCGCGGCACCACGGTCGGCGACGCCGACCCGAAGGCGGTCACCGCCCGTCAGCTCGCCGAGATGATGGTCGGCGCCGAGCTGCCCTCCCCGGAGAGCCGCGAGTCCACGGTCACCACGACCGAGATGCTCGACGTCAAGGACCTGCGGATCGCCAAGACCGACGCCGAGGGCATCGAGCGCGTCGTCCTGGACGACATCTCGCTGCGCATCCACAAGGGTGAGATCCTCGGCATCGCCGGCGTCGAGGGCAACGGCCAGGCCGAACTGGTCGAGGCCATCATGGGCATGCTGCCGCTGGACGGCGGCTCCGTCACCCTGGACGGCAAGGACCTCTCCGGCACCCTGACCCGGGCCCGCCGCGAGGCCGGCATCGGCTACATCCCCGAGGACCGCCACAAGCACGGCCTGCTGCTGGAGGCCCCGCTCTGGGAGAACCGCATCCTCGGCCACGTCACCGAGGTTCCCAACTCCAAGGGCGTGCTGCTCGACCCGGCCGGTGCCCGGACGGACACCCAGCGGATCGTCGAGGAGTACGACGTCCGCACCCCCGGCATCGAGGTCACCGCGGCCTCGCTCTCCGGCGGCAACCAGCAGAAGCTGATCATCGGCCGTGAGATGAGCCACCAGCCCAAGCTGCTGATCGCCGCGCACCCCACCCGCGGTGTCGACGTCGGCGCACAGGCCCAGATCTGGGAGCACATCCGGGTCGCCCAGCGGGCCGGCCTGGCCGTCCTGCTGATCTCCGCCGACCTGGACGAGCTGATCGGGCTCTCCGACACCATCCGGGTCATCTACCGCGGCCGCATGGTCGCGGACGCCGACCCGGCCACCGTGACCGCCGAGGACCTGGGCACCGCGATGACCGGTGCTGCCAGCGGCCACATCGAGTCCGAGCCGGACGCGCTCGCCGAGGCCCAGGCGCTCGCCGCCGAGGGCACCGAGGCCGAGGGCACCGGCCCGTCCGACACCGCCGACGACCCGCAGGCGGGGGAGTAACCACATGACCAGTCCCAACCCCGCCGCCAAGCGCAGCCTGGCGCAGCGGATCAGCGGTGAGCGGATCGTGCTCGCACTGGCGGCGCCGGTGCTCGCGGTCGTGCTCTCCGTCGCGATCTGCTCCGTCCTGCTGGCGACCTCGGGCAAGAACCCGTTCGACGCGTGGAACGTGATGATCACGTACGCCACCAAGTCGGACGGCCAGGTGGCCATCCTGAACCGCTCCACCACGTACTACCTGGCCGCCGCGGCCGCCGCGTTCGGGTTCCGGATGAACCTGTTCAACATCGGCGTCGAGGGCCAGTACAAGGTCGCGGCGCTGTTCGCGGCGTACATCGGCACCCAGGTCGACCTGCCCGCGATCATCCAGATCCCGCTGCTGTTGGTCACCGCCATGCTGGTGGGCGGTCTGTACGCGAGCATCGCCGGTCTGCTGAAGGTCTTCCGCGGCGTCAGCGAGGTCATCTCGACCATCATGCTGAACGCCATCGCGCTCGCGATCGTCGGTCTGCTGCTCGCCCCGGGCATCTTCGCGCCGAAGGTGAGCGGCACCAGCAACTCGATCCAGACCGATCCGATCTCGCAGTCCAGCCACTTCTTCTCTATCGAGACGGCCGGCGGCCCGCTCTGGGGCTTCCTCTTCATCGCCGTCGCGGTCGGCGTGCTGTTCCAGTTCACCCTGACCCGCACCCGCTTCGGCTTCGACCTGCGCGCCACCGGCCGCTCGGAGTCCGCGGCGACCGCGTCCGGTGTGAACGTCAAGAAGATGGTGATCATCTCGATGGCGGTCTCCGGCGGCATCGCCGGTCTGATCGGCATGCCGGAGCTGCTGCAGAACTCGTTCTACTACGGGCAGACCTTCCAGCAGAACCTGGGCTTCCTCGGGATCTCGATCGCCCTGCTGGGCCGGAACAGCCCGATCGGCATGGCCTTCGCGGCCCTGCTGTTCGCCTTCCTGGACGCCACCGGTGCCCAGCTGCCGCTCCAGGGCGGCTTCCCGTCCGAGATCGTCTCGGTCATGCAGGGCACCATCGTCATCTGCGTCGTCGTCGCGTACGAGCTGGTGCGCCGCTACGGCCTGACCCGCCAGCAGAAGAAGGTCGGCGAGCAGCTCGCCGCCCAGCTCGCGGCCGCTGAGAAGAAGGAGGTGTCCGCGTGAGCACCGCTACCGCTGCTCGCCCGAAGGCGTCGGGCGCACCTGCGAAGAAGCACAAGCTGTCCTGGCCGGTGGTCCTGCTCCTGATCGCGGGCGCCCTGGTCCTGTTCTCCGCCGTGGGCATGGCCACCGGCAACCACTCGCTGACCTCCTCCGGTCAGGTCACCGCCGCGCTCAGCGCCGCCGTGCCGATCGGCATGGCCGGTCTCGGCGGTCTCTGGTCCGAGCGGGCCGGTGTGGTCAACATCGGCCTCGAAGGCATGATGGTCGCCGGCACCTTCTGCGGTGCCTGGGCCGGTTACCTGGTCAACCCGTGGGTCGGCCTGCTGGCCGGCATGGCCGGCGGCGCGCTCGGCGGTCTGCTGCACGCGGTCATCACCGTCACCTTCGGCGTCGACCACATCGTCTCCGGCGTCGGCATCAACCTGCTGATCCCCGGCATCTGCGCGTACGTCAACCGGATCTACTACAAGGACTACATCTCGGCCGGTGCCGGGGCGAACCAGTCCCCGCCGGCGGATCCGCTGCCGTACATCACCGTCCCCGGGCTGTCCTCCTGGCTGAAGGGCATCGAGAACCACCACTGGTTCTTCGTCTCGGACCTCGCCGGCGTGCTCGGCGGCCTGGTCACCAACATCTCGGTGGTCGTGGTCCTGGCGGCCGTGCTGATCGTGGTCACCTACTTCGCGCTCTGGCGCACGGTGTTCGGCCTGCGGCTGCGCTCCTGCGGTGAGAACCCGACCGCCGCCGAGTCGCTGGGCGTCAACGTCTACAAGTACAAGTACCTGGCGGTCACCGCCTCCGGCGCCTTCGCGGGCCTCGGCGGTGCGTACCTCTCGCTGGTCGCCGCGCACTTCTACAAGGACGGTCAGACCCTCGGCCGCGGCTTCATCGGCCTCGCGGCGATGATCTTCGGCAACTGGATGCCCGGCGGTCTCGCCATGGGCGCCGGCCTGTTCGGCTTCACCGACAGCCTCCAGCTGCGTGACCCGGGGTCGGTGCACGTGCTGCTCCTCGTGATCTCCATCGCGATGGCGCTGCTCGCCCTCTGGCAGCTGTACCGCCGCAAGTTCACCGGTGCGGTGATCTCGCTGGTGGTGGCCGGCGGCATGGGTGCCTGGTACGCGCTGACCGACGAGGTCCAGCGTCCGCTGATCGTCGCCACGCCGTACCTGATCACCCTGGTGGTGCTCTCGCTGGCCTCGCAGCGGCTGCGGATGCCGAAGGCGGACGGCCAGATCTACCGCAAGGGCCAGGGCAAGTGACGGCCCCCGCGGTCGACTGGGAGCGCCTGCGCGAGGCGGCGCGCGAGGCGATGGGCCACGCGTACGCCCCGTACAGCAAGTTCCCGGTCGGCGCGGCCGCGCTGGTGGACGACGGACGGGTGGTCACCGGCTGCAACGTCGAGAACGCCTCGTACGGGCTCGGGCTGTGCGCCGAGTGCGGGCTGGTGTCCGCGCTGCACGCCACCGGTGGCGGGCGGCTGACCGCGTTCACCTGTGTGGACGGCGCCGGTGAGCTGCTGATGCCGTGCGGGCGCTGCCGCCAGCTGCTGTACGAGCACGGCGGGCCCGACCTGCTGATCGAGCTCGCCTCGGGCGTCAAGCCGATGAGTGAGGTCCTGCCCGACGCGTTCGGGCCGGAGCGGCTCTAGCTTCGCTGTTTGTTACGCGCGTAGAGTGTCGCGAGTGGGCCGGAACCCGGTCATCTCGCGGCACTCTTCGCTTTTCACGCCTTTAGACCCACGCCTTTAGAAACCGCACTGGGAGCACGCATGGACGCCATCTCCGTCATCAGGACCAAGCGCGACCGCGGAGAGCTGAGCGACGCTCAGATCGACTGGGTCATCGACGCCTACACCCGCGGCGAGGTCGCCGACGAGCAGATGTCGGCGCTGGCCATGGCGATCCTGCTGAACGGCATGCAGTCGCGCGAGATCAGCCGCTGGACCGACGCCATGATCCGCTCCGGCGTCCGGATGGACTTCTCCTCGCTGCCGCTGCCCACCAGCGACAAGCACTCCACCGGCGGCGTCGGCGACAAGATCACCCTCCCGCTCGCCCCGCTGGTCGCCGCCTGCGGCGCCGCCGTCCCGCAGCTCTCCGGCCGCGGCCTCGGCCACACCGGCGGCACCCTGGACAAGCTGGAGTCCATCCCCGGCTGGCGCGCCCTGCTCTCCAACGAGGAGATGATGGACGTGCTGCGCGACGCCGGCGCGGTCATCTGCGCGGCCGGTGACGGCCTCGCGCCCGCCGACAAGAAGCTGTACGCGCTGCGCGATGTCACCGGCACCGTCGAGGCGATCCCGCTGATCGCCTCCTCGATCATGTCCAAGAAGATCGCCGAGGGCACCGGCGCGCTGGTCCTCGACGTCAAGGTCGGCTCCGGCGCGTTCATGAAGAACATCGAGAACGCCCGCGAACTCGCCCGCACCATGGTCGGCCTGGGCACCACCGCCGGCGTCAACACCGTCGCTCTGCTCACCGACATGTCCACCCCGCTCGGCCTGACCGCGGGCAACGCGCTGGAGGTCCGCGAGTCCGTCGAGGTCCTCGCCGGCGGCGGCCCGGCCGACGTCGTCGAGCTGACCCTCGCCCTCGCCCGCGAGATGCTCGCCGCGGCCGGCGTGCACGGCAAGGACCCGGCGGACGCGCTGCGCGACGGCTCCGCGATGGACCACTGGCGCCGCATGATCGCCGCCCAGGGCGGCGACGTGGACGCCCCGCTCCCGGTCGCCCGCGAGCAGCACGTCATCCCCGCGCCCGCCTCCGGCGTGCTCACCGAGCTCGACGCCTACGCCGTCGGCGTCTGCGCCTGGCGCCTGGGCGCCGGCCGCGCCCGCAAGGAGGACCCGGTCCAGGCCGGCGCCGGCGTCGAGATGCACGCCAAGCCCGGTGACGCCGTCGTGGCCGGCCAGCCCCTGCTGACCCTCCACACCGACACCCCCGAGCGCTACGACTACGCCATCGAGGCCCTGGCCGGCGGCATCACCGTCGCCCCGGCCGGCACGGAGTTCACCCCGAACCCGATCGTGCTCGACCGCATCGCCTGAGGCGCCCGAGGGTCTGCTCACGTGCGCCGGATCAGGCGTACGTGAGCAGACCGCCGGTGTCGATCGTCCAGGGACCGACGGCGGTCTTGTCGCCGAAGACGAACTTCTCGCGGGACTCGTGGCCGGGCTCCGAGTGCACGATGCCGGTGCCGGTACGTGGGTCGACGATCAGGTGGTACGGAATGCCCATCGCCGAGCAGTCGTGGACCTTGTTGCGGTGGTCGTTCTCGGGATTCGACCTGGAGACGATCTCCACCGCGAGCAGCACCTCGTGGGGAAGGACCGCCGGTTGCTCGCCGGCCAGAGTCGCTTCGGGGAACACCGTCAGGTCCGGGTTGCGGAGCCGGCCCAGGCCGACATCCTCCACGTCCGCGCCGCCGTGGGCGATGTAGCCGGGACGGGTCCGGGGCAGCTGGGCGTCGAGCTGCCGGGCCAGGCGGATGACCGCGAGCTCATGGCGTTTCACCGGCGAGATCGTCATGACGATCTCGCCGTCGGCGATCTCCACCTTCCCTGTCCCCGGCGCCTGCGGCAGCTGTTCCGCGATCTCGCGCAGCCGGGCGTACACGGCAGGATCGATGCTCGTGGTCCGGATGGTATCGGCGGGGATCGACACGTGATGTCAGCGTCCGGTGACCATCCGTTGCGCTGTGCTGTGGGCCCGGTGGGTGGCGTAGAGGGTGACGCCGGCGGCGAGGGTCATGGCGGTGAGGCCGACGGCGGCGGCGCCGGGCCAGCCGGTGGCGTGGTAGGCGTCGGCGCCGAGGGTGCCGCCGAGGCTGTTGCCGAGGTAGTAGGCGATCAGGTAGAGGGCGGAGGCCTGGGCGCGGCCCTCGGTGGCGGTGCGGCCGACCGCGGAGGACGCGGTGGCGTGCCCGGCGAAGAAGCCCGCGGTGATCAGGACCAGGCCGAGCAGGGCGCAGGTCAGGGACTCGGCGAGGGAGAGCAGCAGGCCGGCCGCGGTGACGCCGACGGAGACGTAGAGGGCGCCGCGGCGGCCGAGGCGGCCGGAGAGCCGGCCGGCCGCGGCGGAGGTGCCGGTGCCGACCAGGTAGACCACGAAGATCGAGGCGGCGACCGACTCGGGCAGGTCGAACGGCGCGCCGATCAGCCGGTAGCCGACGGTGTTGTAGACCGCGCCGAACACGGCCATGAAGAGCATCCCCAGCGCGTACAGCCGCACCAGCAGCGGGTTGCGCAGGTGCCGTCCGACGGTCCTGACGAGGGCTCGGGCGTCCACCGGGGCGGGGGTGAAGTGCCGGGCGGCGGGGATCAGCAGCCGGAACACCAGGGTGGCGAGCAGGGCGAGGGCGGCGGAGGCGGCCAGGCCCCAGCGCCAGCCGAGGGCGGCGGCGGTCCAGCCGGACACCAGCCGGCCGCCCATGCCGCCGATGCTGTTGCCGGCCACGTACAGGCCCATCGCGGAGGCCAGGGCGCTCGGGTGGACCTCCTCGGCGAGGTAGGCCATGGCGGTGGCCGGGAGCCCGGCGAGGGCGGCGCCCTGGACGACCCGCAGCACCACGAGGGTGGTGAGGTCCGGGGCGAAGGGCAGGGCGAGGGCGAGGGCGGAGGCGGCGAGGGTGGAGGCCGTCATCACCGCGGTGCGGCCGTACCGGTCGGAGAGGGCGCTCGCGGGGAGCAGGCCGAGGGCGAGTCCGAGGGTGGCGGCGGAGGCCGTCCAGCTGGCCTGGCCCGGGGTGAGGTCGAGGTCGGCCGAGAGGACCGGCAGCAGGCCCTGGGTGGAGTAGAGCAGGACGAAGGTCGCGACGCCGGCGGCGAACAGGGCGAGGTTGGCGCGGCGGAAGGCACGCTGGCCGGGGCGGTGGCGGTCGTCCGCGGTGTGGACGCCGGCGGTGGGTGCGGCGGTGGATGCGATGGTGGATGCGGTGGCGGCGTCCGGGGCGGGCGCGGACGCCCTGGTACTTGAGGGCTGCATGCCGTTGACCGTAGGCCCGGCGTCGCTGATGCGTCCAATGCATGAAGCAGGGATGATCGATGCACTGACGCATGAGTCGAGGTGGTGGCGGGATGACCGGTCCGGAACCGGCGGACGGCGGCGAGCAGCGGTACCGGGCGGCCGAGTTGGGGCCGGACGAGCCGGCCGTCCTGCTGGCGCCCAGGCTGGCGCAGTTCGCGGCGGTGGCCCGGCTGGAGCACGTGACGCAGGCGGCCGCACTGCTGGGGGTGCCGCAGCCGACGCTGTCGCGCGCGGTGGCCCGGTTGGAGGAGGAGCTGGGGGTGGACCTGCTGGCCCGTCAGGGCCGCACCGTCCGGCTGACCAGGGCGGGCCGGCTGTTGCTGGGGTCGGTGGAGCGGGCGCTGGCCGAGGTCGAGCGCGGTGCGCAGGCGGCCCGGGCGGAGGCGGACCCGGAGGCGGGGCTGGTGGCGTTCGGCTTCCTGCACACGATGGGGCCGGACGCGGTGCCGGCCCTGCTGCGCGGCTTCCGCGCGGCGCACCCGCGGGTGCGGTTCCAGCTGGTGCAGGACTACGGCGCGGCGATGCTGGAGCGGCTGCGGGCCGGTGAGCTGGACCTCTGCCTGGTGGCGCCGCTGCCGGACGACCCGGCGTTCGCCGCCCGCCCGTTGGACGAGCAGCGCCTGCACCTGGTCGTCCCGGCGGACCACCGGCTGGCCGGGCGGCGGCGGATCCGGCTGGCGGAGGTCGCCGACGAGCCGTTCGTCGGGCTGGAGCAGGGGTACGGGCTGCGCGCGATCACGGACGGCTTCTGTGCGGAGGCGGGGTTCGTGCCCCGGCTGGCGTTCGAGGGGGAGGAGGCGGAGACGCTGCGCGGGCTGGTGGCGGCCGGGCTGGGGGTGGCGCTGCTGCCGCCCGCGTTGGTGCCGCGGCCCGGGGTGGTGGAGCTGGAGGTGACGGCGCCGCGTACCCGGCGGGCGGTCGGGCTGGCCTGGGCGGCGGGGCGGCCGCTGACGCCGCCGGCGGAGGCCTTCCGGGACTTCGTGCTGTCGCGGCGCGGACGGCTGCTCCAGCACGACTGACGCGGCCGTCGCGGGAGGTTGGGCGATTTGGCGGATTGTATGGACCGGTCGGTGGAATTCCGGGTGGAGTTTGGACCATCCGGTGGTGTTCCCGGTGGTGGGTCTACGCGCGTAGGGGCTATATTTCCGCAATGGAAAAGCAGATCCCCGTCACCACCGCGGGCACCGGCCCGCGCATCCCCACCGCCGAGCAGATCCGCCGCGCGCCGAAGGTCCTGCTGCACGACCACCTGGACGGCGGGCTGCGTCCGGAGACCGTCGTCGAGCTGGCCGCCGCCGTCGGCTACCAGGGACTCCCGACCACCGACGTCAAGGAACTCGGCGAGTGGTTCCGTGAGGCCGCCGATTCCGGCTCGCTGGTCCGCTACCTGGAGACCTTCGCGCACACCTGCGCCGTCATGCAGACCCGCGACGCCCTGATCAAGGTCGCCGCCGACTGCGCCGAGGACCTGGCCGCCGACGGCGTCGTCTACGCCGAGGTCCGGTACGCCCCCGAGCAGCACCTGGAGGGCGGCCTGACCCTGGACGAGGTCGTCGAGGCCGTCCAGGAGGGCTTCCGCCTCGGCGAGGCCAACGCCCGCGCGGCCGGCCACCGGATCCGCATCGGCACCCTGATCACCGCGATGCGGCACGCCGCCCGCTCGCAGGAGATCGCGGAGCTGGCCAACCGCCACCGCGACCAGGGCGTCGTCGGCTTCGACATCGCGGGCGCCGAGGCCGGCTACCCCCCCACCCGCCACCAGGCCGCCTTCGACTACCTCAAGGGCGAGAACAACCACTTCACCATCCACGCGGGCGAGGCCTTCGGCCTGCCGTCGATCTGGGAGGCCCTGCAGTGCTGCGGCGCCGACCGCCTCGGCCACGGCGTGCGGATCGTCGACGACATCACGGTGAACGAGGACGGCAGCGTCGAGCTCGGCCGGCTGGCGGCGTACGTGCGCGACAAGCGCATCCCGCTGGAGATGTGCCCGACCTCCAACCTCCAGACCGCGGCGGCCACCTCGTACGCCGAGCACCCGATCGGCCTGCTCAGCCGGCTGAAGTTCCGGGTCACCGTGAACACCGACAACCGCCTGATGAGCGGCACCAGCATGAGCCGGGAGTTCGGCCACCTGGTGGAGGCCTTCGGCTACACGCTGGGCGACATGGAGTGGTTCACCGTGAACGCGATGAAGTCCGCGTTCCTGCCGTTCGACGAGCGACTGGCGATGATCAACGACGTGATCAAGCCGGGCTACGCCGAACTGAAGGCGGAGTGGCTGTTCAGCGCGGGCACCGGCGGCAACTGAGCCGCACCGGGTCGTCCGACCCCGGTCGACGGATGAACGCCGCTTTCCCGCAGGAAAGTTGGCGTTCATCCGACTACTCACTCCGGTGAGTGAACGCCCTTTGGTTCTCGCGCGACCGGCTCACTACGGTGTGCCAGTCATTGCCGACCAGGCACGGTGGCGGTCGCCCGTCCGCCGAAGCCGTACGCGTCGTCGGCCACCGACGAGGACCCAAGGGGACGAACCATGAAGCAGGCTCTCAAGGCCGCCGGCACCGCGGCGCTCGGCATCGCTATCGCGGCGATCGGCGCCGGCACCGCCTCCGCCGACGCCGCCCCGGCGCCCGGCGGCCTCGGGCTGCCCACCGGCGCGGTGACGAACCCCGCGGTGACCGGTGCGGTCACCGACACCGCCGCCAAGCTGCCCGGTGCCGACAAGGTCACCGGCACGCTGGGCACCCTCGCCCCGAGCGTCGGCCACGCCGCTCCGGCCGCCGAGGCCCCGCTCGCCGGCGTCACCCAGCAGCGCGCCGCCGTCCCGTCCGTGCCGGGTCTCGACAAGACCCCCATCGGCGGGCTGACCGGTGCCCTGCCCGGTCTGCCGGGCCTCGGCGGCTGACCGCACGGCCGGCACGGCGAAGGGCCGCCCGCCCCGGGATCACCGGGACGGGCGGCCCTTCGCCGTGTCATGCGGCCCGGTCTCACGGCTCCCGGGGGAGGAGCAGCCAGAGGGCGAGATAGAGCAGGAACTGCGGGCCGGGGAGCAGGCACGAGAGCAGGAAGATCAGCCGGACAGTCCACGGGGTCAGCCCGAAACGGGCGGCGATCCCGGCGCAGACGCCGGCGATGACGCGGTTGTGACGGGGACGGGCGAGGCGGGCGCTCATGGTGGTCTCCTGATCTGCTCCGCACGGTGGCGGCCCGGTCCGGCCGGTCCGGCGGGCGTACTTCCATACTCCGCCGTCGCCGCCCCGTTCTCCTCAGCCCGCCAGGTGATTCCGCACCCCGAAGGGTCACCGGGAAGGCGTAGCCGGATGTCGGGGTCGCCGTCGGGGTGACCCTGAGGAACGTCGTCCGTCCGGCCCCGGCCCGGGGGGCGCCCTCCCGTCGCGGGGGTGCGGAAACGGCTCGGTATGATGCCGCAGTCGCTGTTGGGTCGGGGGGCGAAACATCGGCGCGCCATCGCTAGGAAATGGCCTCTCTCGCAAGCGATTTCACGTTCTGTTGGGCTCTGTCCGAATTCTCTCGTGAGGTTGAAATGCGCATTGGGCATCGCAGATTCCTGGCCGCGACCGCCGCCGTCACGCTCGCTTCCGGTGTGACCGTCGTGGAGGCCCCGGCCGCCTTTGCCGCCTCGGGGGCCGTCACGGCCGACCAGGGCACCCAGGTCCAGTCCTCGCCGGTCACGGTCACCCTCGGCGGACTGCCCGGGACCGTCAAGGCGGGCGGCGCGCCGGTGGAGTTCACCGCGACGCTGAAGAACACCGCCGACCACCAGCTGGACGTGCCGTCGTCCGCCTTCGTCATCGGCGACACCGGCACCGGCACCAAGCAGGGCCAGTTCAAGCTGGAGTACCAGTCGCCCGGCGGCACGCAGTGGCAGGACGCCAGGGCGAACGCCACGAGCACCGGCGGCCTCTGGCAGCTCGACCGTCCCGCCGTCCTGCACCTGGCGGCCGGCACCGAGGCCGTCTACCGGTTGCGGCTCACCGTCGCCGCCGACACCCCGGCAGGCCGGGTGACACCGGGTCTCGACGCCGTCGTCTCCGACCCGGCCCTGCCGCCGGAGCAGCGCGTCTCCCAGGCCATGAGCGGCTACGCGGACCTGGTCGTCACGCCGTCGGTCACGCCGACCACCCCGGCGCCCACGCCCGCCGCCACGGCCGACGTCAAGCTCGACGGGATGCCCGCCACCTTCACCGCGGGCGGCGAGGCGAAGCCGTTCAAGCTGGTCTTCACCAACAACAGCGGCAGGGACCTCCGGATCCTGCCCGCGATCGTGTTCCAGGGCGCGACCGAACTCCCCTCCGAGGTGGTCGGGTTCGAGTTCCGGACGGCCGCCGGGGGATGGCTGAAGGGGACGCCCGGAGGCAACTCGGAGCACCCGGGATGGCTCTACCTGGGCCTGCGCACCGGTGACCGGAACGCCGACGTCATCGCCCTGCCCAAGGGCGGGAGCCGCACGATCGAGGTCCGGCTGTCCTTCACCGGGGACACGCCCGCCATGGCCCAGTCCCTGGCGGCCCTCGCGGGCAGCGTGCCCGGTGAGGGCGAACGCGGGTCCGAGGCCTCCAGCCCGAAGGCCGACTTCACGATCACGGCCGCGGCGGGCTCCACCCCCAGGCCGACCCCGACCCCCTCGGCCACCCCGGTGCCGACGGCGGCCCAGCCGACCACCGCGCCGGTCGTCCCGGTGGCGGAGACCACCGGCACGGCGCCGAGCCCGGTGGCGGGCGGCCCGCAGGTGGTCGCTGCCGCGGCGGCTCCGGCCGTGGCGGACACCCGGCTGGCTTCCACCGGCGGCGGCTCCGCCTCGCGGCCGATGGCGGTCACCGGTGCGGTCGCGATCGCCCTCGGCGTGGGCACGCTCGTCGTGGCGCGCCGCCGCAAGCTGGGCCCCAGGACCGGGCGCTGACCCCGGACACGCCGGAAGGCCCGTCCGTCACCGCTCGGCAGCGGTGACGCGGTCGATGGCGATGACAGTAGGAGCCAGGCTTACATTTCGTAAGGACATACCTTTAGGTAAGCTCATGACATGACGGAAGGTGTGCAGT
>NZ_JBEZIQ010000011.1:0-194122 GCF_040651155.1 Kitasatospora sp. NPDC048545
AGGCCGCCCCCCCCCGCGTCCGGCCGCCGGCTGGTCCCCCCCGCCCGCCCCGGCAGGGGGCTTGAGGACGGGCCCGAGAGCCCGACCCCGAACCCCCGCCGGGGCGCGGCGCCGCGCCCCGGCGGAAGGCCTCGCGTGCTCCGGCAGGGCCCGCCGGGCCGAGCCGGTCCGCCGTTCCACCTGATCCCGTTCAGCACCGGCCGGCCGAGCGCCGTCCGGCCCACGACCCCCGAACCGGGCAGGAAACGCGGCAGCACGGCCCGTCCCGGCGTCCGAAGGCTCATGACGGCGCACCACGACCGGCACGACCTCCCGTCACGTGACCGGCCCCGAAGGCGGCCCCTACCAGGTGGGAACGGGCCCGCCCCCGAAGCCCACGGGCTGCGCGAAGCCCGCGGGGTGCGCGGGGTGCGCGAAGCTCGCGGGCTGCGCGGCGTCGAGGTTCATCCCCTCGGCGACCGCGGCGGCGAGTTCGAGGTGGGCACGGCGGGTGCGGTGGCGGAGCTTCGCGGGGTCGAACGTCCCGCCGAGGGCCAGGTGCTCGTCGAAGGGCAGGACGACCGCGGCCCGGCACAGCCGCTCGAAGTGCGCCACCAGGTTCTCCGCCTTCACCATCCGGCCCGTGCCGCGGACGCCGGAGATCAGGGTCACGCTGCGCCACGCCAGCGCGCCGTACCCGTTCGCGTGCAGCCACTCCAGGGTGGCGCCGGCGCCGCTCGCGCCGTCGATGCTGGTGGTGGCGGCGATGACCAGCTGGTCGGCGAGGTCGAGCACGGCGCTCATGGACCCGTGCAGCAGGCTGGTGCCGCAGTCGCTGAGGACGATCGGGTACTGGCGGGCGAGCAGGTCGACCAGCTGCCGGTAGTCCTCGCCGCCGAAGCCGGTGGCGACCGCCGGGTCCGGGTCGTTGGCCAGGACCTCCAGCCCGCTGGAGGTCAGCGAGGTGAAGCGGCGGATGTCCATGTAGCCGGTGATCGAGGGCGCGACGGCCAGCAGGTCCTGGACGGTGGCCGCGGTCTCCCGGTGGACCCGCTGGCTCAGGGTGCCGGTGTCCGGGTTGGCGTCGACGGCGATCACCTTGTCGGACCGGGTCTCGGCGAGGACGGAGCCGAGCGCCAGCGTCGCGGAGGTCTTGCCCACCCCGCCCTTGAGGCCGACGACCGCGATCCGGTAGGAGCGCTGCAACGGCGTGCGGATGACGGCCTCCAGCCGCTCCCGCTCGCCCCGGCCGAGCGTGGTGCCCAGGCCGATCCCGCGCAGGCCCCGCCGCGCGGCGGGCGCGGCGGGTATGGCGGGCGCGTTGACCGCCTGCGCGGGGGGAGCCGCCTGGACGGGCGGAGCCGGTGGAGCGGGGTGGACGGGCGGCGCGGGGGGAGCCGCCTGGACGGGCGGAGCCGGTGGAGCGGGGTGGACGGGCGGCGCGGGCGGCACGGCGAGAAGCAGGGCCGGCGGCGGCAGGTGCGGCGACGGCGGCGGCAGGTGCTGCGGCGGCGGGGGCGGGGGCGGCGCCTGCAAGGGGAGTGCGGCGGGCAGCGGCCGGGCCTCCGGAGGCACCAGCACCGTGCCCATGGCGTCCAGCGGCCGGTGCCCCCGGGTCCCGGCCTCCGGCAGGGGTGCGGCCTCCGGCAGGGGTGCGGCCTCCGGCAGGAGCGCGGGCTCCGGCAGCGGTGCGGCCTCCGGCAGGAGCGCGGGCTCCGGCAGGGGCTCGGCCTCCGGCCGGGGGGACACGGGCCCGTACCCGGGGGCGAGGTCCCAGTCCGCGTCCTGCTCCAGTCGCCGTACCCGCTCGATGACCATGTGGTCGCCCGCCACGCCATCGCCTCCTGTCACCACATGTGCCCGACCCCCCGCCAACCTCCTCAACGGCCCGGGGCGGCGAACCCGTTCAACTCCGGAACCCGCGACCCCGGGCAGGCCGGAGGAGGGAGGGGCAGGCAGGTCGGGGCAGGAAGGGGAACCGGGCGGCGCCGTCAGGGCAGCGGCTGGTCGACCGCCGCGGCGACCAGGGCGGGCAGCTCGCGCATGTCGGCGAAGGTGCGGGTCCCCGGCCCGGCCAGCCAGTGCGCGGGGGTCAGCCCGCCGTGGAAGCCCAACGACCGCATGCCGGCCGCGCGGGCGGCCGCGACCCCGTACTTGCTGTCCTCGACCACCAGGCAGGCGGCCGGCTCCACGCCCATCGCCGCGGCGGCGTGCAGGAACAGGTCGGGGGCGGGCTTGCCGTTCTCCACGTCCTCGGAGCTGAAGATCCGTCCGGCGAAGCGCGGCAGCAGGCCGGTCCGCCCGAGGGTGGCGCGCAGCCGCGCGTGGCTGCTGGAGGAGGCCACGCAGTCCGCCGCACCGGCCCGCTCCAGCTCCGCCAGGGCCGCCACCACCCCCTCCACCGGGGCGAGTTCGGCGGCGAACGCCTCGTCGTAGAGGTGCTGGAAGCGCTTGTCCCAGCCGGGCTCCAGCGGCACGCTCGCGTGCGCCTCGACCTCGGCGGACATGGAGGCGTGCGAGCGGCCGAGGAAGCGTTCGACGATCTCCTCCTGCGTCAGCGGCCACCCCACCGCTTTCAGCACCTGCTCGTCCACCCGGACCGCCAGGCGTTCGCTGTCGAGCAGCACGCCGTCGCAGTCGAAGATCACCAGTTCGACGGGAAGGGACATGCCCGCCACCCTACGGGCCGCCGCGCACGGGGCGGCGGCCGGGGGTGACGGGCAGTCGGCCGGGGGCAGTCGGCCCGGCCTGCGGCTCAGTGCGGGTGACCCAGGTACGGGAAGGCGGGCAGCAGGTCGGTGTGCGGGCCGATGTGGTCGGTGGGCACCTTGCCGTCGGTCAGCATCGACAGCCGGGCGGAGGTGACGTCGTCGCTCGGCGTGCGCCCGTTCGGATAGCCGGCCGGGCGGGTGCGGTCGTAGCGCAGGACGTCCGGCAGGACCACGCGCAGCTGCGCCTCGGCCGCGTCCGTCGTGTACTCGCCGAAGTGCTGGAGAACGGCCGTCCACGGCTCGCGGTAGGTCTGCCAGTCCTCGGCCGGTTCCCCGGCGTTGTACGCGTCCTTGACGTCCTCCTCGTTGAAGTACGCCGTCAGCGACGGGTGCGCGCCGCGGTCCACCGACACCAGCCCGCCGTCCTTGCGCACGCTCACCCGCGCCCACACCCCGATCTGCGGCGCCTCGCCGAACTCCGCCTCCGGCGCCTCCAGCACGATGCCGAACACGTTCTTGTCCGCGCCCCAGTCGACACCCGTCCACTGGAACTTGGCGACGATGCCGTCCAGGTCGGCGAAGAACGGGTCGCTGCGCAGCCCCGCGCTCACCCGGTACGGGCCCGCCTCGACCACCGCCGGGGTGCTCGTGAAGCTCACCGGCGCCCCCGACACCAGCGGCGCGCCCGTCGCCTCGTGCCCGCGCGCCCCCTCGCCGGTGGCGCGCCGCACCGTCATGGTCTGCGGCCCGTCGGCCGGGTCGGAGAAGGTGAAGCTGAAGGCGAGGTCGGCCCGGTTGTCACCGTCGGTGTCGACGTTGATCCGGTACACCGCCTCCGGGTGGAAGGCCTGCCCGCCGGTCGGCGCGATCGGGTTCACGTTCATGATCAGCACGGTCCGGCCCGGCTCCGGCGAGGCGAAGGCGAACAGGTCGGTCAGGTCCAGGCGCGCGTCGCCGTCGGGCGAGCGCAGGTTCGGTCCGCTGAGGTGATGGGACAAGACGGTCTCCGGCTTCGAGTGCGTGCGTGCTTCGACATGCGCGGAGCGTTCCGAGCGTTCCGAGCGTTCCGGGTGCTCGCGTGCGTGCGTGCTTCGTACGGACGGCCCCGCCCCTGTGGCCATTGCTAGCACGCCCGCCCGCCCCCGGCCCGCCCGCTGCGCCGCGCGGGCGAGGAGCCCGGCGCCGGCCCTCAGCCCTGCGGGGCCGGCTCGCCGAGGAGCACCGGCAGGGCGCGGGTCCCGCGCGCGTCGGTGACGCTCACCCCGGTGGCGTCCACCACCGCGCACCGGCCGACTTCCCACTCCCGCACGTTGCCGTGGCCGACCCGGCGGACCCGGCCGGCCTGGCCGTCAGGCCGAGGGCAGTGCTCCCAGGGCGTGCAGGCCGGTGCGGCTGCCGCGGAAGACCGCCGACCCGGTGGCGGCCAGGAACACCTTGGTGTACTCGGTGCCCCCGGTGAGCCGTTCCGGTTCGTCCCGCCAGCGCGGCCGGCCGGTCGCGAGGTCGAACGCGAACAGCCGGTCGTCGTTCGTCCCCACGTACACGCTGCCGTCCGCGGCGGTCATCGAACTCATCCCGCGCCCCAGGCCCATGGGCACGTTCGCCGTCCACAGCGTGTCGCCGGTCCGCGTGTCCAGGGTCGTCAGCCGGTCCCCGCTGAGCAGGCACACCGATCGGTCGGCGACCGACAGCGGGCCCGCCACGGGCAGCCGTCCGCGCTGCCACAGCACCCGCCCGGTGGCCGCGTCCAGTGCGAAGACCGTCGAGGAGGCTGCCCCCGGGTCGGTCTGCCGCAGGTGCACGACGCCCTGGTGGACGACGGGGGCGTCACCGACGGCGGCGACGGCGTCCTGGGCCCAGCGCCGTTCCCCGCCGCGCGCGTCGAACGCCAGGACCCCGCCGTAGCGGCCTGCGGTGTACACGGTGTCCCCGGCCAGTGCCAGGACGCCCGAGGCGCCCGGGTCGCTGCTCCAGCGCAGCGCGCCGGAGGCCGCGTCGTGGCAGTGCAGCGAGGTGCCGTGGGCGGTGAACACGCTGCCGCCGCCGACGACGGGCTGCTGCTGCCACGCGGACTCGTCCCAGTCCGGCAGCGGCGCCTCCCACCGGGGCTCGCCCGACGCCGCGTCGAGGACGTGCACACCGCTGGTGGAGACCACGCACACCACGCCGTCTCCCGAAGCCAGCGGCCAGCCGCCCGAGTTGGCCAGCTGCCAGCCGTCCAGGGCGTCCACGGGCGGTGCCGCCCCGACCGCCCGGCTCCAGCGCACCGCGCCGGTGCGCGGGTCGAGGGAGCGCACGCTGCCGTCGTATCCCGAGGCGAACAGCGCCTGCTGCTGTCCGGCGGGATCGCCGGGCCCGGCGGCGAGGACGACCCGGCCGCCGAGGTCGGGCGAGCTCCACAGTCGCGGGCCACGCACGTCGCCCCGGCGTGCCCACCAGCCGACTCCGCCGGCGACGGCGAGCGCGCCGAGGCCTCCGGCGGCGCTCAACAGCAGTCTCCTGCGGTCGGGCCGAGCGGGCTGAGGGGGTGCCGGCGGGGCGGGGGGCTGGTGCTGGGTGGTGTCGGAGTTCACGACGGACATGACTTTCGGGTACGGACCTCTGGTTCCCGCGGGGCGGACGGGCGGCGACTAGAAGGTGGTCCAGTCGTCGTGGTCCGGGGTGCCGAGGGTGCGGACGCGCTCGCCGTCGGCGTCGTCGAAGGTGTCGGTGGCGATCTTGAACGACTGGCCGTTGGGGCGGAGCCCGAACAGGGTGACCTTCTCGTTGCTCTGGCCGGTCAGGTCGAGGTGGATGCACTGGCCGGGCGGCACGACCGTGGTCGACAGGTTGCCGCGCTTCTCGAACACCGCGTAGGACCCGTAGGTGCCGCCCGAGCAGAGGGTGAAGTCCGGCGCGAGCGTGGGCTTGGAGGTGGGCGTCGCCCGGGCGGCCACCGGCTTCGCCGCGTTCGACGCGCCGGTCGCCGGGGCGGCGGTGGCGGTGGCGGCCGCGGCGAAGCCGACGGCGGAGATCAGGCCGGCGGTCAGCAGCAGGCCGGTCGTCCGGACGGAGCGGGGGGCAGCGGGCACGGGGTCCTCCAGGGGTCGCGAAGCGGATCGGGGCGTCTCGTGCGCCCCGATCCGCTCAACGGGCCCTTTCGGCGCGAAGGTTCACCGCGCTCATGCCAAGGACGGCCCCTGGCCGTGCTGCCCGAGCCCGTCGCGCAGCAGGTCGAAGGCCCGTTCGGTCGCGCGGACGGCCTCCGGGTGGTGCTCGTCGGCGGAGGTGCCGGCCGCCAGGCGTTCCTGGTTCGTGACCGCCGGTTCCTGCTGCACCACGATTACCTGGACAGCCGCCAGGCGCGTGGTGAGCGGTTCGACGCCGGCTTCCCGCAGGGCCTCCTCCAGGGCGTCGCTGCCGCGCGTCGTGTACCGGATCGGCAGCGCGGCCAGGCTCTCGGTGTCGGCGATCAGGCGCAGGACCGCGGCGGGCGGAAAACCGGTGGGGCGATCCCGCCCCGGTCTGCCACGATCGCCCGATGGGTGCATTGGATGCGGTGGCGGCCAGGGTCGCCGGCGGGGCCACCGTCGAGTTCCGGCCGAGCGGTTCCTCGATGGTCCCGTTGATCCGCAGCCGTCAGCCGGTGCGCGTCGCCCCCGTCGACCCCGCCCGGCTCGAACCGGGCGACATCGTCCTCGCCCGCGTCGCCGGAACCGTCTACCTGCACCTGGTGTCGGCCGTCGACCCGGCCCGCCGACGCGTCCGGATCAGCAACAACCGGGGCCGCGTCAACGGCTGGACCGGCCACGACCGCGTCTTCGGCATCTGCGTCGCCGTCGACGGCACCCCCCGGCCCGGCGTCACGGACAAGACCACCGCCCCGCCGTGACCGGACGGTGAGCCCCCGTCACCCCGCCGGAACGCCCCGCCCGCCCCGCACCGCCGGGCCGGACCCGGCCGCCCGGATCGGCGCTGGCGGGAACGCATGCCGCGCTATAGCGTGGGGTCCCGTCCGCGCCGCTGGACCCCCACCGCGCGAACAACGAGAAGAGAAGCAAGAAGCCGAACCCAGGACAGGACGCGATGCCGGCAGAGACACCGCCCACCGGGAACCACACCGGCCGCAGTGCGCAGCCCGCGATGCGGGCCTCCCACGCGGACCGGGACCGGGTGGCCGAACTGCTGCGGATCGCGGCGGGCGACGGCCGCCTGACCGCCGACGAACTCGACGAGCGCCTCGAAGCCGCCCTGTCCGCGCGCACCGTCGACGAACTCGCCGACCTCACCGTCGACCTGCCGCCCGTGTCGCTGTCCGGCGGCGCCGTGACGGACGTCAAGGACCTCCTGCGGATCGACCAGAAGTGGGCCACCGTCAAACGGACGGGACGCTGGGTCGTGCCGCGCCGCATCGAACTCTCCGTGGAGTGGTGCGACGTGACGCTCGACTTCACCGAGGCGGTCATCACCCAGGACACCCTGCGGATCGACCTCGACATGCGCGGCAAGACCCTGACGCTGATCACCGGGCCGGGCATCACGGTCGACGCCGACGCCCTGGCACTTGAGTTCGCCAACGTCAGGAACCGCCAGGCCCAGGACGCCGGCACCCCGACCACGCTGCGCGTCGAACTGGCCGGCCACAAGAGCTTCGGCCGCGTCGTCGTGCGCCCGCCACGCCGCCCGGCCGGCCGCTGGATCCGCCGGGGCACCCCCGCCCTGCCCACCGCCGACTGACCCGCCCACGACCCCGCCCACGGCCCCGACTGCTTGCGACACCCGAATGACGATCTACTTCTACGGCGCCGACGACGTCCCGTACGGCTGCTTCTCCAACTTCTCCCCGCACGCCCTGGAACTCGACGGCCACCTGTGGCCGACCTCCGAACACTACTTCCAGGCCCAGAAGTTCACCGGCACCCGCCAGGCCGACCTGATCCGCCGCGCCCGCACACCGCTGAGCGCCGCCGAACTCGGCCGAGACCGGTCCAAGCCGCTGCGGCGGGACTGGGAGCGTGTCAAGGACGACGTGATGCGCCGCGCGGTGGAGGCCAAGTTCCGCACGCACGAGGACATCCGCGCCGTCCTGCTGTCCACCGCCGACCAGGAGATCATCGAGGACACCACCACCGACCACTACTGGGGGCGCGGCAGCACCGGCACCGGCAGGAACATGCTCGGCCGGATCCTGATGCGCACCCGGACCCGGCTGCGCGCCGAAGCCTGACCACAGAACGGCAGAACGGCAACCGTGGACCACCTTGCCGCAGCCGGCCTGCTGCCCGTCCACGGGTGGACCGAACCGGACGGACTCGTCCCGCCGCTGATCACCGGCCAGGCACCGAGCTGCCCGCCCGAGGAGGGCCGTGTCGAGGCCGTCCCGGACGTCCTCGAACCCGGCCTGCGCGAGAAGGCCAACGCCGACTGGTGCCGGCTGTCCGCGAGGTGTTGCCGAATCCTGTGGACTGACCAGACGGCCCGATGACCGGTGATCAAGCAAGCGGCTTGCGGTAACGGACGTACTCGTTCTGCCGCCGGAACCCCACACTCTCGTAAAGGTCGTAGGACCGGTGCGGGTTTGCCGTGCCCGTGAACAGCCGGGCGGTCGTTGCGCCCTGTGCGCGAAGGCTCCGCAGCCCGTCCAGCAGCAGGGCCCGGCCGATTCCGAGGCGTTGCCGGTCCGTCCGGACACTCAGCTCTTCCACCTCGCCCACGGTGTGGTCGTGGCGGCGGATGGAGCAGAGGGCGACGCCGACCATGTCCTGCCCGTTCCAGGCAGCCCTCCAGCATGTCGGGTCGGCGGTGTCGACGAAGTCCTGGAAAGGCCATCTCTGAGTGAAGCCGGTGTCCGCGTACGAATCGACGACCGTCTTCCAGGCTGCACGGTAGTGGCTTGTCCCGATCGGCCCTGTCCGTATCCCGGCCGGCAGTTCGCTGCCCGGCTCGGGCAGGTGCTGCAGATCGCCCAGCTCCAGTTCGACCAGGCTGAAGACACGTCGGTAGCCGGCTGCGCGCAGAAGTGCCGTGGCGTCCTGCTCGGAGGCCATGGCGTTCGCGCCGATCACTGCCGTCCGCGCCGTTCCGTGCTGATTGACGATCTGGCGGATCCGCTCTTCGGCCCAGCTCAACATGGCTGAGCCGATGCCCTGGCCGCGATGCTCGGGCAAGAGGTAGCCGCTGTGCAGGTACAGCCACGTACCGTCCCGCTCGTGCCACCACCGGATCGTCGAGTAGCCGACGACGCTCCCGTCGCACACCACCAGGATCTGGTTCTTGGACGGCTCCTCCGACTTGGCAGAAGCTTCGGCGATCTCGGCCGCTGTCGGGAGCCCTTCCACAACCGAATGGGCATCGACCCGGTCCCGTTCAGCACACCCCAGCCGCACCGCGGCCATGGCGCCGTGGTCTTCGTCGCCGCGATACGGCCGGAACCCGAAGCCGACCGGAAGGTCCTGTCCTGCCGTGCCATCCAGCATGACCGGATGTTCTCGAACTTCGAGGCAGGTCCGCCACCCTGTTCAGGAGAGCCCTCGACGGCGGCGTGCTCTGCTTCGCCACGACCTGGCAGCACACCATCAGCACCTCCGTCCTCACCGCGCCGAACCGTTCGAGGGTCCTGCGCCGGTTCGCCGAGTGGGTCGCCCGGGGCGCGATGGACGAGCCGGGCGAGCCGCCGCCGAGCACACCGGCGCGCCGCCGGCTCGACACCCTGTGACGACGGCCGTCCGGTAAAACCGGGTGCCCCATCCCGGCCGCCCCGGTATCGTGCGCCGCCATGGCACCGGAACTCCACCGCCCCCCGTTCCAGGCGGACGAACGCACCGCACTCATCGGCTGGTTGGACCTGCAGCGGAACATCCTGCGCTGGAAGTGCGAGGGGCTGAGCGACGAGGACGCGCACCGCCCGGTCATCCCCACCTCACCGGCGATGACCATGGCCGGGCTCGTCTCCCACATGCGCTGGACCGAACACCTTTGGCTGGAAGTGCTGTTCCTCGGCGGCGACGAGACACAGAACCCGTCCTTCGACGAGTCGAGCGAGGACGCCGACTGGCACACCGGCGGCCGCCCCCTCGCCGAACTCCTCGCCGAGTACGAGGCCCAGTGCGCCCGCAGCAACGAGATCGTTGCCGCCGCCTCCCTGGACGACACCGGCCGCCACACCGGCTTCCGCAGCGGCGGCGCCAACCTGCGCTGGATGCTCGTCCACCTGGTCGAGGAGACCGGCCGCCACGCGGGCCACGCGGACGTCGTCCGCGAACTCCTCGACGGCACCAAGGGCTACTACTGAGGCCTGCCGGGACCGGTTCGCGCCGCCCCGCGTGAGGGAGCGCGAACCGACGGGGGTGACGTCACCCTTCTGCTCCTGGCCAACGACGGCGTCCTGCGCGAGTCCCCGGCGGCCTCCACGGCCGCATCCCGCCGCCTGCTCGCGTACTTCCTCCAGTCCTGCCTGCCGACGGACGGCCCACCCCTGCCCCGGCCCGCGCCACTGCGCCTCGACGACCTCTACCGGCCACCCCATCGAACGGGGTGAGGCAGGGCGGTCCGTCACCTGCTGCGGTCCGCCGCCTGCTGCGGCGCCCGGGGTCGGCCGACCGCCGGCGGGCGGTCAGTCACCCGCGCACAGCGCGTGCTCGATCAGGGCGCCGGCCGCCTTCTCCTGTTCCACGATGTGGTCCAGGGAGTCGCCGTGCGCCTCCGACATCGAGACCACCGCGCTGCGCCGGCCGTCCGCGGTGACGCCGTTGAGGGTGATGTAGCCGCCGTCCCCGCCCTCGTGGCTCCAGTACGACCCCTTCCTGCCTCCGCAGTCCAGCGGGATCTCGACCAGGCCCAGCCCGTACCGGGTGCCCGCGGGCCACATCGCGGCGGCCTGCGGGTTCCCGGAGACGTCGACCCCGTCCTTCATCGCGGCCAGCTGACGGGCCGGCAGCAGGCGGCCCGAGAGCAGGGCGCGGAATAAGGTGTTCTCGTCCTGCGTGGTGGTGACCCACGACAGTTCGGTGGACACCGGGATCTGCACGGTGACGTCCTTCTCGGCGCCGGGGCCGTAGAACTCGTAGGCGCGGGCGTGCGGTCGGGGCAGGGTGGGCGAGGCGCCCGTCCACCGGGTCTGCCGGAGGCCGAGCGGGCGCAGGATGCGGTCCTCGATCTCCTGGTGGGAGGGGCGGCCGGTGGCCCGTTCGATGATCATGCCGAGCATGACGTAGCCGGTGTTGGAGTAGCTCCAGCCCGTGGCGGGCTCCTGGGCCATGGCGCGGGTGACCAACTCCTCGGAGCTGTAGGTGAGGAAGCGCTGGTGGTCGTACTCGTCCGCGGTGCGGTACCCGGGCAGGCCGGCGTCGGAGATGCCGCCGGTGTGCCGCAGCAGGTCGCGGACGGTGATCCGGGCGGGGTCGTGGGCCGTGCCCCAGGCCACGTCCGGCAGCCACCGGCCGACCGGGTCGTCCAGGGACAGCCGGCCCTCGGCCTCCAGCTGCAGGACCACGGTGGCGACCAGCGTCTTGGCCGTGCTGGCCATGCGGAAGTAGCCGTCGGGCGACACCGGGCGGCCGGTGCGCAGATCGGCGGTGCCGCTGGTGGCGACCGCCTGGCGGCCGTCGGGTGCGACCGTGCGGGCCTGCACGCCGCTGATCCCCAGGGCGTGGATCGCCGCCACGTCCTGGCGCAACCGCTGCGCGGTGGAAGGCGCGGTGGAAGGCGGAGTGGAAGGCGCGGCGGAAGACGCGGAGGCGGAGGCGGAGGCGGGCCGGGCGACGGCGGTGGCCGCGTTCGCGGCGAGGAGCGCGGCGACGGCGGCCGCCACGGCGAGGTGCTTTCGGTGATTCGACGTCATGTTCCGGACGCTAACCATGTCCGGCCCGCACCGGGGCGTGCTCGGGTCCACCTCAGGGAGGATTGGGGGACAGCCTCATGGCGCGGACCGCGGCGGTGCGCAAAAGCCTCCAACTCCTTTTTTTCCTAAGGAAAATGAGGGTTCTTTCGGGGATTCCTCTCGGGGTTGGCCCTGATGCCGGCCGGGTTGCCGCACCCGACACTTCGGGCATGCGCATCACTCGGGCCGGCTGGGCCCTCATGACGGTGTTGTCCACGCTGATCGTCCTGCTCGCCGCGCGCTACGCGGGCTTCGACCCGGAGGTGTTCTTCAGCAATCAGCGCGCCACCTACCTGGCGCACGAACTCCCGCTCGGCATCCACATATCCGGCGCGGCGGTGGCGCTCGCGGTCGGGCCGTGGCAGTTCGCGGCCCGGCTGCGGGAGCGGTGGCCCCGCCGGCACCGCCGCGTCGGCGTCGTCTACCTGCTGGGCTGCCTGGTCGGCGGGATCGGCGCGCTGCTGCTGGCGCCGGTCGCCTACGGGGGGCCGGTCGCCCGGCTCGGCTTCGCCTGCCTGGGCGTGGCCTGGCTGGTCACCGGCGGCATCGGCCTGCGGATGATCCTGCGCCGCCGGATCGAGGACCACCGCCGCTGGATGGTCCGCAGCTTCGCGCTCACCTTCGCCGCGGTCACGCTGCGGCTGATGCTGGTCGCCGCCCAGGCGGCGGACCTGGACTTCCGCACCTCGTACACGGTGGTCGCCTGGCTGTGCTGGGTCCCCAACCTCCTCGTGGCGTGGTGGTTCACCCGCCTGCGCCCCGGCGGGCGGTGAACCCGCCGCCCGGGGCCGGTCGCCGCCGGCCCCGGGCGATCCGACGGTCGCTCAGGAACGGCCGTCCGGGGCGGGTGCGGGCTTCGTGTGGAGGATGTCGCGGGCCTGGTCGGCGGCGCGGGCGATGTTCTCGGAGACGAAGTCGACGAAGCGGGCGATGTTCTCCAGCCGGGCGGCGGCCTGGGTGCCGGGGCCGAGGACGCTCACGCCCTCCCGGGCGATCCGGGCGAGTTCGGCGGTGCCGCGGGCGCCGGCCATCGTGGACTGGTACATGACGTCGTCGTCGACGACGTAGCGCTCGCGGCGGCGTTCGTCGCGTTCGCGGCGGATCAGGCCCTGGCTTTCGAGGAACGCGACCGCCTTGGAGACGGACGCCGGGCTGACCCGGAGACGGTCGGCGAGTTCGGCGGCGGTGAGGCTGGCGCTGTCGGTGGTGTAGAGGGCGGCCAGCACCCGGGCCGTCATCGTGGGCAGGCCCTGGCCCATGAAGACGGTGGTGAACGTCTCCTCGTACGCGCGGACGGCTTCGGCGTCGCGGCCGTGCGTCTGCGGGGGCGTGCCGGGCGGGCGGGGCGCGGCCTTCTTGCGGCGGTGGGCACGGTGTTCGGTGGCCCGGTGGGCGAGGTCGGCGCGGTAGCCGGTGGGGCCGCCGTTGCGCATGACCTCGCGGGTGACGGTCGAGGTCGGGCGGTCGAGGCGCCGGGCGATCTCCGCGTAGGCGAGGCTGTCGGCCAGTCCCAGCGCGATCTGCTGGCGTTCCTGCTGGGTGAGTCTGCCTCCGGGCATCGCGCGCTCGCTCCTTCGTGGGCCGTGGGTGCCGTCACCATAGCGTTCACTCTTGATCCAGTGCAACGAAAGGCTTGCTGTTGTTGCGTTAGATCTCCAGCCGTTGCAATGATTTAACGTCACCTACCTGCACTTATACCGATTTCCCGCAATGGTTCCGTTGCCGGGTCCATGAACGCAACGTAGCGTTTCCATCGTCAGAAAGACGGACGACGGATCACGGACAACGGACCCGAGGAGCACACCACCATGACCACCACCCCCGCCGGCCAGGACCGCCCGCACCTGCAGAAGGCCATCGAGGAGATGGTCGGATCCGGATTCACCGGGGTGACGCTGCGCGTGCACGACGAGCAGGGCGCATGGGCCGGCACCGCCGGGGTGCGCGAGCTGGGCGACACCGCGAAGCCGCCCGTGGACGGGCACGTCCGGATCGGCAGCAACACCAAGACCTTCACCGCGGCCACGGCGCTGCGCCTGGTGGCCGAGGGCGCGATCGACCTGGACGCCCCGGTGGCCGACCACCTGCCCGAGTTCGGGCCGGACCCGAGGATCACGGCGCGGATGCTGCTGCAGCACACCAGCGGGGTGTTCAACTTCACCGGCGAGTACTACGAGGACGGGACGTTCGCGCCCGGGATCGCCGCCACCACCGCGGGCCGGGAATGGGTGGACAACCGCTTCGCGACCCACCGGCCCGAGGAACTGGTCCGGCTCGCCCTGTCCAGGCCGGCGCGGTTCGAGCCGGGAACGGACTGGAGCTACTCCAACACCAACTACGTGCTGGTCAGGCTGCTGATCGAGAAGGTCACCGGCCGCCCGCTCGCCGAGGAGATGCAGCGGCTGGTCCTCGGCCCGCTCGGACTGACCGGCACCCTGCTGCCCGGCACCGACCCGGAGATCCCCGAGCCGTACGCCCACGCCTACTACCGCTACGAGGACGCCGGCCGCCACACCGTCGACGTCACCCGTCAGAACCCGTCCTGGATCTCCACCGGCGGCGACATGATCTCGACCACCCGGGACCTCCACACCTTCATCTCCGCCCTGACCGGCGGCACGCTCCTGCCCGCCCCGCTGCTGGCCGAGATGTGCACGCCGCACCCCAAGGCGGGCTACGGCCTGGGCGTGTTCGTGCAGGAGGTCGACGGCGGCGGCACCGTCATCACCCACAACGGCGGCATGGCCGGCCACGGGGCGCTGATGTACAGCACGCCCGACGGCCGCACGACCCTGACCGCCGCACTGAACTACGTCGACGACGCCGAACTGTCCCTGGCGGCGGCGTTCCAGCGGGCGGTGCAGCGGCTCGTCGCCGAGGTCTTCGGCGGCGGCCGGGCCGGATCGGCCGCCGCCGGCCGGTAGGGCCCCGCCCGGCTTCCCGCCTCGCTTCCTCCTTCCGGTGCCCGCTACCTGCGCGGCCGCAGGCCGAGGTCCGAGACCGGCCCGAGGTGGGCGAGCTTGTCGGGGTTGGACACCGAGTGGAACGCCCGGACGGCGCCGTCGGCGATGTCGAGCGCGATGACACCGGCGACGCGCCCCCGGGCGTCCAGCAGGACGGCGCCGGGACGGCCGTTGACCCGGGCGTAGCGCCGGGAGATGCCGAGTTCGCGGTTGCGGCCGAAGCCGAACAGCAGCAGCTGGGCGACGCGCCGCAGACCGCTGACCGACCTGCCGACCGCCCGGGCCTTGCCGCCGCCGTCGCCGTGGAAGACGACGTCGGGCGCGAGCAGGTCGAGCAGCGCCTCCAGGTCCCCGCCCTCGGTGGCCGCGAAGAAGCGGCGGGCGAGCTCGTCACCCTCCGTGCGCCGCGCCGTGGCCCGCTCCCGGGCGGGCCGGCCGCCGGGGCCCGGGGCCAGGCGTTTGCGGGCCCGGGCGAAGATCTGACGGCAGTTCGCCTCGGACTTCCCGGTCATCTCCGCGACCTGCGGGTAGCCGTACCCGAACGCCTCGCGCAGCAGGAACACCGCCCGCTCGGCGGGGGAGAGCGCCTCCAGCATCAGCAGGAAGGCCATCGACAGGGTGTCGGCCAGCTCGGCGTGCTCGGCCGGACCGCCGGGGCGGTCGGCGAACGCCACCACCGGCTCGGGCAGCCACTCGCCGACGTAGGTCTCGCGCCGCACCCGGGCCGACGTCAGGTGGTTGATGCCCAGCCGGGTGACCGTGGTGGCCAGGTACGCCTTCGGGTCGGTGACCTCGGTGCCGGCCCGGCCGGCGCGGGTCAGGCCGAGGAAGGCGTCCTGGACGAGGTCCTCGGCGTCGCCCACCGAGCCGGTCATCCCGTAGGCGATGGAGAACAGCAGCGGCCGGTACCGGACCGCCTCCGCCACGCCCGCCACGCCCGCCACGCCCGCGATGCCCGCCACGTCCGCGACGCCGTCCGCCGTGCCCGCCGTCTCCGCCGTGCCCGCCGTCTCCGCCGTGCCCGCCGTCTCCGCCGTGCCCGCCGTGTCCGCCGGTCCCGCCATGGATCCTCCTCCCCCCGGCGCCCGTCCCGTCCCGGGTGGCGCGCGTCACATCCGGGCCCTGTCACAGCCCGGGCGGCTGTCCTGTCTGAGAGGGCAGCAACGGACAACGTACCGAGGAGCACGCCATGGAAGCCCGCCTGAGCCCCTTCGCCAGCCCCGTCATGGGCAAGGTCTACAAGCACCTGATCGCCGCGAGCCAGGCCGTCACCGACGCGGTCCTGCCGTACGCCACCCAGGAGTTGGTGCGGCTGCGGGCCAGCCAGATCAACGGCTGCGGGTACTGCGTCGACATGCACTTCAAGGACGCCGTGCACGCCGGGGAGGAGGCGGCCCGGCTGAACCTGGTGGCGGTGTGGCGGGAGGCGACGGTGTTCACCGACGCCGAGCGGGCCGCCCTGGAGCTGGCCGAGCAGGGCACCCGGATCGCCGACGCGGCCGGCGGGGTCAGCGACGAGGCGTGGGAGAACGCGGCGAAGCACTACGACGAGGAGCAGCTCGCGGCGCTGGTCTGCGTGATCTCGGTGATCAACGCCTTCAACCGGGGCAATGTGATGACCCGTCAGCCCGCGGGCGGCTACGAGCACGGCCGGCACAGCCTCTGACCGGCCCGGCCCCGCCCCGAGTCCGCTCACCCGCTCACCCGCACACCCGCACACCCGCACACCCACAAGGAGATCGCCGTGAACGTCGCGTTGTGGATCGTCACCGGACTGCTGGCCGCCGTCTACCTGGCGGGCGGCGTCTTCAAGATGGCCGTGCCCCGGGCGAAGATCGCCGCCGCCGGGCGCAGCGGCAGATGGGTCGAGGACTTCGGCGCGGGCGCCGTGAAGGCCATCGGCGCGGTGGAGGTGCTGGCGGCGGTGGGGCTGGTCCTGCCCGCCGTGCTGGACATCGCGCCGGTGTTCGTGCCGCTGGCGGCCGTCGGACTGGTGCTGCTGATGGCAGGGGCGGCGGCGGTGCGGGCGCGGCGCCGGGAGTACGGGCTCGTGGTGGTGGACGCGGTCTACGTGCTGCTGGCCGCGTTCGTGGTGTGGGGGCGGCTGGGGCCGGAGTCGTTCCTCAACTGAGCGGGCGGGTGGAGCCGGTGGCGGGGCGACGGGCCGGGGACGGTGGTCCGTCCCCCCGCACGGGTGAACCTCGCCGACCCGTACCGGTCACGGCGGCAGGTGCGGGACGGCCGACCGGCCGGGGCTGCCACGATCGTCGCTGTCGCGCCCGTGCGGGGAGGTCCCGCCGCGGGGGAGAGGGAGAAGCCCGATGCCCGAGGAACTGCCGCGCCGGATCGTCCTGATCCGCCACGCCAAGGCCGAGCATCCCGACGATGTGGACGACCGCGAGCGCCCCCTCGCGGGGCGGGGCCGCAAGGACGCGCCGGTGCTCGGCCGCTGGCTCGCCGGTGCCGGTCTCACTCCCGACCTCGCGCTCGTCTCGGCCGCCCGGCGGACCCGGGAGACGTGGCGGCTCGTCGTCCCCGAACTGGCGGCCACGCCGAAGACCGTCTACGAGGAACGGCTGTACGGGGCGGGCCTCGAGGAGCTCGTCGTGCTGCTCACCGAGGTGTCCGACGAGGTCCAGGACGTGGCCGTGGTCGGCCACAACCCCGGTGTCCACGCGCTGGCGGACGCCCTGGCCGGCGAGGCCGAGGGCGACCCGCTCGCGCGGATGAACCGCTCCGGCTTCCCGACGGCGGCGGCCGCGGTCCTGACGTTCCAGGGGAGTTGGAAGAGCGTCGAGCACGGTGTCGCCCGGCTGGTCGCCTTCTGGACGCCCCACACCTGACCCCCGCCCCCTGACCGCCCTTTGGCCTTCCTCGTGCCGCCCGGCCGTTCGCCGGGCGGCACCGTTGCGTTCGGGTGTGCCCGGCTGCGGTCAGCGGCGCGGCCCGGCGGCCGGGCCCCGTTCGGAGCGGCGGGCGCCCGGCACGGGGGTTCAGTGCCCGGTGCGGGCGGCCTGCCGCTCACGCAGGACGGCGATCGCCTCCCGGCACCAGTCGCGGTTGCCGCGCTCGAAGGCCAGCCCGCGCAGGCAGGTCAGGTACGGGCCGATGCGCTCGCCCTCGCGCAGGTGGTCGGCTTCGCTGCGGCCGCCGCGCATGGCGTGCAGCATCCGCTCGAACAGGTCGACCTTGGCCTGCGCGAACTCGGCGCGCTCGGCGAGCTGTCCGAGGAGGACGGCGGGGTCGAGGCGGTCGGCGGCGCGGACCTTGACCATCAGGTCGTCGCGGACGAAGGACGGCTTGGCGGACGCCTCGGCGAAGGCCTCCAGTTCGGCGAGGCCCGCGTCGGTGACGTGGAAGAGGCGCTTGGTGGGCCGGTTGTCCTGGACGACCTCGCGCCCGGCGGCCAGCCCGTCCCGCTCCAGCCGGGCCAGCTCGGCGTACAGCTGCTGCGGCTGGGCGTACCAGAAGTTGGCCACGCCCAGGTCGAAGGCCTTGGCCAGCTCGTAGCCGCTGGTCTCGCCGTCCAGCAGTGCGGCCAGTACGGCGTGGCGCAGTGCCATCGCGTCGCCCGTCCCTTCTGTTCCGTCGCCCCGTGCCCTGTTGTGGAGTGCGCCTGCCATGGTACTCATGAATCTTACTAGTCATATTCATGAG
This sequence comes from Kitasatospora sp. NPDC048545, assembly GCF_040651155.1. Taxonomy (NCBI): domain Bacteria; kingdom Bacillati; phylum Actinomycetota; class Actinomycetes; order Kitasatosporales; family Streptomycetaceae; genus Kitasatospora; species Kitasatospora sp. NPDC048545. The sequence continues at coordinate 18,168 of NZ_JBEZIQ010000011.1, forward strand.
TACCCGAGTGTCCGACCGACCGAGGAGTGCGAGCCCATGACCGCCGCCGCCAACGCCGCCACCGCCGAGCGCTTCCGCACCGCCGTGCACCATCGCGACCTCGCCGCGCTGGACGACCTCTTCACCGACGACATCCGCTTCTACAGCCCGGTCAAGTTCACCCCCTTCGAGGGCAAGCCGATGGTGCTCGGCCTCTTCGGCGTGCTGCTGCGCACCTTCGAGGACTTCCGCTACGTCGGCGACCACACGGGCGCGGCGCAGACGAGCACCGACGGCACCGAGGCGCCCTCGGTGGTGCTGCTGTTCCGGGCGGTGGCCGGCGGCAAGGACATCCACGGCATCGACCTGCTGCACTTCGACGAGCAGGGCCGGATCAAGGAGTTCACCGTGATGGTCCGCCCGCAGTCCGCCGGGCAGGCGCTGGGGCAGGCGGTGCTGGCCGGGCTGGTCGCCGACGGCCTGGCGCCCGCGCCGCCGGCCGCCTGAGCCCGGAACCGTGTGGGCTCGGAACCGTGTGGGCCCGGCCGTTGTCTGAGCCTGCGCTGAGCTTTCGGGCCCGTCAACCCGCCCCGGGTACAAGGCTGTTGCCGTTCCCGGACACGTCCGCCCCTCCCGGGTCGGGCATGATCCGGAACCCGGGACCGGATCCGGGGTGTGCCCCTCCGGCACCGACCCGTGCCGCGACGCCCACTGAGCCCCGCCGGCGGTTCGTCCGGCCCGGACGACCGGACCGGATCCACCGTCACCGCCGAGGACGGCAGCCCCGGTCGCGGATTCACCGGTCAAATCGCGAACTTCGGTGTGGCGCGGCATCGTCGGGCCCTATGGTGATCCCCGGACGTGCCGGGGGGCCGGTCCGACCGGGATGCCGACGACGTTTGGGGGCGCGCATGGGCGAGTGGGACGGATTCCTGGTGGACGGCTACGGCGTGGAGGAGAGCAGCACCTCGCTCGCCCACTCCGAGACCGAAGCCGTCGTGGTCGAGGAGTACACGGAGAGCGCGTTCGCGTTCGCGGTCGAGACCGAGACCGAGACCGGCGGGCACGAGGTCCACGACGTCCACGAGGTCGAGGTCGTCGAGGTCGTGGAGGTGGCGGCGGTGGTGGAGGCTTCGGAGGTCACCTTCGAGGCCTACCTCTCCGTGGCGGAGACCTACACCGCCGCGGGTTCCTACGAGTCCGGGACGTCCTACGGTCACACCGAGGAGGACGGCGGCCTCTCCGCCGACGACAACGGCTTCACCCGCGACCACGGCTCGTCCCATGACGGTGACGCGGCGCACGACAGTGATCCGTCCCATGGCGGCGAGACGGCCTACGACACCGACACGTCCTACGAGGACCTGATCTGACGCTGTCCCGGACATCCGGCGCCCGGCGCCGGACGGACTGATCCTCCCCGCCTGCCGCCACCGGAGGTGCTGTGCCCTCGATCACCCTGGACGCCGAACGCCGGATCGCGGCTCCGCCGGAGCGGGTCCGCAGTGCCGTGGTGGCGGTGCTCCACCGCTCCGGCTTCCAGCTCACCGCGGACCTCGCCACCGTCATCGAGGCCCAACGCGGCTCCGCCGTGAGGGCGGTGATGATGATGCCGGACCAGGTGCCGATCCTGGCGCGGATGAACGTGCTCCCCGATGCCGGGCCGCAGGTGGCGCTGGTCCGCGTGCACTTCTCCGACCGGGCGCTGTCCACCGTGGTGGTGGGGGTGCAGGAACCCTTCCAGCAGGCGTTCCTGTCGATGCTCGCCGCCGTCGACGAGGCGCTCGCCGGCCTCGCCCCCGGGACGGCCGCCGACGGGTTCCCCGCCCCGCACCTGTGGGCGCGGCAGCGCAGTTCGGATGTCGCGGAGCGCGGCCACGCCGCCGGCCAGCGCCTCGTCGACGGGGCCGCCTCGATGTTCTCCGGCCGCCTTTCGGGCGGGGCGAGGAGCGGCGGCCCGGCGGGCTGGGCGGGCATCACCCACGTCCGGTTCGTCTCGGCCGCGGGCCTGGTGGTGCTCGGCATGCCCGCCGTCGGCGCGCTGCTGGCGATCCCGGCGCTGATCGGGTCCGAGCGGGTGCCCGCGGGCGGGGCGCCCTCGCTGCCGGACGCGCTCAGGGCGAAGGTGTTCGATCTCGCCGCGCTGGTCGAGACCAGGCTTTCCCGGGGTGCCTACGGGGTCGAGACCGTGGAGGTCCCGGACGGGCACCGGCTCACCTTCCAGTTCCTGCACCAGCAGGCGGCGATCCGCTCCCGGCTGCCCGTGCGCACGCTCTGCGTCTGCCGCGACTGCAAGCACCCCAAGGTCGTCAACCTGGACCTGAAGCGGCTGCGGTCGAGGAACCGCAACCTCAAGATGCTGGTGTCCGTGCTCGGTGCGACCGCCGGGCGCAACGACCCCAACCCCTTCCAGGTCTTCAGCACCGTGTTCCGCCAGGCCAAGCTGGAACCCGACTTCATCTGCACCCGCTGCGAGAGCACCGAGGCCGACGAACGCCCCGTCACCTTCTGCCCGGCGTGCGGCGACCAGCGCGCGGAGGCCGTGCTCACCACCTGCGACAAGTGCGGGCACGACTTCCGCACCCCGTTCCGGGACGCGCGCATCTGGGACGACACGCCGCCGGCGCCGCCGATGCCCCCGGTGCCGCCCCAGCCCGCGATGCCTCCTCAGCCCGCGGCGCCGCCCTCGCCCGCGATGCCGCCGGTGCCCGCGCCCGCCGTGCCGCCGGTGCCTCCGCCTTCGCCGCCGACCCCGCCCGCGACGCCGCCCGCGACCCCGCCCGCGACCCCGCCCGCCCCCGGGTTCGGGCCCCCGCCGGCCCCCGGGTTCGGGCCCCCGCCCGCCCGGCACCCGGCACCGGCCGCACCCGTGTCCGTGCCGCCTCCGGTGCCGCCGCCGTCCCACCGGCCGGCGCCGCCGTCCCAGCCGGTGCCGCCGCCGTCCCCGCCGTGGTCCTCCCCGCCCCCGGTCAACCCGTACGCGCAGCCCGCCGCGGCGCCGGGGCGGAACTGCGCGATCTGCGGCCTGCCGTACCCGGTGCTGTGGAACGTGCAGGTCCTGCGGGACGGGGCCCGGCAGCAGCTGGCGGTCTGTGCGACCACCCCGCGCTGCTCCCCGCCGTCCGCCACCGCGCCCGTCCGGGCCTGAGCGGGCGGGTGGCCGAGCCGATCCGGTGCCCGCCCTGCCCGGCTCCCTCCGGCGTGCGGCGCCCGGTGCCCGCTCACCCCAGCAGTGCCGCCACCGCGCCCGGGGTCCAGTGCCCGTCGGCGCCGGGGCGGGTGGCGAGGTAGCCGGCGGTGCGCCACGGCCCCCAGGCGTGGGACTCGGCCAGGCCCGCACCCAGGGTGCGCAGGTAGGCGGCCGAGGGGGCGTTCAGTGCGGCGCCGGCCACGCCCCCGGGGGCGGTGAAGGTCAGCAGCGGGTGTCCGTCCAGCTCGCCGACGTGCAGCAGCGTCTCGTAGCGGCCCGGGCCGAGCTCGGCGCGGCCCTCGGCGAGGACCCGGGTGAGGTCGAGGTCGGTGCCGGGGGAGCGGCGCATCTCCTGGGCGGCGATGTCGCTGAACTGGCCGCCGGTCAGCAGGTAGGCCCGGCAGGGGGCGCCGCCGGGCACGGACGGGTCGTAGAAGGCCGAGCCGCCGCCCCAGGTCAGGGACCGGCCGGCGAAGTACAGGGTGCCCGGCAGCGCGGTCGCGACCGCCCGGCGCGCGGGGCTGCGGTTACGGCATCCGGGGTAGGCGTGCGCTCCGCCGTTGGGACGGCCGCCGTGCAGGTAGCAGGCGAGCCGGGCCGCGTGCAGGTTCGAGCCGTACGCCACGTACCAGACGAGATCGCACGCATTCCGGCCGATGACACGCCCGTTCGGTAAAGGATTTCCCTCGTTTTCCTCAGGAAATGCCCCGGCGTCGACCCCATTCCACAGCTTGCTCACAGGAAGCGCTCACGGTGAGGGGTGCGAGAGAATCCCACACGACCATGTGGGAGGCGTGAACGGGGTGATGATCCGACCAGAACCCCCCGATTCGGTAGCGCCCCCCTCACTACCGGTACCGTGCCCGACGCCATGGTGTTCATCACTCTTCCCTCTCCCGACATGTCGTTTCACTGCTCGGCGATTACGCTGCACCAGCGAAAACGCCAAAAAACACCGAAATGACATTCGAATCATGCTCTGCCGGCCCCATCCGGCATCGATGATGAGAATTTTCTTTGACCGCACCCCCGCTGCATCCAGCGGACTCCCAGCGGAGTCATGGTGAGTGGGCGCGCCCGCAGATGACCTCAGTGTCACCTCCCGTCACCCCCGACACAGCCCGTACGCGCCCCCCAGAACCGGAGCCGAGGAACACCCCCCATGGACGCACGCCACGACACGGCCGGCCCGGGCACGCTGCACCGCCCGCACCCGGGCCCCGCGGCCGGCTGGCCGGTGGCCCAGCCGGCCCACCCCCGCAGCCTGCTCGACGTCATCGCCGCCACCGCCGACGCCCACCCCGAGGCGACCGCGCTCGACACCGGCGACACCGTCCTCGGCTACCGCGCCCTGCTCCACGAGGTCGACGCCCTCGCCGGACAGCTGGCCGCCCACGGCATCGGCACCGGCGACCGCGTCGGCGTGCGCATCCCCTCCGGCACCGCCGACCTGTACGTCGCCGTCCTCGCCGTGCTGCGCTGCGGCGCCGCCTACGTCCCCGTGGACGCCGACGACCCCGACGAACGCGCCGAGATGATCTGGCAGGACGCCGCCGTCTGCGCCGTCATCGGCGCCGAACGCCGCCTCTACGCCGGACCCGCCGCCCGGCCCTCCGGCCGCCCCGCCTGGCCCACCCCCGCCGACGACGCCTGGATCATCTTCACCTCCGGCACCACCGGCCGGCCCAAGGGCGTCGCCGTCACCCACCGCAGCGCCGCCGCGTTCGTCGACGCCGAAGCCCGCATCTTCCTGCGCCGGCAGCCCCTCGGCCCGGGCGACCGCGTCCTCGCCGGCCTGTCCGTCGCCTTCGACGCCTCCTGCGAGGAGATGTGGCTGGCCTGGCGCCACGGCGCCTGCCTCGTCCCCGCCCCCCGCTCCCTCGTCAAGGCCGGCACCGACCTCGGCCCCTGGCTCGTCGAACGGCGCATCACCGCCATCTCCACCGTCCCCACCCTGCTCGCCCTGTGGCCGCAGGAATGCCTGGACGACGTGCGCCTGATCATCGTCGGCGGCGAGGCCTGCCCCGCCGAACTCGTCGACCGCCTCGCCACCCCCGGCCGCGAGTTCTGGAACACCTACGGCCCCACCGAGACCACCGTCGTCGCCACCGCCGCCCGCATGCTCCCCGGCCGGCCCGTGCGCATCGGCGCCCCCCTGGACGGCTGGGAGATCGCCGTCGTCGACCAGGCCGGGAACCCCGTCCCCTGGTACGAGACCGGCGAACTGCTCATCACCGGCGTCGGCACCGCCCGCTACCTCGACCCCGCCAAGGACGCCGAGAAGTTCGGCGCCCACCCCGCCCTCGCCTCCCCGCGCGTCTACCGAAGCGGCGACCTGGTCCGCAACGACCCCGACGGCCTGGTCTTCCTCGGCCGCGCCGACGACCAGATCAAACTCGGCGGCCGCCGCATCGAACTCGGCGAGATCGACGCCGCCCTCCAGGCCCTGCCGCACGTGGTGGCCGCGGCCGCCGCCGTCCGCAAGACCCCCGCCGGCGCCGACCTGCTCGTCGGCTACCTCGTCGCCCGGCCCGGCACCACCCCCGACCTCGCGGCCGCCCGCCGGCAACTCCTCGAACGCCTGCCCGCCCCGCTGGTGCCCGTCCTCGCCCTCGTCGACTCCCTGCCCACCCGCACCTCCGGCAAGGTCGACCGGAACGCCCTGCCCTGGCCGCTCGCCACCACCGGCGGCGCCGACCGCCCCGCCGAAACCCCCGACGGCACCGCCGGCTGGCTCGCCGGACACTGGGAACGCCTGCTCGGCATGGCCCCCGGCACCGGCGACGACTTCTTCGCCCTCGGCGGCTCCAGCCTCACCGCCGCCCGCCTCGTCTCCGACCTGCGCACCCGCCACAGCGGCGTCTCCGTCGCCGACCTGTACGCCCACCCCGTCCTCGGCGACCTCGCCGCCTACCTCGACACCCTCACCCCCGTCGCGGCCCCCGACCACACCACCGCCGCCCCCGCGCAGAACCGGCGCACCGTACGCCGCACCCCCCGCAGCGCCGCCCTGTGGCAGACCCTCCTGCTCCTCGGCATGTTCACCCTCTCCGGACTGCGCTGGATCCTCGTCCTCGTCGCCCTCGACAACCTCACCGGCAACCACCTCACCTGGGCCCCGCACAGCTCCTGGTGGCCCGTCGCCGCCGGCCTCGCCCTCCTCTACAGCGCCCCCGGCCGCACCCTGGTCGCCGCCGCCGGCGCCCGCGCCCTCACCGCCGGCATCCGCCCCGGCAGCCACCCCCGCGGCGGCCACGTCCACCTGCGGCTGTGGGCCGCCGAACGCTACACCGCCATGTTCGGCACCGCCGCCCTCGCCGGCACCCCCTGGGCCGTGCGCTACGCCCGCGCCCTCGGCTGCCGCGTCGGCCCCGGCGTGCGCCTGCACACCCTGCCCCCCGTCACCGGCCTCGCCCGCCTCGGCGCCCACAGCTCCCTCGAACCCGAAGCCGACCTCGCCGGCTGGTGGCTCGACGGCGACACCCTCCACCTCGGCCACGTCGAGGTCGGAGAAGGCGCCCGCGTCGGCCACCGCGCCACCCTTATGCCCGGTGCCCGCGTCGGCGCCCGCGCCGAGATCGCCCCCGGATCCTGCGTCACCGGCACCGTCCCGCCCGGCGAACACTGGCACGGCTCCCCGGCCCGCCCCAGCACCGAACCCCTCGCCGACTGGCCCGCCACCCCCGCCCGCGCCTCCCGCGCCTGGAACCTCGCCTACGGCGCCGGCTTCGCCCTCCTCGGCCTCGTCCCGATCATCTCCGCCCTGCCCGCCCTGGCCGTCGTCTACCCGATGATCGACACCGACCACACCCTCGCCGCCGCCCTCGTCCAGCTCCTGCCCGCCACCATCCCCCTCGCCGCCCTCACCCTCCTGTGCCACGCCGCGCTCATAGCGCTCCTCGTCCGCCTCCTCTCCCGCCCGCTGCGCCCCGGCTACCACCCCGCCGGCGGCCGCGTCGCCTTCTGCGCCTGGGCCGTCAGCCGGCTCAGCGACACCGCCCGGCGCACCCTCTTCCCCTTCTACGCCGGCCTCTTCACCCCCGTGTGGCTGCGCCTGCTCGGCGCCCGCGTCGGACGCCGCGTCGAAGCCTCCACCGTCCTCGCCCTGCCCGGCCTGATGCGCGTCGACGACGGTGCCTTCCTCGCCGACGACACCCTCGTCGCCCCCTACGAACTGCGCGGCGGCTGGCTCCGCCTCGGCCCCTCCCGCATCGGGCGCCGCTCCTTCGTCGGCAACTCCGGCATCGTCGGCCCCGGCCGCCACCTGCCCGACAACTCCCTCGTCGGCGTCCTGTCCGACACCCCCGCCCACGCCCCCGAAGGCTCCTCCTGGCTCGGCCGCCCCGCCTTCGCCCTGCCCCGCGTCGCCGACACCGGCGGCGAAGGCCGCACCTACGACCCGCCCCGGCGCCTGATGTGGGCCCGCGCCGGCGTCGAGGTCTGCCGCCTGCTGCCCGTCATCCTCGCCGCCCTGCTCGGCGACCTCGTCCTCGCCGTCCTGCAGGAACTGCGCGACGACTACGGCCTGGCCACCGCCCTCGCCGGCGCCGGACTCGTCCTCGCCGCCGCCGCCGTCATCGCCTGCGCCGTCACCACCGCCGCCAAATGGCTGCTCGTCGGACGCTTCCGCGTCGCCGAACACCCGCTGTGGTCCTCCTTCGTGTGGCGCAACGAGCTCTACGACACCTTCGTCGAGGAACTCGCCATGCCCTTCGGCGGCCACACCATCACCGGCACCCCCTACCTGAACGTGTGGCTGCGCAGCCTCGGCGCCCACATCGGACGCGGCGTGTGGTGCGAGACCCACTGGCTGCCCGAGAGCGACCTCGTCACCGTCGAAGCCGGCGCCAGCGTCAACCGCGGCACCGTTCTGCAGACCCACCTCTTCCACGACCGCGTCATGCGACTGGGCCCCGTCCACCTCGGCGCCGGCTCCACCACCGGCCCGCACTCCATCGTCCTGCTCAACTCCTCCCTCGGCACGAACACCACCGTCGGACCGGCCTCCCTCGTCATGCGCGGCGAGAACGTCCCCGGCGCCACCCGCTGGCTCGGCAACCCCGTCGCCGCGTGGAACACCGACCCCACCCCGCCCGCCGGGCGCCGCGCCGGACGCGGCCGACGACGGGCCCCGGCCTCGGCGTGACACAGGTCACCCCGTTCGGGCGATGAGTCGGCGGTGCGGTCACGGTCTACCCCCGTGACCGCACCGCCGATCGCTTTGCCCGACCGAGAGGAACCACGCTCATGACCGCCACCCCCGTGAAGAAGACCGCCGCCGCGAAGGGAAACCCGGCGTCCTACTTCCCGTCCATCGAGAAGAAGCACGGCCGCCCGATCGAGGAGTGGAAGGACCTCATCCGCACCTCCCCCCTCACCCGGCACATGGAACTCGTCGCCTGGCTCAAGGCCGACCACGGCCTCGGCCACGGCCACGCCAACGCCCTCGTCGCCCACACCCTCGCCGAGCGCACCGCCTGACCGTCACAGCCCCTCCGTAGACCTCGCCCCCCGCTTCGCGCACCTCGACCTGCGCACGGCGGTCTGAGCGCCGCCCGGCCCCCGGGGTGCAGGGTGCAGGGCGCAGGGCCCCGGGGGCTCAGGGGCTCAGGGGATGATGACCCGCCGTCCGCGGGTGTGGCCGGCCCGGCTGTCGGCGTGCGCGGCCGCCGCCCCCGCGAGCGGGTACGACTTCTCGACCGGGATGTGCAGCCGCCCCCGGGAGATGAGGCCGACGGCCTCGGCGAGCGCCCGCGGCACGCTCCCGGCCACGCCGGAGAACCGGACCCCGTGCTCCGGGGCGCCGAGGTCGGCGATGGAGACCACCCTCGCCGGGTCCCCGGTCAGCTCCACGAGCTCGCGGACCACGCCCGCGCCGGCCAGGTCCAGGGCCGCGTCGACCCGGCCGAGGCGGCGCACCCGCTCGACCCAGCCCTCGCCGTACGTGGTGGCGAGGGCGCCCAGGCCGCGCAGGTAGTCCTGGTTCGCGGCCCCGGCCGTGCCGATCACCGCGATGCCGCGCTCGCGGGCGATCTGCAGCACCGCCGACCCGACGCCCCCGGAGGCGCCGCTGACCAGCAGCGTCTGCCCGGGCCGCACGCCGACCTCGCGGATGACGCGCAGCGCCGTCTCCACCACCGAGGGGTACCCGGCCGCCTCCTCGAACGTCAGCCCCTCGGGCATCCGGGCCCAGGCCGACAGCACGGCGAACTCGGCGTAGGTGTCCCTGCCCTCGCCGAACACGCGGTCGCCGACCTCGACGCCCTCGACGCCCTCACCGACCTCGTCCACCACCCCGGCGGCGTCCAGCCCCACCCCGGCGGGCAACTCCACCGGATGGGCCCCCAGTACCTGTCCCTCACGGATCCTCCAGTCGACGGGGTTCACGCCTGCCGCCCGGACGGCGATGCGGATCCGGCCGGGGCCCGCGTGGGGCTCCTCGGCATCCACGAGCCGCAGGACGTCCGGACCGCCGAACTCGGCGAAGCTCACTTTCCTCATGCAGCCGACCGTAACCCTAACGGTTAGGATTTCACAACGGTTAGGTATTCGTAGCTGGTAGGGTCCGGACATGATCGAGTCTGAGCAGGGGCGGGAGCAGGAGGGACGGGAGGGCGAGGCGGGGTGGCAGCCGGGTCGCCGCGAACGCAAGAAGGCCGCGACCCGCCAGAAGATCGCCGACACCGCCCTGCGGCTCTTCCTGGAGCACGGGTACGACGCCGTCGGCATCCGCGACGTGGCCGCCGAGGCCGATGTCGCCGTCACCACGGTCTTCTCCCACTTCGCCGGCAAGGAGGCCCTGGTCTTCGAACGCGACCAGGACTTCGAACAGCGCCTCACCCGGGCGGTCACCGACCGGGCGCCGCACGAGCCGCTCGTCCCCGCGCTGCGCCGCGAGGTCGAGGCCCTGGTGCGGCACTGCACGGCGGAGGGCACCGCCCCGGTCCGGCGCATGATCGAGGGATCGGCCGCCCTGCGGGAGTACGAGGAGTCGATGGGCCTGCGCCACGCGGAGGCGCTGGCGGCGGCCATGACCGCCGATCCCCGCCTCCCGGCGACCGCGACGGCCTGCCGGGCGACCGCGCGGTTCGTGATCGACGCCTACGCGCTGGCCTGCGGGGCGGCCGATCCGCAGGCCGCGGTGGACGAGGTCTTCCGGATGATCGAGGCGGCCTGGGAGGCCGCCGCCCGCTGACCCGCCCGCTGACCCGCCCGCTGACCCCCCGGCAGGCACCGTCCCGCCGGGGGTGGGGGAGCGGCGGCGTGATCGGGGCCGGTGGTGCGGGTCGGGCCGGTGGTGCGGGCCCGGTCAGTGGGGGCGCAGGCCGGTGAGGACGACCTCGAAGACGCGTTCGCGGGCGGCGGGGTCGGCGGCGAGCTGTTCGGTCGCGGCGCCGGTGCCGACGAGCAGGGCGACCAGTTCGGGCAGGCCGAGGTCGGGGCGGACGGCTCCGGCCTGCTGGGCCGCGGTGAGGAGGCCGGCCAGCTGAGCGCGCATCAGGCCGGAGGACTCCCGCAGGGAGGCGTGGACGTCGACGCCGGCTTCGGCCAGGGCGCGGGTGAACTCCTGCTTGCCCGCGGACTGTTCGACGACCAGGCGGAAGCAGGCGTGGAAGGCCTCGGCGGGCGGGTGTTCGGCGGCGAGCCGGGCGGTGCGGTCGGTGATGGTCTCCAGCCGGCGCACCACGACGGCTTCCAGGAGTGCTTCCTTGGTGGGGAAGTGACGGAAGAGGGTGCCGACGCCGACGCCGGCGGCGCGGGCGATCTCCTCGGTCGGCACGTCGACGCCCCGGGTGGTGAAGACCTCGGTGGCGGCGTCGAGCAGCCTGGCCCGGTTGCGGGCGGCGTCCGCGCGCAGCGGCCGTGGGGTGGCCCCGCTCATGCCCGTCTCCCTTCCGTCCGCGGTGTCGCGGACTCACCCGTGGACAACCGGAGTGGTTGGTCCGTATCGTATTAAGCGGAGTCGCTGGTCCGATTCCAGTGACGTGTCCCGTGGGGGTTGATCATGTCCGAAACGCCGTCGCCGCGCGAGGTCTTCTCCGAGCTGCTGGAGGGCATCACCGGGGGGAAGTTCACCGAACTGGCCCGGCTCTACGCCGAGGACGCGGTGGTGGAGACCGTCTTCCAGCCGGTCGGTCCGCGCCTCTTCGAGGGGCGCGCCGTCATCGCCGAACGGTTCGGGCAGCTCGGCGCACACACGCCGCTGGAGCTGCAGGCGCAGAACGTGGTGGTCCGGGAGACCGACGACCCCGAGGTGATCGTCGCGCAGTTCGACTACCGGGCGCACCACCGGGACACCGGGCGGGACTTCGAGGTCGCCAACGTCCTGGTGCTGCGGGTCCGCGACGGCCTGATCGTCCACAGCCGGGACTACCACGACCACCTGGCCCTCGCCGTCGCCGGCGGCAACCTGCCCCAGCTCGTGGCGGCCCTGGAAGGCGCGTAGCGCCCGGAACGACCCGGGGGCCGGGGCCGCCGACGGCACGATCGGAAAGACGGCGGCCCCGGCCCCGGGTACGGGTTCCGTACGGGCGGGGCATCGACCGCGGTGCCCGTACGGCTGCGGTCGGGTGCCATTCGACAACTTCAACAGGACTTGAAGTCAAGCCCGGACGCCCCGGCCCCGCAGCGGCCCCCGCCGGACCCCGCCGTGCCCGCCCCCGGCCGCCCGCGGTTCTCCGCAGCGGGGTAGCCTCGCTCACGGCGGAGGCCTGCGTACGGGCACGGACGAGGCGGACAGGGGCGGACGGATGGCGGAGCAGCAGCGCGGGTACTGGCGGGTGTCGGACGGTGTGGCGGTCGGCGCCACCCAGGCGCACATCGTGTGGACCAGAGCGGCCTACCCGGCCCTGGTCGAGGTCGCGGGCCGCTACCACGCGGTGATCAGCTACGCGGACCTGGCCGAGGCGCTCCAGGAGGCCTCCGGGGTGCGCACCCGGGTCAACCACCGGCACTGGATCGGCAAGGTGCTGTCCCTGGTGGTCCTGGAGGCGCACCGGCGCGGGGACCCGCCGCTGACGGCCCTGGTGGTGAACGCGACGGACGGCAAGGTCGGCCCCGCCTACCAGGAGGTGCTGGCGGTGGCCGGGCAGCCGCCGCTGGTCGAGGAGATGGACCGCGAACAGCACGCGGCCGCCGCCCGTCTGGCCTGCTACCGGCACTTCGGCGCCGACCTGCCCGCCGACGGCGGCACGCCCGCCCTCGCCCCGCGCCTGCTGGCCTCGGTGGCGCGCAAGAAGGCCGCCCCCCGCACCGCGGCGGCCACCACCACCACCACCACCGGTGCGGCGGCGGCCGTGCCGCGCCCGCCGGCGATCTGTCCGACCTGCTTCCTGGAGCTGCCGGCGACCCGGGTGTGCGACTCCTGCGGGGAGACCATCGCGCCGTGAGCGGCCGGTGAGCGGCCGGTGAGCGGCCGCCGGGCGCCCCGGCCCGGCGGGCGGCCGTCAAACGGCGGAGGTCAGACGGCGGAGGTCAGGCGCCCCGGCATCCGCCAGCCCTCGGCGAGCCGGGAGGGGGACAGACGCCCGCCGCCGCCGAAGAACTCGCAGAACTTCATGATCAGCGGGTCCCAGCCGACCGGGTCGACGTAGTGGTCGGTGCCCGGCACGATCAGGCCCTCCTCGACGTGCGCCCGCACCACCGTCACCTCGAAGGCCGTGCACCGCTCGTTGCCCGCCATCGGCGTCGCCGCCTCCAGCCGGCACTCCAGCTGCACCGGGCACTCCGCTGCGCGAGGCGCCCGGACCAACTCGCCCGCCAGCTCGGTCATCCCCGCCGCCGCGAACTTGCGCCGCTCGTGGCGGTAGCCCTGCTCCCGCCGGTACTCGGTGATGCGCGGGTTCGCCGTCAGCAGCGCGAGGGCGTTCACGGCGTCGACCTGCGCCGAGGACGGCAGGTTGAGCACGCACTCGCCCTCGCGCCGCAGGTTGACGGCGGTCTGGGAGGTGTTGCCCAGACCCAGCACGCAGGACTGCCCCAGCCACCACGCCGAGGACATCGGCATGAGGTTGGCGCTGCCGTCCTCGTTGCGCGAGCCGATCAGCACCACCGGGGTGCCGAAGTAGAGGACCTTGAGATCGGTGACCTTGTGCACGGGAATGGCCGTCCTGGGTAGGGGAACCGCTGTCGGTCACCGACTCTGCCCCCGCCCGTACGGGGGCGCTGGCGGTGATCGGACATCCAGTTCCCGCAGTTCCCGCAGTTCCCGCAGGTCCCGGGGCCCGGGGACGGCAGTCCCGGGCCGTCCGACCCGGCGTCAGCCCACCGGCCCCCGGGCGGCGACCTGACGGGCCTGCCCGTCATGCAGCCGGTAGGACAGGCCCACCACGGCCGCCTCGCCCGCGGCGACCCTGGAGGCGAGCACCTGCGAACGCTCCACCAGCAGGTCCACGGTCTGGCGGATGTGCTCGTCCACGATCGCGTCCCGGTCCTCGATGCCCGCCGCCCTGGCGGACAGCACGCTCGGGGTCACCCGCTCCACCACGTCCCGCACGAAACCGCCCGGCAGCTGCCCCTGCTCCAGGGAGTCCAGCGCCGCCGCCACCGCACCGCAGGAGTCGTGCCCCAGCACGACCACCAGCGGGCACTCCAGCACGCTCACCCCGTACTCGATGCTGCCCAGCGCCTCCGCGCCGGTCACGTGCCCGGCGGTGCGCACCACGAACAGGTCGCCCAGGCCCTGGTCGAAGATGATCTCGGCGGCCAGCCGGGAGTCCGAACAGCCGAACAGCACCGCGAACGGCCGCTGCGCCGGGGCGAGCGCCGCCCGGCGGCCGGCGTCCTGGTTGGGGTGCTCCGGGCTGCCCGCGACGAACCGGGCGTTGCCCTCCAGCAGCATCCGCAGCGCCTGGCGGGGATCGGAGATCGGGTCGGATATCGGTGTGGGGATCATGCCAGCACCCTAGATCGCCGCAGGTGGGCCCCGCAGCCGGGGGTGACCGGTCTCTCACCGCCGCCCGCCGCCGCGACACGCCGTCACACCCGCCCCGCTGCACCGCCGCCCGCACCGAGCGGGGTTTGAAGACGGACAACGGGGTCAACGGATGGAGCAATCGGGGACAAAGAGGCCCGGGACCGGCAGGGCAGGGGAGCGACAGATGGGGACGAAGCGGCTCACAGCGGTACGGACCGCAGCGGCGTGGCTCGACGGCGCACGGCCCGGCAGGCTGCGGTTCACGACACGGGGGTTCACGGCACGGGGTTTCACGACACGGGGGTTCACGGCGCCCCGGTCGGTGACGGCCCGGCTGGACGCCCTCGACCGCGCCCTGTTCGACAGGATCGCCGCCGCCCCGCTGCACGGCACCGCCACCTGGCTGCGCACCCTGAGCCGGGCCGCCGACCACGGCCTGCTGTGGACGGGCACCGCCGCCGTCCTCGGCGCCGTCGGCGGCCGCACCGGGCGGCGCGCCGCCCTGCGCGGCCTCGGCTCGCTCGCCCTCGCCTCCACCACCGCCAACACCGTCGCCAAGCACGCCACCCGGCGCCCCCGCCCCCTGCTGGACCCCGTCCCGCAGGTGCGCCGGCTGCTGCGACAGCCCGTCACCACCTCCTTCCCCTCCGGCCACTCCGCCTCCGCGGCCGCCTTCGCCACCGGCGTGGCGATCGAGTCCCCGCTGCTGGGCGCGGCCGTCGCGCCGCTCGCCGCTGCCGTGGCCCTGTCCCGCGTCTACACCGGCGCGCACTACCCCGGCGACGTCCTCGCCGGCACCGCCCTGGGCGCCGCGGCCGCCGCGGCCACCCTGCACTGGTGGCCGCGCTCCTGCGACGCCCCGCCGCCGGCCGCCCCGGCCCGCCGCCCCGCCCCCGCCCTGCCGCAGGGCCGCGGCCTGTCCGTGGTCGTCAACGCGGGCTCCGGCAACGGCAGCCCCGTCGCCCCCGGCCCCGAGGACACCGCCGAGACCCTGCGCACCCTGCTGCCCGAGGCGGACGTCCGGGTGTGCGGGCCCGAGGACGACCTGGCCAAGATGCTGACCGAGGCCGCCGACCGGGCCGCGCGGGCCGGCGGCGCACTCGGCGTCTGCGGCGGCGACGGCAGCGTCAACCTGGCCGCCGCCCTCGCCGTCGAACGCACCCTGCCGCTGGCGGTCTTCCCCGGCGGCACCCTCAACCACTTCGCCCTCGACCTCGGTGCCGCCACCCACCAGGACACCGCCGAGGCAGTCCAGGACGGCAGCGCCGTCGGCGTCGACCTCGCCCTGGCCACCGACGACAGCGCGCGCCGGGTCTTCGTCAACACCTTCAGCCTCGGCCTCTACCCCGAACTCGTCCGCCGGCGCGAGAAACTGGAGAAGCGCATCGGCAAGTGGCCGGCCCTCGCGGTCGCCGCCGCCACCCTCCTGCCCACCGCCGAACCGGTCACCGTCCACGCCGACGGCCGCACCCACCGGCTGTGGCTGCTGTTCGCCGGCAACGGCGCCTACGAACCGGCCGGAGTCACCCCCACCCACCGCGCCGCCCTCGCCGACGGGCAACTCGACGTCCGGGTCGTCGACGGCTCCGCGCCCCTGGCCCGCACCCGCCTGGTCGCCGCCCTGCTGACCGGCACCCTGCACCGCTCCCGCGTCTACCGCACCACCCGCCTGCGCGCCCTGCACCTGGACTCCCTCGGCGACGCCACCCGGATGGCCGTCGACGGCGAGTCCGTCCCCGCCCGCGGCGCCCTGCACCTGTCCAAGGCGCACGCCGCGCTCACCGTCTACCGGCCCCGCTCCGCCCAATCCGTTCCCCCGGCGGCTCCGAACCACTGACGACCCGACCCCCGCCGGGAACCGACCGCCGAACCCCGCCGCCCCACCGTACGAGGCCCCCGAGATGAGCACCGCCGTCGTCCTGTTCACCCAGGACCTGCGCCTGCACGACAACCCCGCCCTGCACGCCGCCCGCACCGGCGCCGACCGGGTCCTGCCCCTGTTCGTCCTCGACCCCGCCGTCGACAGGGCCGACTTCGCCCCGCCCAACCGGCGGGCCTTCCTCGCCGACGCCCTCGCCGACCTCGACCGCTCCCTGCGCGCGGCCGGCTCCCGCCTCGTCCTGCGCCACGGCGACACCGCCGAACAGACCGCCCGCGCCGCCGCCGAATGCGACGCCACCACCGTCCACACCGCCGCCGGCGTCTCCGCCTTCGCCACCCGCCGCGAAACCGCCCTGCGCCGCGCCCTCGGCGACCGGCTCCACCTCCACGACGGACTCACCGTCGTCCCCGCCGGCGCCGTCACCCCCGCCGGCCGCGACCACTACGCCGTCTTCACCCCCTACCTGCACGCCTGGCAACAAGCCCACCGCCGCCCCCTCCTGCCCGCCCCGCGCACCCTCGCCACCCCCGACCACCCGCACGGCGACCCGCTGCCCACCGCCCCCGCCGGCACCTCCCCGGCCCTGCCGCCCGGCGGCGAACGCGCCGCCCGCCGCCGGCTGCGCGCCTGGGACGCCGACGACTACGACCGCCTGCACGACGACCTCGCCGCCGACGCCACCTCCCGCCTCTCGCCCTACCTGCACTTCGGCTGCCTGTCCGCCGCCGAACTCGCCCACCGCGCCGCCACCCGCGGCGGCCCCGGCGCCGACGCCCTGGTCCGCCAACTCGCCTGGCGCGACTTCCACCACCAGGTCCTCGCCGCCCGCCCCGCCGCCGCCCACACCGACTACCGCCCCCGCGGCACCCGCTGGCACCACGACGACCAGGAACTGCAGGCCTGGCGCGAAGGCCGCACCGGCTACCCCGTCGTCGACGCCGGCATGCGCCAGCTCGCCCACGAAGGCTGGATGCACAACCGCGCCCGCCTGATCACCGCCTCCTTCCTCACCAAGACCCTGCGCCACGACTGGCGCCCCGGCGCCGCCCACTTCCTCCACCTCCTCGTCGACGGCGACCTCGCCAACAACCAGCTCAACTGGCAGTGGATCGCCGGCACCGGCAACGACACCCGCCCCAACCGCGTCCTCAACCCCCTGCGCCAGGCCGAGCGCTACGACCCCGACGGCAGCTACGTGCGCCGCTGGCTGCCCGAACTCGCCCACCTCCCCGGCCGCACCGTCCACCAGCCCTGGACCCACGACGGACCCCTCGACTACCCCGACCCCCTCATTCCCCCGGACGCCCTGACCGCCCGCATCCACGCCACCGGCTGACCCGGCCGGCCAGTGGCGCGGCGCACGGCTACGGCGCCCCCGGGCCGCGCACGGCCAGCACCGTCACGTCGTCACGGCTGCGCCCGCCGCTCCACCGCCGGGCCCGCTCGTCCAGGGCCTGCGGCAGCGCCCCGGCCGGCGTCCCGGCGAGTTCGGCCAGACCCCGCTCCACCGGGTAGAACACCCCGGAGTCGTCCTGCGCCTCCGTGATGCCGTCCGTCAGCAGCACCAGCACCCCGTCCGCCGGCAACGCGAACCGCCGCACCACACGCGGCCCCGCCCCGCCCGCCGGCTCCGCCAGCGACGCCAGGCCCAGCGGGATCCCCGCCGGCAACGCCACGGACTCCACCCGGCCGTCCGCACGCAGCAGGTACGGGGCGAGGTGGCCGCAGTTGACGGCCTGCACCCGGGCCCCGACCTCGCGCCCGCCCGGCCCGTGCAGGCCCAGGACCGTCGCCGTCACGAACCGCTCCTGCTCACCGCTCTGCACCGCGTACGCGTTGTGCCGCTCGACCGCCGCCTCCAGCGCGTCCGCGACACCGGTCAGCTCCGCCTCCCGGAACGCCGCCTCCCGGAACGCGCTCAGCACCGCGAAGCCCGTACCGATCGCCGGCAGCCCCTTGCCCTGCACGTCACCCACCAGCACCCGGGTGCCGAACGGGGTCTCGGCGACGTCGTACAGGTCGCCACCCACCATGGCGTCCTCCTCCACCGGCCGGTACAGCCCGTCCAGCCGCACGTCCGCCGTGGTCACCGGCAGCGGACGCAGCAACTGGCGCTGCAACGCCACCGCGCTCTGCCGCATCCGCGACAGCTCCCGCTCGCGCCGCACCCGCCGCGTGCACAGCCCGATCACCGCGGCCTCCGCACCGACCACCGCCACCAGGGTGCCCACCCGCGCCTCCAGCGCCGGCGGCGGGAACAGCACCGTGCTCACCACCACCACGACCGCCACCCACACCGACACCGCCACCGTCTGCGCGACCGTGCCCAGACCGGCCAGCAACGCGGGCAGGAACACCAGCAGCAGCACCAGCCGGGCATTGGTCCCACTGACCGCCTGCGCCAGCAGCAGGACGACGGTGGCGGCCAGCACCCCCAGCACCACCGCCCGGTTGCCGGGCGCGCGCGGGACGGTTCCGTTGCTCTCCACCCCGCCGCCCTCTCCGCCCGTCCGCTCCGCCGTCCGCCTCGCGCACCGATCCGCGCCCGAGCGTCCCCCCAGGGTCGTCGGCCCGGCGGCACCGGCGCCAACGGGCCGCGCCGGACGGGGGAACACGCCGGCTGTCACCGGCAGTCGGTACGGTGGCTGCCGTGTCCACCCGTGAACCCCGCGCGACCCGCGTCCCCCTGGCCGACCTCGTCCGGCTGCGACAGGCCCGCGACCGGATGGACCGCGACTACGCCCAGCCCCTCGACGTCCCCGCCCTCGCCCGCACCGCCCTGATGTCCTCCGGTCACTTCTCCCGCAGCTTCCGCACCGCCTACGGCGAAACCCCGTACAGCTACCTCATGACCCGCCGGATCGAACGCGCCAAGGCCCTGCTGCGGCGCGGCGACCTCAGCGTCACCGACGTCTGCATGGCGGTCGGCTGTACCTCGCTGGGCTCCTTCAGCACCCGCTTCACCGAACTCGTCGGCGAGAGCCCCAGCGCCTACCGCGCCCGCGACCACGGCGACGGCGCCGCCATCCCCGCCTGCATCGCCAAGATCCGCACCCGCCCGGTCAGGAACACGGAAGCCAAGGGCGGGACGCCTCCCGTAGCGTGACCGGCATGAGCATCGAACTCGCCCAGTGCTTCATCGCCGTCGACGACCACGACAAGGCCCTCACCTTCTACCGCGACGTCCTCGGCTTCGAGGTCCGCAACGACGTCGGCTTCGAAGGCATGCGCTGGGTCACCGTCGGTTCGCCCGACCAGCCCGGCGTCGAAATCGTCCTGGAACCCCCGCTGGCCGACCCGCACGCCTCCGAGGACGACCGCCACGCCGCCGCCGAGCTCCTCGCCAAGGGCCTCCTGCGCGGCGTCATCTTCCGCACCGACGACTGCGACGCCATCTTCGAACGCATCCGCGCCGCCGGCGCCGAAGTCCTCCAGGAACCCATGGACCAGCCCTACGGCGTCCGCGACTGCGCCTTCCGCGACCCCTCCGGCAACATGCTCCGCTTCAACCAGCCCCGCACGACGTAGCTTGCCCCGCCCGCCCGGTGGGCGGGAGCCGGGTCCGGCGGGCTCCGGTCCGGTCCACCCCCGTGGGGCCGGGCCGGAGTCCGCCGGGGTCAGGTGGCGAGCAGGCGCAGGCAGGCGCGCAGGAGCAGGGCCGTGGTGACGGCGGCCGGGACCGACCAGGGCAGGAGACCGGCGGCCGCGGCGAGGACGGCGGGGGTGAGGACGGGCAGGGTGCCGGCCAGGGCGGTCACCAGGGGTGCAGGGTGCGTACGGTCAGGCCGCTCGCTTCGGCGAGGGGACCGACCTTCCAGGTCTGTTCGGTGGGCATGGCAGGAGGATCCCTCCTGACGTCGGGTGAGGTTCAAGCCCCCGGGCGAATCCGTGGTGCGGGTTCGCCGGCGCGGGTTCCGGGTGCGCGTTCCCCGGTACGGGGGCTCGGGTGCCTCAGGCCCATGCGTTCGACGACGGTGCGTCCGGCGCCGAGCAGGTAGTGCAGCCGGGTGTTCGGGGCCGCCCCGGGCCGCTCCCGGGCGCCCGGCCGGGGCCTTTCCGCAGGCGGGAGGGCGCCGGGGGCGGCGACGGGTGCACTAGTGCGGCACGATGGCGCCATGGAGAACACTCGACAGCTCGTCAGTTCCGGCTCGCCCCTCGAACCGCGGATCGGCTTCTCCCGGGCGGTGCGCAAGGGCTCGTACGTCGCGGTCGCGGGCACCGCCCCCATCGCGGAGGACGGCACGGCGGCCGCGCAGGGCGACGTCCACGGCCAGACCGTGCGCTGCCTGGACATCGCCGAGGCCGCCCTGAAGGAGGCGGGCGCCTCGCTCAAGGACGTCGTGCGGACCCGCATCATGCTCACCGACATCTCGCGGTGGAAGGAGGCCGCGCGCGCCCACGGCGAACGCTTCGCGACGATCCGCCCGGCGTGCACCTTCGTGGAGGTGTCGCGCTTCATCGACGAGCAGTGGCTGGTCGAGGTCGAGGTCGACGCGATCCTCGACTAGGCCCCGGGGCCCCGGCCGGGCCCCGGTGGGGGATCCGGGCCCGGCCTTGTAGGTTCTTCGGTGCCGCCGGGCCGATCGGCGCCGGCGGCGCGGCGGCGCACGACGGTGGAAGGCCGGAGGGCCGAAGGGGAGGCGGAGGAAGGCAGTGGGGGCGAGGACGGCGGGCGCGGCGGGCGCGGAGGCGCCGACGGCGGGCACGGACGCGTTCCGGAGCGAGGACCTGCCCGCCACGGAGCGGTTCGACTACTGGCGGGAGCTGATCGGCCGCACCCGGGACAGCGAGATGACCAGCGTGCACGCCGCCGATTTCCGGGCCGACATGCGGCGCCTGGAGCTGGGCCAGGCGACCCTGCTCAGGTCGTCGTTCCCGCCCTCGCGTTTCCGGCGCAGCGCCGGCATGGTGCGCCGCTCGGACCGGGAGGTGTACCACCTCACGCTGGTCCTCGACGGGGCCCTGGCGCTGACCCGCGAGACCCGCGGGTCCGGGGACCGCGTGACGACGTTCGGGGCCGGCCGGCTGTACGTGGTCGACAGCTCCCACCCCTACGACGTGCGGGGCATCGGGGCCGCCCGGGCCGGCCGGGGCGAGCCGCGGATCGAGGCGCTGGGCATCGACTTCCCGGCCGCCTCGCTGCCGCTCCCGCCGCAGCGGCTGCGCGAGGTGATGGGCCGGGGGTTCTCCCGCGACGAGGGCACCAGCGCCCTGCTCGCCGACTTCCTCCTCGGCCTGGACCGCCAGGCCGCCCTCCTGGGCCCCGCCGAGACGCCCCGCCTGGGCACCGTCGTCATCGACCTGGTCACCGCCTGGCTGGCCCGCGAACTCGACACCGAGGCCGCCGTCCCCGACGACGCCCGCCAGCGCGCCCTGGTCGAGAACGTCCGCACCTTCGTCCGCCGCAACCTGTCCGACCCCGGCCTCACCCCCACCGCGATCGCCGCGGCCCACCACGTCTCCGTCAGCTACCTGCACCGCCTGTTCACCCGCCACACCCAGGGCCGGACCCTCGCCGGCTGGATCCGCGCCGAGCGCCTGGAGAGCGCCCGCCGTGACCTCGCCGACCCCGCCCTGCGCACCCTGCCCGTCCACGCCGTCGCCGCCCGCTGGGGCATCCCGCGGGCCTCCGACTTCACCCGCGCCTTCCGCGCCGCCTACGGCCAGACCCCGGGCGAACACCGCCGGCAGGCCCTGGCCGCCGCCGGGCGGGTGGCGTAGGACCCGCCCCCGGACCCGCCCCGGACTCCGGGTACGCCGTCCGCGCCGGGGCTCGACTACGGGCCCCGGGCCCGTCAGGCCCGCCGCAGGGAGCCCACCACCGCCGACAGGTCCTGCTCGGCGATCGACGGGTCCGCCAGCAGCACCTCGCGGGCCGCCGACAGGACCCGGCCGCCGCCCGCCAGGGCGAGGTCCTTGGCGGCCAGCCGGACCGGGAAGTCCGAGTCCGCGCTGTGCGCCCGGGCCACCACCCCCGCGAGCGGCCCGGCCGCCAGCACCTCCCGCGCCAGCTCCTGCGACACGCCCAACTCCTCGGCTGCCGCCAGCACTTCGCCGACCACGGTGACCGAGGCCACGATCGCGCCGATCACCACCACCTTCAGCGCCGCGCCCGACCCCGGGCCGCCGCAGCGCCGCACCCGGCCCAGCTGCTCCAGGACGGGCTGCGCACGGTCCAGGTCGGCGTCCTCGCCGCCCGCGAAGACCGTCAGGTCGCCGGTCGCCGCCGGGCCCACGCTGCCGAGCACCGGGGCGTCCACCAGGGCGACGCCGTCGGGGAGCCGCTCGCGCAGTCCGGCGGTGGCGGCCGGGCCGATCGAGGACATGTCGATCCACAGTGCGCCCGGCGCCAGCTCCGCCGTGAACCGTCCGGCCACCTCGGCGACGGCCGCCGGGTCGGACAGCATGGTGACGACGACGCCCGCGCCCCGCACGGCCTCCGCCGGGCCGGCGGCCTCGGTGAGGCCGTCGGCGCGGCCGGGGGAGCGGTTCCAGACGGTCAACGGGTGGCCGGCGGCGGCGAGGCGACGGGCCATCGGCAGGCCCATGCGGCCCAGCCCCAGAAATGCGATCTTCTCCATGGCCGCAACGCTAGGCAGCCACGAGCCAGGCGACAAGCGAATGTCCCGCATGGTAGCCATGCGGGATGGACATGGCTTGGCTGGACGTCTTCCGCACCGTCGCACACCTCGGTTCCTTCACCGCCGCCGGCGAACGGCTGGGCTTCACCCAGTCCGCGATCTCCCGTCAGATCGCCACACTGGAAGGGGAGTTGGGCGCCGCGTTGTTCGACCGGCTGGCCCGCGGCGTGCGGCTGACCGAACACGGCCGCGCCCTGCTGCCGCACGCCGAGGCGATGCTGGACCGCCTCGACACCACCCGGCGCGACCTCGCCGCCCTCACCGAACTCACCGCCGGACACCTGCGGGTGGGCGCCTTCGACAGCGCCAACGCGGCCCTCGTCCCCGGCGCGCTCGCCGCCTTCCGCGCCGCGCACCCGCACGTCGAGATCAGCCTCACCGAAGGCCTCTCAGCCCACCTGCTGGACCTGCTCGCCGACGGCACGATCGACCTCGCCGTGGTCGCCTCGTACGGGCAGGACGCCTACGACGGCGAACAGTTCGAGCCGCGGCCGCTGCTGGACGACCCCGTGCTGGTGGCCCTGCCGCCCGGACACCGCCTCGCCGGCCGCAAGCGCCTGCGACTGGCCGAACTCGCCGACGAACCCTGGATCGCCGCCCGCCGCCACGCCGAATCAACCCTCCTCGCGGCCTGCCTGCGCAGCGGCTTCCGGCCCCGGATCGAGTACGCCGTCGGCGCCTGGACCGCCAAACTCGGCCTCGTCGCCGCAGGACTGGGCCCCACCCTGATCCCCGCCCTCGCCGCCCGCGCCGCCCGCCCCGACCTCGCCCTCGTCCCCCTGCACCCCGACGACACCCCGGTCCGGCACGTGTACACGGTGACGCGCAGGGGCCGGCGGGTGCCGCCGGCGGTGGCGGCGTTCACCGGGTTCCTGCGGGAGGCGGCGGGGGCGGGGGCGGTGACGGCGGCGGCCGGGACGGCGGCGGGGGAGTAGGGGAACGACGCTTCCGGTGAACGACCGCCTCCGTGACGACGGCCCCTCGCACGCACCCGCGCGTGAGGGGCCGTCCGGCGTCCGCGGACCCCCTTTGGTCAGCGGCGCAGCGCGAGGACACCCGCCACGGTGGTGAGCGCGGGGCCGAGGAGCAGGAACAGCCGGCGGGGGCGGGACTGCAGGGTCAGGCGGAAGCCGCCTGCCCGGAACTCCAGGAAGGGACGCTGCGGACGCTGCTGACGGCGCATGGGAATCTCCAGGGGATTGCGACAACCCGGTACGTCCCCCAGCACAATGGGCCGCAGGGCGGTTGCGTCAGGTCGCAACCCCGACTTGCGGCGGGAGAACGCAACTTGCCGACGGTGCAACACGGAGGAGAGCGCGGCGTGACCCGGGAGCAGATGCCCGCGCGGCGGGGGCTGGCCCCGCTGGACGAACGCCTGCAGGAGCCGGAGCGGCGCTGCGCCGAACGCCTGCGCGAACTGCGGGCCCGGACCGGCCTGTCCTCGGAGGACCTCGCCGAACGGCTGAGCGGGGACGGGATCCGCGTCGACCGGACCCGGCTGTCCAAGTTCCTCAACGGCCGGGAGGTGCCGCGCCGGGAGATCGCCGCCCGGCTCCACGCGCTGGCGGCGGAGTGCGAGGGCGTGGACGTGAACGCGGAGGAGGTCGCGGCGACCCGCGCGCTGATGTACGCGGCCGCGTGCGTGCGCAGCCCGCTGCAGGCCCGCGAGTTCGAACTCGCCACCGCCCGGGAGGACCTGGACCGCCACCGCGCCGAAGCCGTACAGGAGTTGGCCGACCTTCAACGGGACCTCCATGACGAGCGCAAGCGGCGCCAGGACGCGGAGGACGCGCTGGAGGACCTGGCCCTCCACAGCCGGGAGGAGGTCCGCGCGCTGACCGAGGAGCGGGACACGGCGCTCGACCGCATCGCGCAGCTGGAGGACCAGATCCGGCAGGCGGGGGCCGTGCTCAGACTGCGGGACCGGGACACCGAGACCCTCGACCGGATCACCCGGGCCACGGACGCCGAGTTGGCGGTGTGGGAGAGCGGCGGCACGGGCGATCTGGCGGGGATCTGCGCCTCGGTGGCCTACCTGCGCGACGCCGACGAGGACGCCGCCGCCGACCGCATCATCGAGCAGATCGCACTGGGCCATCCTGTCGGGGACATCGTGCGCCTTGCGAACGAGTTCCGGTCCCTCGGCCGCTTCCACGACAGTGTCAAGATCGAACACTCCCTCGTCCGTTTGCGGAAGCCCGTCGATCTCTTCCACTGGTTCGCCGGCGAATCCAGGTGGAGCAAGGAACGTGTGCGTCTCCTGGAGTCGATGACTGTCGTCGCGCCCGTCGAGCATTTGGCCCGGCTCCACAAGGCCTGCACGGATCACGGAAACGGCGACCTGGACTTCGACCTCCTGAGCAGCATCGTCGAGAGGCCTCGGGCGGTACCGGAGGGCACCGGTGACGAGTGGGTCGAGGATCTCCGGAGGAGCGTGGATGTCACGAAGCAGGTGCTGACCGAGGGGGCCGTAGCCGGCCCCGCTCAGCAGGAGGTGTCCGCCGCCGGCAGCGCGCCCGTCGACAGGTAGGCGTCGACGGCCTGTCGGGCGCACGGGCTGTAGCCGTTGAGGTAGACGGTGTGGACGCGACCGGGCACGGTGACCAGGCGGGAGGCGGGCATCCGGGCGTGCAGGGCGAGGGCACCCCGGTAGGGGGCATGGGTGTCGCCGGTGGACTGCACCTGCAGGGCGGGGACGGCGGTGCGCACCTCGACGAGCGGCTCCAGCGGGGCGCGGCGCCAGGAGGCGCACGGCGTGGGGCCGTTGTAGACCGGGCCGAAGACCGGCTGGGCGGGGCGGGCGCGGTCGACGG
Organism: Kitasatospora sp. NPDC048545; assembly: GCF_040651155.1. Lineage (NCBI taxonomy): Bacteria > Bacillati > Actinomycetota > Actinomycetes > Kitasatosporales > Streptomycetaceae > Kitasatospora > Kitasatospora sp. NPDC048545. Next base: position 43,588 of record NZ_JBEZIQ010000011.1, read on the forward strand.
CGTCGCGGTACCACTGCGCCGAGCGCGGCATGGCGACGTCGTCGCACAGGATGCCGATCGCGGCCGCGAGGTCGGCGCCGCCCTCCGGGCCCGGGCCGACGACGGTGGCCAGCAGTTCGTGCAGGAGCGGGCCCGCCTGCACCGGCTTGCCGTCGGCGGCGTCCAGGAGCCGGCGCAGCACGTCCGCGTAGTCGGCGCTGTCACGGTCGTCGCCCTGGCAGACCGCGAGCAGGACCGGCAGCAGCCGGTCGTCGAGGCGGAAACCGTCGATCGCGATCGGCGCCGCGCCCGCCCGGCGGACCAGCCCCTCGACGGTGGCCCGCACGGCCGCCGGGGTGGCGCCCAGGCCGTACACGGCGTCACGCGGGGCGGCCCAGGCGGCGAAGTCGTCCAGGGCGCGTTCGTTGGCGCCGCCCATGTCCTGGAACATCCGGATGCCGTAGCGGGCCGGGTCGGGCGCGCTGTCCAGGACCAGGCGGTCGACCCGCTCCGGGTACAGCTGCGCGTACACGACGCCGAGCAGCGCGCCGTAGGACTGCCCGAAGAAGGAGGTGCGCTGCTCGCCGAGGGCGGCGCGCAGCACGTCCGTGTCGCGGGCGATGTTGCGGGTCGTCAGATGCGGCAGCAGATCGGGGTACCTGCTCCAGCAGGCGTCGGCGTCGGCCGCGGCGAGGTTCCAGGCCTGCTCGAAGCCGGCCCGGCCGGTGCCCACCGAGCGCAGCCAACTGCCCCTGACCAGGCCGCAGTCGAGGCCGCCGCTGGCACCGACCCCGCGGGTGTCCATGCCGATGACGTCGTACGCGGCGGCCGTCGCGGGCGCCATCGCGGCCCGCAGCTCGACGGGCATGGCCAGCCCGCGCCCGCCGGGGCCACCGGGGTTGGTCTGCAGGATGCCGCGGCGCCGGGCCGGGTCGGCGGCCCTGATCCGGGAGACCGCCAGGGACAGGGTGCGGCCCCGGGGCTCGCGGTAGTCCAGCGGCACGGTCAGGGTCGCGCACTCGGCGCTGGCGGCGGCCGGCTGCGGGTCCTGGCAGGGCGCCCAGGCGAGCGGCTGGCGGCGGTAGCGCTCCAGCGGGTCCCCGGCGCTGGTGGGGGCGCCGGGGGCGGCGACGGGCGCGGGGGAGGCGGCGGTGAGGACGGCGGCCGCCGACAGGGCCAGGGCGGCGGCAAGCGTCGGTATCGACTTCATGTCACCCACCCTAGAAGGCAGTTGACGAACAATCCGGCCGCAGGTTTCGGGCGTGTCGGCGGTCCGGTCCGGCCGGGGGAGCGGGCAGCACGACGACACCGCCGCCGTGCGTCCGATCCGCGCGTCCGATCCGTTCGTCCGATTCGTTCAAGGCCTCCGGGCCGTCCCCGACCTACCGTCGTGGGCATGACCTGGGTGAACGACAGCATGCTCGAACGCGCCGGCCGGTTCCTGTGGACCTCGGGGCGCGTCCTGGAACAGCGCCGCTTCGCGTTCCACTTCGGCGACGCAGGCGGATCCGCCGACCCCGCCGACCCCGCCGACCCCGCTGACCTCGCCGACCCCGCCGGGCCGCTCGCCGCACTGGACGCCTACACCACCCCCGACGGCGGCTACGCCTTCGGCCTCGAACCCGACGTCCGCGGCCCCGCCCCCCAGCCCATCGCCGTGCCCGCCGCCCTGCGCGTCCTGGAGGAGACCGGCGCCCTGCACGGCGAACGGGCCCGGCGGATCTGCGACTGGCTGACCGCCCGCACCACCCCCGACGGCGGCGTCCCCGCCGTCCTGCCCACCCTGCGCCCCTACCCCCGCCCGCCGTTCCTGCCCGTCCCCGACCACCCCGACGCCGACCTGCTGGCCACCGGCCAGATCGTCGCCCCCCTGCTGCGCTCCGGCACCGTCCACCCCTGGATCGAGCGGGCCACCGCCTTCTGCCGCCACGCCGTCGAGCACCTGGAACAGACCCACCCGTACGAGGCCGGTGCCGCCGTCACCTTCCTCGCCGCCGCCCCCGACCGCGACTGGGCCCGCCGCCAGGCCCGCCGCCTCGGCGACCTGGTGCGCGACCAGCGGATCGTCCTGCTCGACCCCGACCACCCCGACCGGGCCCGCCTCGCCGCCGGCTACGCCCCCGGCGAGCACCACCTCCCGCACGACTACGCACCCACCCCGGACAGCCCGGCCCGGCCCTGGTTCACCGACCGCGAGCTGCACCGCGGCCTGGCCCACCTGGCCGCCCAGCAGCAGGAGGACGGCGGCTGGCCGATCCGCTGGGCCCGCTGGTCACCCACCACCGAGGTCGAGGCCCGCCCCGGCGTCACCCTCGCCGCCCTCCTCACCCTGCGCGCCCACGACCGGGCCGCCGCCTGAACCCACCCCGGCCCCACGTCACCCCGATCTCAAGGCGGCTTGACCTCAAGGCGACTTGAGGTCCTACCGTCGATCGCATCCTGACGATCAGTCAGCGAACGATGCGAAGGAGTGCGGGACGTGACGATCAAGACGTACGCGCCGGAGGTCATCGCCGCCCAGCCCATCGGGGCGTGGGCCGGACTGGCCGGCCGCCTCGTGGTGGGAGGCCTGCGCGAACAGCTGGCGGTCGAAGGCCTCACCCAGCCGCACTGGTGGACGCTCAACCACGCCGCCGGCAAACCGGGCGGCTGGAACCGCACCGCCCTGGTCGAACGGCTCACCCCCTACGACGACCAGGACACCGACTTCGGCGCCGTCTTCGACGACCTGATCGCCCGCGGCTGGCTCGTCGAGGACGCCGACGGTGCCCTCACCCTCACCGAGGACGGCGAGGCCGGACGCCTGCGGGCCCGTGAACGCAACCTGCGCGTCCACGAACGCACCCACGTGGGCGTCGACCCCGAGGACTTCGTCACCACCATCAACGTGCTGCGCCGCATGGTGGCCAATCTGGGCGGCAACGGGAACCTCCCCGACTGACCGCCGCCGGCCCCTCGAAGGAGGCCTCCGACCACGGTCGGAGCCTCCTTCGCCATATCGGGGGAGGGATGGGGGCCGGGGAGAATTGACCCACGAAAGCTGTTGATGATTGCCACATGATCATGGGTCTATTCGGCCGTAGATTGATCACATGACGACGACGAAGAACACCGCCACCACCGCCACCGCCACCGCCCCGCAGGCCCCCGTCCTGACCCGCAGCGCCGAAGCCGAGACCTGCGCCGACCCGAGTGCCACCATGACCCTGCTCGCCGAGACGGACCCCGGACAGGGCGGCTTCACCGTCTACCGCTCCACCTTCTCCGAAGGCGCCGCCGGAGCCCCCTCGCACTTCCACACCAAGGCCTGGGAACTGTTCTTCGTGATCAGCGGCTCCCTGGAGGTCCTCGTCGACGACGAGGTCACCGTCCTCGGCGCAGGCGACTTCCTCGCCGTCCCCCCGCACACCCCGCATGCCTTCGCCGCCGCGCCCGGCGCCGAAGCCGACGTGCTGTGCATCTTCACCCCCGGCATGGACCGCTTCGACTACCTGCGCCTGCTGGGCAGCGTCATGCGTGGCGAGACCCCGCCGGCGGCCATCGCCGCCTCCTCCGAGCGCTTCGACAACCACTACGTCGACAGCCCCGCCTGGCGCGCCGCCCTGGAGCGCCGCGCCTGAGCGACCGGCGTCGGCCTCCACGTTTCGGTGCCCGGCGCCCCGGCCCGCGCCCGCTCGACGGGCCGGGACGGGCCGGGTGTGGAACGGTGGAAGACCAGGGGTGTCCCGGTTGCGAGAGGAGTGGCCATGTCGTCGAAGCGCCGCCGCAAGAAGAAGGCCAGGGCCAGGCGCGGGGCCAACCACGGCCGCCGCCCCCAGTGCTGAACGGCTGAGCGGCCGACCACGCGGCCGCCGGCGGGGATGACCCCCGCCGGCGGCCGCGCCCGTGCCCCGCCTCACGGCGCGGGTGATCCGGTGCGTGGGTGGGCGTCGGTGGCGTGTCCTACGGTGGGTGCCGTGGACGAGTACGCGGTGCCGATCCTGCCGAGCCGGGACCCGGACGAGACCCTGGAGTTCTACGCCCGCCTGGGCTTCGAGCCGCGCGGGCGCTGGGACGGGGAGGACGGCTACCTGATCCTCGCCCGGGGCACGGTCGAGCTGCACTTCCGCCACGACCCCCGGGTGGACCCACTGACCACGGCCGGCAGCTGCTACCTGCAGGTCCGCGACGCGGACGCGCTGCACCGCGAGTGGGAGCGGCTCGGCGTGCCCACCGACCCGGCCACCGGCAGCCGGCTGGCGCCGCCCGTCGACACCGCCTACCGGATGCGGGAGTTCGCGCTGGTCGACCGCAGTGGAAACCTGCTGCGGATCGGCAGCCCGTCCGGCCGGCGGTAGGGGGTCAGCCCTCGACGGGGAACTGGCCGTCCCGGATCGCGGTGATGAAGGAACTCCACGCGGCGGTCGGGAAGATGAGGGAGGGGCCGTCGGGGTCCTTGGAGTCACGCACCGGCACGGCGCCTGGCAGGAATCCGGGGGCCACCTCGATGCAGTCGCCCCCGTCCGGGCCGCTGTAGCTGCTCTTGCGCCAGCTGGCTGTGTCGAGCTCGTTCCGCATCATCTCTGAACCCTTCCAGCGCCTCGGCGATCAGGGCGCGCGATTCAGTCGGCGCAAGTACACCGCTGGGTGAGGTCGAAGTCTCGTCCGGCGGGCCGTGGCTTCGGAGGCGGATCCTCGCGCGGCCTTCACCGGGTGGCGGGTTGGTGACCCCACCGGCGAACTGCGGTCAGCGCACCACGGGGATCGCCCCGGAGCGCCAGTCGGCCAGCCGCTTCCGGATGCTCGCCACCATCGGCAGCCCGTCCGTTTCGGCCGGGGTGAACCACGCCACCTCGTGGGACTCGTCGGACACCTGCAGCTCCCCGCCGACCGGCCGCCCGAGGAGGCAGACGGAGAATTCCTGGCGGACCTCTCCGTCGTCGTAGGCGAAGACGTGGCGGGGGTTGGTGTAGGTGCCGACGATCCCGGTGATCTCGACATCAAGGCCGGTCTCCTCGCGCGTCTCGCGGATGCCGCACCCGGCGAGCGACTCCCCGATGTCCATCCTGCCGCCAGGCAGGGCCCACATCCCGTTGTCGGTACGGCGCTGGAGGAGGACACGGCCCGCACCGTCGACCACGACGACGGACGCGGCCGGGACCAGCGAGTTCGCCTCGGGGGCGTTCGGATCGTCCTCGTAGTCACGCCTGGGCATGATCCACCACCTCCGCTGTCGGGATCGTCCACACATCACGCCCCTTCGCCCACAAGTCCTCGACGTGACCGGCGAAGCGATCGAACACCCCGTCGTCCTGGGCCCGCCTGAAGTGCATCATCGGGGCGTCATGTCCGATCCTACCGGGCAGCAGCGGCGTGACGATCATGTCGTCGTCGAAGCGGAAGACGCTGAGTGAGACGTGCGCGGTCTCGTATCGTGCCTCGATCGACGTGTCCCGCAGCTTGGCCAGTTCGGACAGAGTGACCTCGATCCGGGTCGACAAGCTCAGTGGGACATCCTCCTCCAGCTCGCGCTGACGGGTGACCGGATGTTCGGGATCGCCCAGGATGAAGCGGGCCCGAACACCAGCTGCTGCCTTCTGTCGAAGGAGGCTGCCGAAGTTCGCGTGCTCCAGCCACAGGAAGTAGTTGGTGTACCCGGCGAACGTCAGCTCCCGGGTTGCCCCCTTCAGCAGTTGACGCCACAACGCTGCCGGCGCTGCCGATCGGTACGGGTACATCTGCACCAGCTCCCGATCCGGGCCCGATTTCACAAGCTGTTGCACGGATGGCCAGAGCACGGTTTCCTCCTCGCCGAGAGCCTGTCCGGCCGCTGCGCGGTGTCGGGCGTGGGGCTCGCGAGAGGGGTTTGAGAGCCACCGGTCGACGGTCTTGGGGTCGACACCGCACGCACGCGCGAGCTTGGACGAGGTCATGTTGGCACGGACCATTGCGTCACGGAGTGGGATGTTCATCGGCCGGCCTTCCAGTTAGGGACGTTTCAAGGTCTACCAGTCAGATGTCCCAAAAGTCCTGCAAACGCGGTATGACGTCCTGTCGGGCTGCCCGACGATTCGAGCGTGACAGATGCCGCGCTGCCCACCCACGTTCAGCTTCAGGCCGCATCCCGCATCCGCTGCGGTGACGAGGGTGGCGAGTCGGCTTGGTCGGCCACGTCCATACGCCCACCAGGTCTGGTCGGGCCCCGCTCGGTTGGGCGGTCGTTGCACACCCCACATGCCTCGGCGACGAATCGTGACCGCCGTCGTTGAGTTCGTCCCCGCCGTCGGATCGCGTCGTGATCGGACTCAACGTACGCAGGGGGGTCGGTGCCCAACCGCCGATTGCCAGCTCGACGATCTCTCATTACATGCGATCAAGCTGTAACGCCAGGACATTTGGGTGGCGCCGAATCAGACACGCGCAGCGTGGCAGTGCGCTCCCTCCGTACGCCCCATTCCACCCCCCGAGGTACTTCGCCATGCTCGCTGCCTGCCGCCCCCGCACGTTCGCCGCCCGGCTCGACTCCCGCACCGCCTCCACGCCGTTCGCCCGCCACTTCCTCCGGGCCTACCTCGCCGGCCTTCCCTTCGGGGACCGTTACGCCGATGTCGCCGAGTTGTTGCTCGGCGAGCTGTTCGCGAACGCGGTCCGGCACTCCGACGCGCCCGCCGACCGGCTGATCGAGGTCCGCTTCGCCGTCGTCGGCGACCGCCTGCGCATCGAGGTGCACGACGCCGGTTCCGGGCGTCCCTCCGTTCGCTCCTCCATGCCGGACGAGGAGTGCGGGCGGGGGCTGTTCCTCGTCAACGAGCTGGCCGAGCGCTGGGGTTGCTGCCCGCGCTCCGGCGGCATCGGCAAGTTCGTCTGGGCCCTCGTCGCCCCCTCCCTCCCCGTCGTCACCGTCACCCCCGCCACCGTCTGAAAGCCGCGCCCCGATGCCTTCGCCCTCCCTGACCACCCTCGCCCGGCACGCCCTCTCCCGGGGCACCACCCCCGCCGCCGCCTACGCCCTCCTCGCCCGCCGCACCCGTGAACCGCTGCCGTCCGCGCGGGCGGTGTGCCTGGCCCTTTCCATCCCCCTGGCCGAGGTCACCCGCCGCCTCAACGACTGCTACCACGCCCTGCTCGCGAACCCCCGCCCGAGCTCCGAGGCCGACACCGGTGAACTCCTCGAAGCCCTGGGTGTGTTCGACGTCCCGGTCACCCTCGACCCCACCGGCCGGGCGATCGTCGCCCACTTCCTCACCGCCGTCGACGCCATGGGCGGCATCCGGTCCGGTCACCAACACGGCCTCACCCGTTGGTTCACCACCGGCAACCTCGCCACCGCCTACCTCTCCCTCGCCGCCGCCCACCCCACGCCCCGCACGGGCGACCCCGCCGTCTACTGGACCGCCCTCGTCACCGCCGGCGAACTCCTCACCACCACCCCCAACCCCGACACCCGCATCGGATACGCCCTCGCCCACTGCCGCACCCAGGCCGCCACCCACGCCGTCCGCACCTGAAGGGCCGTGCCGCGCGCAGGAAGTCGACCCCGCCGACTTCCTGCGCGCACCCCGGCCGTCCTGGTGTGTTGGACCTCGTCGGTCTCGGGGGTAGGCCACCTCCCGGCCGGGCGGGTCGGCGATCCCCTCCGCCGGGTGCCGGTTCGGCCGAAGAGGCGCTGCGACGCAGGCCGGGGGAGGGCCGCCGGGAACGCAGAGAGACCGCCTGGGCCGCTGGGGCCGGGCGGTCTCTGCTGTTCGGACGGGCCCATGCGCCAACACGGCCCGCTGCCGATGTTCCCGAGATTGTCGGAGTGAACAGCGCCCCCCGGGTTCCGGACCCGCAGGTCCTGGTGACGCCGCTGCAAATCGTCACACCCGGCCCGGAGGGCTTACAAGGGGGTGCTGCACAAAGGCGCATCAAAATCCGGTTTCGAGGCGCTGAACTGCCCCTTTCTGCTACGGCGTTCGGAAGACCACGGGCGGGAGCCGGGGCGGCGGCGCATCAATCCGCGCGATGTTCACCGAACCGATTGGGAATCACCCGTACGCCTGACAGAGTGTCACCCCAACGGACATCCAGTGCGACGCCAACCGCGCGAAGTGCCCGTCAGTCGGAGTGAACAGTGATACAGGAAGGGGTTCCCTCGATGACGAGGAAGCGAAACAGGCGCGCCCGCACCCACTGCGCGGCCGGTGCGCCGGAGCCCGCGCGGCCGGTCCCGCCCCGGCGGCCCGCGTTCGGCCGGACGGCCGTGGTCGTCGTGGTGGTCGTCCTGACGGTCGTGACGGCCGCCGCGCTGGTGGCGACCGGCATGTCGGCCGGGGTGGCGCTCGAACTGGCCGCCGGAGGCTGGCTGCTGGCCGCCAGACTGCGACAGGAGCGGGTCTAGCGGGGAGCGCCTGCCTGCGATGGGACGCCGGGAGAAACCGATCGAGGCGACCGAGCCGGCGCTGGGCCGGCTGGCCGCATGGCTGCGCGAGCAGCGCGAACGCTCGGATCTGACCTACCGTCAGCTCGCCGTTCGGACCAACTACCACGCCACCACCCTGCAGCGGGCCGCCAGCGGCCGCACCGTGCCGAACTGGAAGGTCGTCGAGGCCGTCACCCGCGAATGCGGCGGCGACCTCAAGACGGCCCGGCGCAAGTGGGCCCAGGCCAACTACTGGGCCCACGTGCCCCGCCCCTCCGGAACCAGGCGGCTGCGGGCGCCCCGGCGGGTCGACCCCCAGCAGGTCGACTCCTTCGCCGACCTGCGCCGGGCGATGCACGAGATGCGCCGCAAGGCCGACTGGCCCTCCCTCAAGGAACTGGACCGCCGGGCCCGCGACAAGGGCCGGCGCCTGCCGGCCAGCACCCTGGCCCTGGTCCTCAAGGGTGAGGCCCCGCTGCACAAACCCGTGTTCCTCACCTACATGGAGGCCTGCGAGGTCAGGGAGGTCCGCCGCGCCCTGTGGGCGGCGGCCTGGGAGCGGACGAACAACGCCCGCACCCCGGTACCGGTCAACTCCCGGACGCACCACAGCGAGTTCGCCCGGGCCATGCAGTCCTCCAGCGGCGGCACCTCGACGGACATCCTGTTCCGGCTGTGGGTGACCCTGCGCAACAGCCTCGCCGCCGACCGGGCCGAGGACCCCGGCCACCGCGCCGCGGCGGGCCGCGAAGGCACCGACGACAACCCGCCGGTGCCCGTGTGACCGGGCCTGCGGACGGAGCACGCCACGTGCTCCGTCCGCGGGCCGGCACCCACCCCGGGACACCACCATGCCGACACCACCACGCCCACCAGTCGCCTCCGGGGCCGCCCTGGGCCTGTGGGCGCTGCACGACCTCCATCTGCGCCACTACCTGGACTACGCCGCCCTGCTCCTGCCGGCCGACGACGCGCCGCTGGTCGTCCGCGCCGCCTTCGAGGAGCTCGGCGGCCACTGGCTCGACGCCCTGGCCACCGCGAGCCCGGCGGCCTGCGCCTGGCAGGCGGTGCGCCGCCGCGTCCGCGCCCTGGCCGGCCCGCGGCCGTTCGGCCCGGTGGCCCACCTCACCGCCACCCAGCAGGACGTCCTGCTGCTGCACCTGGTCCTCGACCTGTCCGCCGCGCAGGTCGCCGCCCTCACCGGCACCGAACCCGCCGCCGTCCACGTCCAGCTGCGCTCGCTGGCCGCCGCCCGCCGCTGAGACGGCCCGCCGGGCTGCCGACTTCCCGCGCACGCAGGCATGCAGGCGCGCGGGCATGCCGGCGACCCACCTGCCCGAATGCCGCCAATTCGTGGCCTGAGCAGGGCGCGGACAGGGCCACCGGCCGATCGCCGCATACGAGCGCGCGCCGGCGACCACCGTCGAGGCGGCAACCGGCAACACCGCCACGAACGGGGACGCACACCGCGCCGCCGACGCGGATCGGGCAGCACCCGCAAACGTTCCACCAGCGAGAGCTTTGCGGCATCCTCCAGAGCGGGCGACTTGACGAGACGGGCGGCGGCAGACTGACGGCACATCGAAGCTCCAGCGGTGCAAGGCGACTTGGGAAGGTCACCTCGTTCAACCGGAGCTCGATGCATACGTGACGGGCCGCCCCGGACTCTCCAGGCCGCTCCGACCTGGAGAGTCATGTGATCACCGGGACTTTGAAACGCCCCTGCGTCTCTGCCACCGAGGCACCGGCACTATGCCTGGCCCGCGGAAACGCGCCCGTCATACCGGAAAGACAACGGCTTCTGAAACGCCCCTGGTGTGCGCGGAGAACAAGATCCTGGTGCGCTGTCAGGCAAATCGCCCCCGTGCTCCCGTATTTACGATGAGTTCCGGTCGTCGGCCTCTCCCGGCTGTCGGCGTAGACCGACCGCGCCTGTCTTCCCACCGCAACCGGACTTCCGCGCCGCGTTCACGTGCCGGCTCGGCTCGGCTCGGCCGAAACCCTCTGTCTCATAAAGGATCGGGATCATATGAACAGACTCTCCGCACTGGTGCTGTCCCTGACGGTCGGCATGGGGCTGCTGGGCGCGACAAGCGAGGCGGCGGTCGCGGCGCCCCACGTCGCGGTCGCGAGCGAGCAGGTGCACGGCACTTCGCGATCCAGCGCAGCCCAGCTCGTCGACTGGCCGGTGATCAACTGGGACATTTCGAGCATCACCGACGGCGGTGCCGAAATGGAGCAGCGCTACTACCAGCTGATCAGCCAGATCCACTCGGCCACCTACGGAGGTGCGACGGGCGAGTCCAGCATCACGCAGACGACTCAGGACACGAGAAGGATCATCCAGATCCAGGTGAACGACACGAACAACCAGCACCTGGTCTCGTTCTACATGTGGGCCGACACTCTCTACATCGCGGGCTACTACTCGCCGGGTGCAAACGAGCACTGGGCCTTCCAGGACGATCGAACGCAGCTGCTCCAGCAGCTCACGGGGACGCAGTTCAGGTTCATGCCTCGGACCGGAAGCTATTCCAGCCTGACCGGTGGAAATTCCCGCCAGGATCTGCACCTCGGGGCTCATAGCATCTACTCGGCGATGGCCGGGCTGCATGAAGTCCGCTCCCACGACAACGTCAGGACGGATCGCGGTCTGCTGATGGCGATCACCATCCTCTCCGAGGCCGCTCGCTTCTCCCCGATTCTGGATCGCGTCCGCCAGAACATCAGGGAGTGGCGAGACGATACCCTGAGTCTCGATTACGCCAATATGGAGAACAACTGGGGAAGCCTGTCCACGGCGGCCCACGCCTGGCGGACCGGGCACAATGCCACGGTCAATGTGATCGGCCAGAATGTCAGCAGCTTCGATGCCATGCGCCGGGTTCTCCACTTCGTCGAGCTCCACGGATCGGAAGCCCGGCTGTAGCCAGGGGTGTTTCAAAGTCCTGATGATCATGTGAGTCCGCAGGCCAGGCTGTCGGACCGCCCGTCACGTACGCAACGAAGCTCCGGTTGAACGGGGTGACCTTCCCAAGTCGCCCTGAACCGCCGGAGCTTCGATGTGTCGTCGGTCTGCCGCCGTCTGTCTCGTCAAGTCGCCTGCGCTGGAGGGTGTTGCGGGGCTCTCGCTGGTGGAGCGGTTGGCCGCGGCGCGCGCACCCGGCACGTTCGCACGGGGAATCCCACCCACTCACGCGGCGGACAGCCACCGGGCTTCGACGAGGAGCGGCACAGACAAGAAGCCCAACATCGTCGAACGAGCCATCAACAAGCTCAAGAACGCCGGAGCGGTCGCCGCCGGATACGACGAACGCGGCTACGTCCACCGCGGCACCATCATCGCGGCAGCCCTCGCCATCCGGCTCCACACGTGATCGGCCGGACGGCGGCTAGAGGTTCAGCCGCAGCTGAAGTCGGCAGCCGCCGGGGCGGTTGTCGGTGTCGACGGTGAGCGGCACCGGGTGGCCCGGGTACGCGGTGTAGAGGTCGTTCGGGAGCGCGCCGCCGTACTGGCTGACGTCGCCGTTGCCGGCGTACCGGACGTCGAGGGTGACGGAGGCGGTGTTCGACACGAGGAAGGTGAGCGTGCACCCGCCCGGCCGGCTGTCCGTGTCGATGCGGATCGCCGGGCCGAAGGTGAAGTTCGGCGTGGCCGGGATCCGGTAGTCGCCCTGGTTGCCGCACTGGCCCGGGGCGGTACCGGGGGCGGACTGGAACGCGTACCGGACGGAGGCGTCGCCCAGCTCGTTCTGCGGGTCGAAGATGCCGAACGCGAGCAGGCAGCCGCCCGGGCGGTCGTCGGTGTCGAGCACGATCTCGTCGGACCAGTCGCCGGTGAGGTTCCACTGCTCGCCCCGGTGTCCGCCGCACTGGCCGGGGTCGCCGTCCGGCTCGAAGCGGATGCCGAACTCCGCGGGGCTGAACTGCCGGGGCGCGGCGTGCGCGGCGGGCGTGGCAGGGGCGGGGAGGACGGTGGCGGTGGCCGTCGTGGTGGTGGCGGTGGTGACGGTGGTCGTGGTGGCGGCGGCGAGCAGGGCGAGTTTCCGGATGACGTGGTGCACGCTGGTGGTTCCCTTCGGTGCAGGGCCTGGCGGCCCTCCTGAGGCACAGGGATTCCGGCGGCGTGGACACGCCAAACGAAAACGGGGGATGCTGGCGGAGAAGTCACTGGAAAGGACGGCGGGCCGTCACCCGGGGCCCGCCCGGCGACTGATGCGTGCGGCACGCGGGGCGCCCCACGAGAAGTCGGACCGGCCGGCTTCCTGGGCAACACCCCTTCGCCCGCGCCCTCTTGCGGCTGCACCCGACGGGCGGCAGCGTGACGGAAACAGCGCTGCTCCGGCCGGCGGGGTAGGCGGCGGGAACCGGACGACGGGCGGACCCGCCCCGGGGTGAGCCGCGGAGGGGCCCGGGTCCGTAGACGTGGAAGGGCGCCCCCTGCCGGAGGGGACGCCGGGGCGTCAGGAGGCGGGCATGCTCAGGTTCCACGGAGCGTGGCGGATCACGGTGGTCGGACGCAGCGCCGACTTCGACCAGCGGGCCGTCGTGCGCGGACCCTACGGCCTGCGGATGCTGGCCGGACGGGTCGGCGCGACCCTCGACGTGGACGAGGACAGCTGGACGCTGTCCCTGGAACACCACCTGTGGGGGCGCAGCTGGCAGCCGAACCTGCGCACCACCCCGGGACCGGTCACCGAACGCGACGGCGTGCGCAGCCAGTTGCTCACCAGCAACGACTGCCACCAGCCGGGCAAGCCGCTGGACTACGTCAACTTCGTCCTGCGGCTGGACCAGGCCCTCACCCCGGCCGTCGTACCGTCCGCCTCGCCACTGCGCGCCGCCCGGCCGAACGGGGTGCCGATCGCGGCGTCGATCGCCGCGCCCGTCCGGGCCGTCCGCACCTCGTCGTCGGGCGGGCCGGGGGCGGGCGGGCCCGGGGTCGAGGTCCCGGGCGTCACGGTCCCGGGCGTTCCCGTCGAGGGTGTCCCCGCGGCCGTGCCGGGGCGGACCGTGCGGCGCTCCACCTGGTAACCGTAGCGGCGGCAGCAGCCGTAGCGGCCGCCGCGATCGTGGGCGCCCGCCGTGATCGCCGGGCCCCGTCGGCGCACGGCTAAAGTCCCAGGTGAGAACCGTCGCGCCCGAGGAGACCACGCCATGCCGACCGACCCCGCCACCGGAGCCCCCGCCCGCCCGCAGCCCGCGCGCCTGGGACTGGGCACCGCCGCCGTCGGCCGGCCCGGCTACATCACCCTCGGCCGTGACACCGACCTGCCCGCCGACCGCACCGTCGAGGCGCTGCGCGAACGCACCCACGCCCTCCTCGACGCCGCGTACGCCGCCGGGGTGCGCTACCTCGACACCGCCCGCTCCTACGGCCGCGCCGAGGAGTTCCTCGCCCAGTGGTTGGACGAACACCCCGAGGCGGCGGCCGAGGTGACGGTCGGCAGCAAGTGGGGCTACACCTACACGGCCGGCTGGCGGACCGACGGGGTCTCCGCGCACGAGGTCAAGGAGCACTCCACGGCGGTGTTCGACCGCCAGGTCCGCGAGACCCGCGCCCTGCTCGGCGACAGCCTCGACGTCTACCTCGTCCACTCCGTCGTCCCCGGCAGCCCTGCCCTCACCGACCCCGCCCTGCACGAGCGGCTGGCCACCCTCGCCGCCGAGGGCGTGCGGGTCGGCCTGTCCACCAGCGGCCCCGCCCAGGGCGACACCATCCGCGAGGCCCTCGCCGTCACCGTGGCCGGCCGCCCGCTGTTCACCGCCGTCCAGGCCACCTGGAACCTGCTGGAGACCTCCGCCGCCCCCGCCCTCGCCGCCGCCCACGCGGCCGGCTGGCTCGTCGTCGTCAAGGAAGGCATGGCCAACGGCCGCCTGGCCGGCCGCAACGCCACCGGCCCCGACACCGCCGCCCTGCGCGTCCTCGCCGAGCGCACCGGCGCCACCCCCGACGCCCTCGCCCTGGCCGCGGCCGCCGCCCAGCCCTGGGCCGACGTCGTCCTGTCCGGCGCCGCCACCCTCGACCAGCTCGCCTCCAACCTGACCGCGGCCGGGGCGGGGCTCACCCCGCAGGACCTCGCGGCCCTCGACGGCATGGCCGAGCCGGCCGGGGCGTACTGGCACACCCGCTCGCAACTGCCCTGGGCCTGACGGGCACCCACCCGGCGCGGAGGTCAACTCCTGCGGTGCGGCCGGTGCGGCCGGTGCGGCGGTGCGGCGGTACGGGGGTACCGCGGTGCGGCGGTACGCCCGGCCGTCGTGCTTGCCTGCCCGGCCGTGGTTCCCCGCTACTCGGCCGCCGTGCCCGCCCGCCACTCGTCCAGGTAGCGGAAGAACACCTCCAGGGGCGGTTCGTCCCCGGCGGCGTCCTCGACCGCCCGGGCCCAGCCCAGCACCAGCGACAGCCCCTTGGCCCGGTTCAGCCACTCCGGGAACGCCCCGACGGCAGGGGCGAATTCGAAGGGCTCGTCCACGCCGTGGGTGTCGAGCGCGACGCCGTACCCGATGAGCATCGCCTGCAAGTGCTGCAGGGACCCGTCGGGCAGCCACGCCCCGGGCCGGAGCCGGACCTGCGCCAGGAAGTCGTACACGTCCCGGAACTCGGTGGGCGGCCGGGGCATCGGCCCGGCCCCGTGATCAGCTGACATCCGCCCACCCTATGCCGCCGCCCGTCCCGAAATCCGGTCGCGGCGGCTGCGGGACGCCTGGGACGATCGGCCGATGCGCGT
The DNA here is from genome assembly GCF_040651155.1 of Kitasatospora sp. NPDC048545. NCBI lineage: Bacteria > Bacillati > Actinomycetota > Actinomycetes > Kitasatosporales > Streptomycetaceae > Kitasatospora > Kitasatospora sp. NPDC048545. The sequence continues at coordinate 58,678 of NZ_JBEZIQ010000011.1, forward strand.
GAACTTCGACGGGGTCACCCCGGTGCCGCGGATGCTGCTGCTCCGCGACTTCCTGCTCCACTCCGACTTCCGGGTCGGACTGGACGAGCCGCTGTTCGTCGCGGCGGGCGACCGGCTCTCCTACGACAAGGGCGACGTCGTGGTGACCCGTCCCACCGGCGAGCAGCAACGGCACCCGGCGGGCAGGAGCCACTGGATCTGCAGCCGGTAGGCACGGGCACCGGGGCCGTGCGGCCGGCACCCCGGGGGGCGCAACGCCGTTGTCGGTGCCCGCTCCTACGGTGGGCGCCATGACGCAGCCCCTGGACCTCGCCGCCGCCCTCGCCCACCTGCCCGTGCCGCTGCCGCCCGGCCGCCCGGTGGGGGAGGACGGCAGGGAGCCGCTGCTGTGGATCACCGACGCGCCCACCCCCGCCGGGCTGTGGGCGCAGCTGCACCGCGCGCACCCGCAGAGCGGGCTGTGGCCGCTGCTGCTCACCCCGCTGGACCGCACCGCCCCCGACTACCGGCCCTGGCTGTCGGGCGAGTTGTACCCGAGCGACGCCGGCGTCGCCGAGCTGTACGACCCGGCCGCGCTGCTGCGCGGCTGGTGGCAGACGCGCGGCTCCGGCGAGGCCGAGGACGACCGCGGGGACGACGACGGGGACGACGACGAGATCGCCGAGGCCCTGGCCCCCTACGGTTTCACCTGGCCCGGTACCGCCCCCGCCGTCGACGTGCCCGACGGCGCGGCCGGTGCCGAGGCCCGCGGGCTGGCCGACGTGCTGCAGTCCGTCAAGGACGTGCGCCTGGGCCTGGTGCGGGCCGACAGCGGCGCCGAGGCGCTGGCGGTGTGCGGGTGGAGCGGGCCCACGAACCACGAGAACGACATCGCCAAGGTCGCCGCCGTGCTCGCCGACTGGGAGCGCCGCTTCGGCGCCCGGGTCGTCGACGTCGGCTTCGACACCCTGGAGCTGAGCGTCCCGGTGCCGCCCGCCACGCTCGCCGAGGCGCTCCCGGTGGCCGCCGAGCACATCTCGCTCTGCCCCGACCTGGTCTTCCAGGGCACCGGCAGCCTCACCGAGTACGCCCGCGAGCTGGTGGGCGCCCACCAGTGGTCGTTCTGGTGGGACTGACCCGACCTGGGAGAATGGGGCGCCCGGCAGCCCGTCGGAGCCCGCCCGCATCCGGGCACCCGACCGGCCGAGCGCCCGAACACCCGAGGAGTACGCCCTGAACACCGCCTGGGCCGAAGTCCTGTCCGCAGGCCTGCTGGCCCTGGTCCTGGTCTGCGCCGTCGCCCGGCCCTGGGGGTGGCCGGAGGCCGCGGCGGCGGTGCCGGCGGCCGCCCTGCTGGTCGCGGCCGACGCCGTCCCCCTCGACCACGCGACCGCCGAGGCCGCCCGGCTCGGGCCGGTGATCGGCTTCCTCGCCGCCGTCCTGGTCCTGGCGAAACTCTGCGACGACGAGGGGCTGTTCCGCGCCTGCGGGGCCTGGATGGCGCGCAGCGCGGCCGGGCGCCCGCGCCGGCTGCTGGTGCAGGTGTTCGCCGTCGCCTCGGTGGTGACGGCGGTGCTCAGCCTGGACGCCACCGTCGTGCTGCTCACCCCCGTCGTCCTGGCCACCGCCACCCGCCTGGGCGCCCGGCCCGACCCGCACCTGTACGCCTGCGCCCACCTGTCGAACACCGCCTCGCTGCTGCTGCCGGTGTCCAACCTGACCAACCTGCTCGCGTTCACCGCCAGCGGCCTGAGCTTCGGCCGCTTCGCCGCGCTGATGGCCCTGCCGTGGCTGACGGCGGTCGGCGTCGAATACCTGGTACTGCGCCGCTTCTTCGCCGCCGACCTGGACGCCGGCGCGAGCGCGCCGCCCGCCGGGGAGGCGCCCGCGATGCCGCTGTTCGCCCTGGTCACGGTCGGCTGCACGCTCGCCGGGTTCGTCGTCACCTCGGCGCTGGGCGTCGACCCGGTGTGGGCGGCCGCGGCCGGTGCCGCCGTGCTGGCCGTCCGCGCCCTGGCCCGCGGCCACGCCACACCCGCCGACGTGCTGCGCTCGGCGAACCCGCCGTTCCTGGCGTTCGTCCTCGCGCTCGGCGTCGTGGTGCGCGCCGTCGTCGACAACGGACTCGCCACCGGCCTGGCCCACCTCGTCCCGCACGGCACCGCGCTGCCCGCCCTGCTGGGCACGGCGGCGCTGGCGGCCGTCCTCGCCAACGTCATCAACAACCTGCCCGCCACGCTCGCCCTGGTGCCGCTGGCCGCGCCGGCCGGGCCCGGCGCCGTCCTGGCGGTGCTGCTCGGCGTCAACATCGGCCCCAACCTGACCTACGCGGGCTCGCTGGCCACCCTGCTGTGGCGCAGCATCGTGCGCGAGCGCGGCGTCCCGGTGCGGCTGCGGCAGTTCACCCACCTCGGCCTGCTCGCCGTCCCGGCCACCCTGGGCGTCGCCGTCCTGGCACTGTGGGCCTCGCTGCGCCTGATCGGCACCTGACGGCGGAGCCGGGCGCCGCGGAGGCCTCCGGCACGAGACGGCCGGGTCGGGCGCCGCGGAGGCCTCCGGCACGAGACCGCAGGGTCGGGCGGTCCGTCGCGCGGGAGGGCGAGGACTCCGTGGGGAGTCCCCGCCCCGGGGCGGACGTCAGGCGGACTCGGTCGGGAAGCCGGCCTCGACCCAGTCCTGGATGCCCTCGCGGTACTTGCGGACGTCGGTGTAGCCGAGACGCGTGAGCCGGTCGGCGACCTGTCCGCTGTTGGGGCACGCCGGGTTGGAGCAGTAGGTGACGATCGCGGCGTCGCGGTCGGGGAGCACGGCGGGTGCCAGGGCGTCGACGTCGGCCGGGGCCAGTACCACGGCGCCGGGCAGGTGCTGGCGCGCGTAGTACTCGCCGCCGAGCGCGTCGACCACGGTCACCGAGCCGTGCTCGATCGCCGCCGCCAGCTCGTCGCGGGTGATGAGTGCGGTCATGTCGCTTCCTCCCAGGAAATCGGACTACAGTCCTGTTATGGCTCACGACAGTAACGGACTGCAGTCCGGTTCGGCAATCCCGCTGGAACTCCTGCTCACGCCGCCGCCCGCCGAGCGCGCGGACGCGGCCCGCAACCGGGCCGCGGTACTGGAGGCCGCCGCCCGGCTGTTCGCCGAGCAGGGCGTCGAGGCGGTGTCCATGGACCAGGTGGCCGCGGCTGCGGGGGTCGGCAAGGGCACCCTGTTCCGCCGGTTCGGCGACAAGTCCGGGCTGGCCGCCGCGCTGCTGGACGCCCGTGAGCGCGTACTGCAGGGCGCGATCCTGCACGGGCCGCCCCCGCTCGGCCCCGGTGCCCCCGCCGACGAGCGCCTGGCCGCGTTCCTCGACGCCTACTTCGACTACCTGCTGGAGCACCTGGCGCTGGTCCGGATGTCCGAGACCGCCACTCCCGGCGCCCGGTACCGGATCGGGGCCTACCGGTTCTGGCACCGCCACGTGGCGATCCTGCTCGCCGCCGCACCCGACCCCGACCACGCCGCTCACGCCCTGCTCGCCGCGCTGGCGGCCGACCACGTCGCCGCGCTCCTGCCGGAGCTCGGAGAACAGCGGATGCGTGCCGGCCTGCTCCGCCTCGCCCGGTCGGCGGCCTGACCACCCCGTCCCTCCAGGCCGCGACCGCCCGGCCCGCCCGCGACCGCCCGCGACCGCCCGGCCCGCCTGTCCTCGGGCGTGTCAGTACTCCGAGCTGGGCGCCTCCGTGGTCGGCCCGAGGTCCGGCTCGTCGCGCAACTCCAGTGCCTCGCCGTGCTGTTCGAGCTCCAGCGCGACCAGCTCGTTGCCGCCCGCCCGCCACAGCGGCGCCGGGGCGTACAGGGTGCGCTGCGGGCCGACGGCGGCGTAGCGGCCGAGCAGGAAACCGTTGAGCCACAGCAGCCCGCGGCCCCAGCCGGGCAGGGCGACGAACGCGTCCGCGGGGGAGGGGAGTTCGGCGGCGAAGCGGTGGAACACCGGTTCGCCGTCCCGGGCCGGGGTGCCGGGCGTGCCCGGGGCGAAGCGCAGCGCCGACAGGTCGGTCAGCGGCAGCGGCCGGATCCGCCAGCCGAACAGCCGCTGGCCGCCGTGCGAGACACCGCGGGTGATGCCCTTGCGGTCGTCCATGTTCGGGCCGTAGTTCACCCGGCCCAGTGCCTCGACCAGGACGTCCAGGGTGACGCCGTCGGTGCCGGTGGCCAGTTCCAGCGTGGCGCCGGGGTCGTTGCGGTCGAGGGTGCCCAGCGGGCGGCCGTCCGCGAACACCTGCGCCCGGTCGGCGAGCCCGTCGATGCACAGCGGCAGTTCGGGGCGCGGGCCCGGCACCCGGGTGCGGTAGTGGATCAGGCCCAGGGACTGCCCGAGCTGCTCCATGGGCAGCGGCGCGGCCCGTTCCACCGGTTGCGACAGCGCGTCCAGGCTCTCCAGCAGGGCCACCCGTCCGTCCGCCCGCTCCAGGCGCTGCGGCGCCACCCGGGGCGCGGGGGCGGGCAGTTCGTCCTGCGGCAGGTCGACGTAGCGGCCGATGACCTCGCGCAGCGCGTGGAACTTGGCGGTCAGCTCGCCGCCCTCGCCGATCGGCGCGTCGTAGTCGTAACTGGTGACGGTCGGCTCGTACCCGGCGTCCAGCGGGTGCGCCCCGGAGTGGTTGGCGCCCGACCACAGGCCGAAGTTGGTGCCGCCGTGGGCCATGTAGAGGCTGACGGAGGCGCCGGTGGCCAGCAGTTCGTCCAGTGCGGCGGCGGTCTCCTTCGCGTCGCGCACGTGGTGCGGCAGGCCCCACCGGTCGAACCAGCCGATCCAGAACTCCATGGCGGTCAGCGGCCCTTCGGGCTGGTGGCGGCGCAGCACCGCCAGCCGCTCGGGGGCGCGTGAGCCGAAGGTCACGGTGGCCAGGTGCCCGGGCAGAGCGCCGCCCTGCTGCATGGTGTCGTGGGCGCCGTCGGTGGTGAACAGCAGGCAGTCCACGCCGCGCCGCTCCAGCCCGTCGCGCAGGTGGCGCAGGTACGCGGTGTCGTCGCCGTAACTGCCGTACTCGTTCTCCACCTGCACCGCGACCACCGGCCCGCCCCGGCTCGCCAGCAGCGGCAGCAGCTCGGGCACCACCGCGTCGAACCAGCCGTCCACCTCCGCCAGGTACGCCGGGTCCGCGCAGCGCAGCCGTAGCCCGTCCACGGCCAGCAGCCGGGCCGGCAGGCCGCCGAACTCCCACTCCGCGCAGATGTACGGGCCCGGGCGCAGGATCACGTCCAGCCCCATGTCCCCGGCCAGCCGCACGAACCGGGCCACGTCCCGCCAGCCGGTGAAGTCCACCCGGCGGTCGGGCAGTTCGTGGAAGTTCCACGGCACGTAGGTGTCCACCGTGTTCACCCCCAGCGCCCGCACCCGCCGCAGCCGGTCCTCCCACAAGTCGGGGTGGATCCGGAAGTAGTGCAGTGCCCCGGCCACCACCCGGTGTGCCACCCCGTTCCGCACGAACCCGTCCGCGTCGTACCCGAGCATGCGCACACCCGCCTTCCGGCCTGGACAACCCGTCCCCGCCGAGCCTAACCGGGCGGGGAGGCCCCGATTGCTCACCTGGGGTGATTGATTCCCCACTCTCCGAGCTATCGCCGCCTTCGGGATGCGACCTTCCGTACATGGGGATATTTGTCTCGCGTTCGTGCGCCACCACGTGAACATGCTCGGCCGGTACTCCTTCCAGCTCCCGGAGCTGCCGGGCGGGATGCGGCCGTTGCGCGAGCCGGTGGCCGAGGACTGGTGAGGTGTACCGGGAGCCGAGGTGGGGTGTCAGCCGGCGCGGTGCGTCTCCTCGGGGGCACGCGGCTCGGTGCTGGAGGTGCTGGTCCAGCTGGCGAGGATGCCGAGTGCTTCGGCGGAGGGGGAGGCGGGTTCGGGGGTGTAGATGACGAGGGTCTGATCGGGGTCGCCTTCGACGGCCAGGACCACGTAGTCGAGGGTCAGGTCGCCGACGATCGGGTGGTGCAGGCGTTTGGTGCCGGTGGTGTGGGCGTGGACGTCGTGGTCGGCCCACATGCGGCGGAAGGTGTCGCTGTGCAGGGACAGTTCGCCGATCAGCTCGGTGAGCTGTGGGTCGTCGGGGTGGCGTCCGGCGTACAGGCGCAGGGTGGCGACACAGTCGCCGGCGACCCGCTCCCAGTCGGCGTACAGCGTGCGGGCGGCGTCGTCGAGGAAGACGAAGCGGGCGGAGTTGCGCTCGCGGTGGGGTCGGGCCTGGAAGTCGGTGATGAGGGCGTAGCCGAGCTGATTGGCTGCCAGGACGTCCATGCGTCGCCCCAGGACGATGGCGGGGGCGCTGAGGCAGTCCAGGGCGCGATACAGGGCTGGGCGGACCTTCTGCGGGCTGAGCGGCCGCCTGGTGCGGGTGCGGGTGGTGGTGGGCTGAGCGAGGTCGAAGAGGTGAGCGCGTTCGGTGTCGTCCAGCTGTAGGGCGCGGGCGACCGCCTCCAGGACGGCTTCGGAGACGCCCTGGGTGCGGCCCCGCTCCAGGCGGATGTAGTAGTCGACGCTGACTCCGGCGAGCTGGGCGACTTCCTCGCGCCGCAGTCCCGGCACCCGGCGGGCCCGCGGATCCGGGGCGAGGCCGGCCTGTTCGGGGGTGATCCGGGCTCGTCGGGTGCGCAGGAACTCACGGATCTCGGTGCTGCGGTCCATGGATCCACCGTACGGCGGCCCCTCGCGCGTGTGCGGTCCCGAAGGGGTACTGGCAGACCCTGGGAAGAGCCGTGCCCCGTACGGCGGCCCGGCGGTGGTCGGAGCGTGGTTGCCTGGATACCGGGCCCACTGCACTGATCATGGCAATCGCAGGCCCACCCCATCTCACCTGGTGTGATGCCCGCGATGCGGGCCCCGTACGCCCAGAAGAAGGACACTCCCATGGCATCGAACCTGACCGGCACCGTCGCGCTTGTCACCGGCGCGAGCAGCGGTATCGGCGCGGCCACCGCCAGCCGGCTCGCCGAGAACGGCGCCGCCGTGGCGCTGGTGGCCCGCCGCAAGGACCGTCTGAGCGACCTCGCCGCCGAGATCGAGAAGGCGGGCGGCACCGCGCTGGTGGTCGAATCGGACATTGCCGACCGTACCCAGGCCGAGGCGGCCGTACAGCAGACCGTCGAGCGGTTCGGACGGCTGGACACCCGGGTCAACAATGCCGGCCTGATGCTGCTTGGCCCCGTCATCGGCGCGGACGTCACAGAGTGGGACCGCATGATCGCCGTCAACGTCCAGGGCATGCTCTACACCACCCGCGCCGCCCTGCCGCACCTGCTGCAGGCGGCCGAGGAGGGTCCGCGCCGGGTCGCCGACATCGTCAACATCAGCTCGATCGCCGGCCGCGTCGCGTGGAACGGATACGGCGTCTACAACCTCACCAAGTTCGGTGTGAACGGATTCACCGAGTCCCTGCGCCAGGAGGTCACCCAGCGTCACGTGCGTGTCGGTGTCCTGGAGCCGGGTGGCGTGGCGACCGAGCTGGGCTCGCACAACGATCACAAGCCCGAGATCCGCGAAGCGATCGGCACCTTCTACGAGCAGACCGAGGTCCTGGCCCCCGAGGACATCGCCGACGGCGTCGCCTACATGGTCACCCGTCCCCGCCACGCCTCCGTCGGCGAGCTGTGGATCATGCCGACCGACCAGGCCTGACCACATTCGGACAGCTCAGCGGCCCCCTCGCGACGCCGCACTCCTCACCACGCCAAAGCTGACGCCGACTTACGGCGTCTGGAAGGACGCCCTCATGAGCAAGGTCATCTTCGTCACCGGTGCCGGACGCGGTCTGGGCACGGACATCGCCCGCCAAGCCCTCGCAGGCGGCCACCAGGTTGTCGCCACCGGCCGCCGCCCCGAGGAGGTCGAGAAGACCCTGGGCGGACCGCAGGACAACCTGCTCGTCACGAAGCTGGACGTCACCAGCCTGGAGGACGCGCAGGCAGCCGCGCATGCAGCCGTCGACCGCTTCGGCCGCATCGACGTCCTGATCAACAACGCCGGGAACTTCTTCGCCGGCTACTTCGAAGAGATCACCCCCGCGCAGATGCGCCAGCAGATCGAGACCAACCTCTTCGGACCGATGAACGTCACCCGCGCCGTCCTGCCCATCATGCGGGGGCAGCGTGCCGGCCACGTCATCACGCTCTCCTCCTCCGCCGGCCTGATCGGCCAGGAGTTCTGCGTCGCCTATGCCGCCTCCAAGTTCGGTGTGGAGGGCTGGATGGAGTCCCTGCGCTACGACGTGGCCCCCTACAACATCCGCACCACGGTCGTGGAGCCCGGCTTCTTCCGCACCGAACTGCTGGTCGACGCCTCCACCACCTGGCCCGAGCCGTCCATCGACGACTACGCCGAGCGCACCAGCGCCACCATCGCGGCGTGGAAGAGCATGAGCGGCCAGCAGCCCGGCGACCCCGCCAAGCTCGCCCAGGCCCTGCTGACCATCGCCGACCAGGACCAGCCGCCGCTGCGGTTCGTCGCCGGCGCGGACGCCATCGAGGGCGTCGAGGCCAAGGCCAAGGAACTGCTGGCCCAGGCCCAGGCCTCCCGCGAGCTGGGCGGCAACCTGGGGTACGGCGCCGCCTGAGCCACCCGCTGACCCGGCCCTGATGCGCCGGGTGGGCCCAGCCCGCCCGGCGCATCACCGTGCCCGCCGGGCCTCAGGTAGCGCAGCAATGGCGGCCCTCCGTCCGACGGAAGCCGATCGGCGCATGAACCCATGCACCGCAAGGGACTCAGCGCTGGGTGTTGCCAGGCGCCAGCAGGCTGGTCAGCTCTGCGATGGCCTCCGGCGAGGGCTTGAAGTAGCGGCGGACGTTCTCCGTCTTCTTGTGCCGGGACTTCGCCATCAGCATCAGCAGGCTCGCCCCGGCCCGGCCGAGGTGGGTCAAGCCGGAGTGGCGCCACTCGTCCCAGCCGGTCCCGAGCCCGTTCACCGCGGTGTGTTCGTCCAGCAGCGCGCGGGCTTGGCCGTAGGAGAGACGGGCGAGCCCGGTGTCCGGGCAGACGTCGCGTGGGCCGACCACCTTGCCGGGCCCGGGGCGGCGGTGGGTGACGAACACAGGGCCCCGGGTGCGGCCCTTGAGCAGGCGGGGCAGCAGGCGGGCGGTGCCGACGTCCAGTAAACGGTCTCCAGCACGAAGTCCTCGCGGGCGCCGCCCCGGCGGCGGGCCTTGGGCTGGGCACCCTTCGCCTTCACCGGGCACCGGCGGTCGGCCAGGTCCAGCTCCTCGATGTTGACGTCCAGGATCTCCTCCGACCGGGCGCACGTCTCGTAGAGCATCCGCCACAGCGTCTTCTCCCTCGGGTGCACCTCTCTCCGGGCGATCAGCCGGTCGACCGCGATCCGGGAACGTGCCGGGGTGTCCGAGTCGGGCACAGTCAGTCGCTTCGCCCAGCCCGGCACCGCCGGGCCGTCGTAGCCGCGCTCGGTACACCGGCCGAGCCAGGACGACACCGCGCCCCGGCGGGCGTTCCAGGTGTTCACCGCGGAGTTGCCCCAGAGCCGGCCCAGGGCCTCGCCGACCTCGTCGCCCTCCACTGAGGCCAGCGGCCGGCCCTCGCCGAGCCGCTCAGCGGTCTTGGTGACGGCGATGCCGTAGTTCCGCACGGTGTTCGGGTTGCCGAGGGAGTCGAGGAACAGGGCCCCGGCCGACCGGACGGTCAGCGCCTTCCCGATCGGCAATTGCACGACGGTGGGCACCGCTTCCCCCTTGTCCCAGATAACAGGGCCGCTTCATGCAGTGGCCCGAGGACGTCACCGCAGGTCGCGGTTCCATATGTCACAGGTAATAGGCCGTTATCTCTGGAAAGACTTCACGACCGTCCCGGGACCGACGGCGCGGCACCGACGCCTGAGGTTCGTCCCCGCCCGGCGCTGTCGCCGGGCGGGGGCGGGGGAGTTCAGGAGCCGTGGGTGGTGATGGTGATCGGGTGGGCGGTCCAGTCGGTCATGCCGCCGACGTAGAGGGTGGTGCTCCAGCTGCCGCCCTGGGCCAGGCACCGGGCGACGCCTTGGCCGCCGCCGGGGCCGATGCAGATCCGGATGAAGTCCCGGTGGGCCTCGCGGACGGGGAGTCTGCGGACGTGTTCCCACAGCACGGGCAGGGCCACGTCGAGGCTGGGGAAGAGGACGGGCGGCATCACGCCGGCGATCGCGGCCCGGACGACGGCGGTCACGCGGCGGCCCCCTCGGGGGTGACGAGGCACCAGACGAACTTGCCGATGCCGCCCTCGCGCGGGGAACAGCCCCAGCTGCGGGCCAGCTCGTGGACGAGGAGTAGGCCCCGGCCGGTCTCGGCGCACACGGGGGCGTCGCGCAGCGCGGGCTTCTCGCTGTCGGCGTCGTGCACCTCGATGCGCAGGGTGTCGTCCGGGCCGAGGTGGAAGCGGACGTGGATCAGGCGGTCGCGCGGGACCCGGGTGTGCTGGACGGCGTTGGTGACCAGCTCGCTGACGAGCAACTCGCCGGTCGGGAGGAGGAGTTCCCCGACGGGGAAGGGGTCGAGGAAGTCGCGGAGCCGCCGCCGGGCGATCCCGGGGGAGGTCGGACGCCGGGGCAGCCGGCAGGCCGTCTCCGTGGGGGCCGGGGAGGGCGAGTCGGTTTCAGGCATGGCGGAGCCACCTCCGGGGTGTGCGGGGTGAAGACGGCCGAGGAAGGCATGGGAATGCCCGGGTGATGAGCCCGCCATGATCACGCTGTGTGGCAGTGCTCACTACTCCAGGTAGCATGCACCTGTGGTGGTGCAACCTGCAAGCGATACTGCTGCAACGATGCAGGTATGGCTAAGCTGGATTGACGAATCGTCACAAGGCAGACTGGGTTCGTCAGGTGAGAGGACTTGCGCATGGCCGATGAACCGAAGCCGACCGTCCGTGCCCGCCGACTCGGTTCGGAGCTTCGCCGCCTTCGCGAAGCCGTGAACAAGGGGACGGATGACGCGGCGCAGGCCCTTGTCTGCTCCCGCGCCAAGATCAGCCGCATAGAGACCGGCGCGTCCGGCGTTCGCCGACTGGACCTCGGGATCCTGCTGGACCTGTACGGGGTGGCCGGCAAGGAGCGCGATGCTCTTGAGGGGCTGGCGAGGGACAGCAAGAAGCGCGGATGGTGGCACGACTACGGTGACACGATCCCCTCCGCCTACGTCGACGTTCTCGGGCTGGAGGACGACGCCCGGTACATCCGCATGTGGCAGACCATGGTCATCCCGGGCTTGTTGCAGACGAAGGGCTACGCCAGGGCGCTGCTGGAGGCCAATCCGGCTGCGGTGCGACCGGAGCGCATCGATCAGTTGGTTGAGATTCGGATGGAACGGAAGGAAGTCCTCGCCAAGCCAGATCCGGCCCGGTTCTGGGCGATCATCTGGGAGCCCGCGCTCAGGTGCCCGGTGGGAGGGGCGGGGGTTCACAAGGAGCAGTTGGAGCACTTGACGGAGATGGCGCAGCTTCCCAACGTCACCCTGCAAGTGGTGCCGCTGGGCGTCGGCGCGACGGCTGGTGCGTGCGGTGCCTTCGTGATGTACGGCTTCTCCGATTCGCCCACTGCCGGAGCCGTGTTTCTGGAGACGCTGACGAGCAGCCACTATCTGGAGCAGCAGGGTGAACTGGACGGCTACGGGCTGGTCTTCGAGTACTTGCGCTCGGCTGCTCTGAACCCCAAGGAGTCGCTGGATATGATCGCGGCCATCGCTTCGGCGGCATGACGACGAGACCGGAAGAGGTGTGAACCGTGGCTGTGCCGGAGAGCGGCGCTCGGGGTTGGTACAAGAGCAGCTACAGCGCCCAGGCGAACGAGTGCGTGGAGGCCCGGCAGTCGGTGTTGAACGGGATGGCTGTCCGGGACTCGAAGGATCCGAATGGTCCGATCCTCCGGTTCACCGCAGAGGCTTGGGCTGCCTTCGTCGGCGGCGTGAAGGCCGGCGAGCTCGCGGACGGGTAGACAGGTCTCGGCAGGAATGTTCGGGTGCGGTGGTAGCTGTGCCGCCGTTGGCCATCGGAGGGTGGGGCATGCTCGCATCGGACTTCGGCAACGTTCTGTGGCGCAAGAGCAGTTACAGCGGTCAGGGCGGCAACTGCGTCGAGGTGGCCGACGTCATGCATGTCCATGGCGCCGGGCTTGAGTGGCGCACGTCGTCCCATTCCGGCGCACAGAGCAACTGTGTGGAGATCGCCGCCGGAATCCAGGATGTCGTGCCGGTGCGTGATTCGAAGGACCCGGCCGGGCCGGTCCTGCTGTTCCCCGCTGACGCCTGGTCGTCGTTCCTCGCCGGGGTGAAGGGCGGGGAGTTCACCGCGGGCTGACCTGACACCCAGGTGCCCCGTCCGGCGATCGTGCCGGGCGGGGCACCCTTGGTTGCTCGGGGTGCGGCGGCCGGAGCCCGCCCGGCCGTGGCTGGTTCAGCGGGGTGTGGCAGGTGGGTTGGTCGGGCCGACGGGGATGGCCGGGCCGAGCGGGTGGCAGCCGTCCCAGGAGGCAATCTGTCCGGGCGGGCAGGAGGCGGGGACGGGCGGCAGGGTGGGCACCGGCCTGGGCGGGATGGTCCAGTCGGGGGAGGGTTTGGCGGCGGGGGCCGCCGGTTGTTTCCGGGTGGGCGGTGCCGGTGCCGGGGTGGTGGGCGCCGGGGCGGCCGTGGGGCGGGACCGGGCCGGCTGGGTGGTGGCCGGGGCCTCGGGCGCGGCGGTGGCTTCGGCCCTGGCACCGGTTCCGGCCCCGGGTCCGTCCGTCGTCGGTGCGTCCGCAGGCGTCTCGGTAGGTGCCGTTGCCGGTGCGTCGGCCGGCGGGGAAGCGGAGGGGGAGGGGGCCGAAGTGGCCGCCGAGCCGGGCGCCGCCGGGGCCGGCGACCCTGCCAGCAGGAGCGTCCCGCCGATCCCGGTCGCGCCCAGCACGCACACCCCGGCCGCCACGGCGAGGGTCCGCCGACGCCGCGTCATCCTGTCGTCCCCGGCGCTGTCTCCGGGGCCGCCGTCGGCCGTCTTCTGCACTCTTCCTCATCCGCTCGCATGGTCACGCCTTTGAGCTGCGCGGATGCTACACGAGGCGTCAGGACCGGGACCCCCGCCGGGACCCCCGCCGGTACCCCTACCGATACGTGACGGATTCGCCCGCCACCCCCCGCGCCCTACCGTCGGGGACGTCGGCAGGAACCACCGATCACCGCGACGAACCCCCAGGAGCACCCCATGACCGCCTACGCCATCGCCCAGGTCCACTCGGTCGAGTTCGGCCCCGACATCGTCGAGTACCTGGAGCGCATCGACGCCACCCTCGACCCCTTCGGCGGCCGTTTCATCGTCCACGGCGGCAAGTTCGAGACGGTGGAGGGCCGCTGGGGTGCGGGCGGCACGATCGTCATCGAGTTCCCCGACTACCAGCGGGCCCGCGCCTGGTGGGACTCGCCCGCCTACCGGGAGATCCTGCCGCTGCGCACCCGGCACATGATCGCCGACGCGATCCTGGTCGAGGGCGTGCCGGGCGACGGCTACCGTGGCGCGGACTCGCTGAAGCACTGACGCGGTTACGGCGTGCTCAGCCGCTCGCGCCACCAGGCGACCGTCGCCTCGACCTGTTCCGCCAGGGGCGTCGCCCGGACGGTGAACGCCGTCTCGTAGGCGGTGGAGTCCATGACGAACGGCCGGTCGAACTGGTAACGGGTCTCGCGCAGTTCGCGCAGCAGCGGGGAGAACAGCCCGGCGGCGGCGAGCAGGGCGGGGGACAGGCGGCGGACCGTGACCGGGGCGGTGCCGGCCTCGGCGGCCAGGCGCTCGACCATCACACGCACCGGTACGGCGGGGGCGGTGGGCACGTGCCAGGCCCGGCCCCAGGCCCGCTCGTCGCCCGCGACCTCGGCCAACGCCCGTGCCACGTCCGGCAGGTAGGTCCAGCTGTGCGGGGCGTCCGGGTCGCCGAGCACCGCGACGGAGCGGCCCTTGAGCAGGCCGGGCAGCACCCGGGACGCCAGGTGGCCGCCGTCGGTGACGCCGGGGCCGAAGAAGTCCGAGGCGCGCACCTCCACGGCCCGGATCCGTCCGGCCTCGTGCAGCGCCCGGGCCTGTTCCCAGGCGGCCGCCCGGACCCGTCCCTTGGGGCCGGTGGCGGCGAGCGGCAGGTCCTCGGTCATGGGGCGGTCGGGGTCGGGCAGTGGCCCGTAGCCGTACAGGTTGCCGAGCATGACCAGGACGGCGCCGCTCTCCTCGGCCGCCGCGCACAACGAGGAGGCCAGTGCGGGCCAGTGGGTGGTCCACTGCGGCAGCGGTGGTGCGGCGCAGCCGTGGATGGCGGTGGCGCCGCGCGCGGCCAGGGCGAGGGCCGCGGGGTCGCTCGCGTCGACGGCGAGGTGTTCGACGCCTTCGACAGGCTGGTGGGCGGGGGCTCCGGAGCGGGTGGCGACCCTGACCTCCTGGCCCTGTCCGGCCAGTAGGCGGGCGGTGGCGGCCCCGGCGGGCCCGTGTCCGACGACGAGATGGAAGCTCACCGGCCCCACCCTATCCACGGCCCGGGCGGGGCAACGCGGGGGCGGGGAGGTGCTGTTGAGGGTCTGGATTTATTTGGTATGGGAATCGTAAAAGGCGATCTATGCTGTCCGGGTTCATGGTCCTCACGCGAAGTAAGGTCTGCTGCATTGAAGCTGCCCCGGGTGTCCGCCGTCGTCGCGGCCGCCGTCCTGGCCCCCGCCGTCCTCTTCCCCTCCACGGCCTCCGCCGCCACCGTCCAGCCGGCCGGCGTCGCGGGCCCTGACACCGCCTCCGGTTCCGCGCCCGACACCGCCGCCGGGGACCCCGCCGGGGAGACGAGGAAGGACACCGGCAAGGAGACGGCCAAGGACCCGGCCAAGGACACCGGCAAGGACACGGCCAAGGACACCGGCGTCACCGACCAGGAGAAGCAGGACCGCGCCGAGATCCAGCACATCCTCGACGACCCGGCGACCGGCCCCAAGGTGCGCGAGCTGGCGGAGAAGGCCCTCAAGGGCACCGCCGCCGACCTGCGCCACTTCCTGACGGCCGAGCTGGAGGGCGCCCGCCAGACCGACAACCGGCTGCTGGTCGTCCAGATCGAGGACCGCGGCGGACCGGCCGTGCGCAAGGCCGCCGACAAGGCGCTGCGCGGCACCTACCAGGACATCCTCGACTTCCTGAAGACCGGTCAGTACGTCGCCCGCGCCGAGGACCAGGACCGCGCCGAGGTCGAGCGCATCCTGGCCGACAAGGACAGCGGGCCCGGTGTGCGCGAGGCGGCCGCGAAGGCGCTCAAGGGCACCGCCGCCGACCTGCGGCACTTCCTGGAGGTCGACCTGGCCAAGCAGCGGGGCGACGACAACCGGGTCAAGGTCGCCCAGATCATGGCCTCCGGCGGCCGGGCCGTGCGCGAGGCCGCCAACAAGGCGATGGACGGCGACGACGCGGCGATCCTGAAGTTCCTCACCGAGGGCTGGCCTGCCGCCCAGGCCGAGGACGACCGGGTCGCGATCCTGGTCATCCTCGCGAACAAGGAGACCGGCCGTCACACCGCCGAGGGCGCCCAGAAGGCCCTCGACGGCACCGCCGCCGACCTGCGGAAGTTCCTGGAGGTCGAACTCCCGAAGCTGCGCGCCGACGACAACCGGATCAAGGTCTCCCAGCTCGCCGAGAACGGCGGGCCGGCCGTGCGCAAGGCCGCCAGGGCCGCCCTGGAGGGCAGCGACGCGGACATCGCGGCCTTCCTCACGGACGGCTGGGCCAAGGCCCGTGCCGAGGACGAGGCCGCCGCGACCGACTCCGGCTCCGGCACCTCCGGGCAGGGCACCGGACAGCAGGGCCAGGGCGCGCAGCAGCCGCAGACCGTCCAGCCCGCCGGCTTCACCGAGACCACCACCACCGGCACCACCGGCACCACCGGCACCACCGGCACGGGCACCGGGATCACCGCCGTCGGCTCCGGCTCCGGTGCGCTCGCCGCGACCGGCACCGACGGGATCGGCTGGGAGGCCGGCGGTGCCGCCGCGGCCCTGGCCGCGGGCGCCGCGCTGGTCGCGCTCTCCCGCCGCCGCTCCGCCGAGGACTGACGTCCCCTCGCGGCCCCGGCCGCCGCCCGCGGCCCCGGCCGCCGCCCGCGACCACGGGCGGCGGCCGGGGCCGCGGTGCGTCAGCCGCCGCCGTGCGTCAGCCGGCGGGGCGGGCGAACCTGCGGGCGATCCGCTCGCGCTGCCGGGCCGCGTTGGTGCCGTCCAGCTGCCCGGCGAAGGCCCGCCGGGCCGCCTCGACCAGGGCCGGCGGCACGTCGGGGCGGGCCGATTCGACCGCCCACAGCGCCTCGTCGGTGTCGTCGTCCAGGCCCAGGCAGGTCGGCACCCCGCGCCCGGCCAGGGCACCGGCCAGCACCGCCTCGAAGACGGCCCGCAGCCGCTCCCGCTCCTCCCGGGCCTCCCGCCGCTCCCGCTCCTCCCGCTCCGTCACGCCTCAGTCACCGCCGCCGCCGCCGTTCGAGCCCCTGCGGCGCCGGTTGCGCTGCGCGCTGCGCACCACCTCCCCCGCGCGGACGGTCAGGGCCGCGACCATGCGCGTCCAGGCCGGGCCGCCGCGGTCGGCCCACACCACGCACACGCACCCGAAGATCACCAGCACCAGCAACCCGATCAGCGCCGCACCGATCACCACGACCACCCGCCTTTCCCGCGCACGTCCTGCGTGCGCCCTCGGTAGGTCCGACGTGGGGATCCTTCCACCCGGTTCGGCCGTGAACCCCGGGGCTGTGCCAGGATGCCGTAGCCGGTCTTCCCGATCCGCCCCACGCGTCCGTCGCACCCGAGGAGCCACCCGTGGCCACTGCCCGCTTCGCCACCCTGCACACCACGGCGGGCCCGATCCGCCTGGAGCTGTTCCCGTTCCACACCCCGAAGACGGTCCGCAACTTCGTCGAACTCGCCGAGGGCACCCGCGAGTACACCGACCCGCGTACGGGCGAGCCGGGCAGCGGCCCGTACTACGACGGCACGCCGTTCCACCGGGTGATCGCGGGCTTCATGATCCAGGGCGGCGACCCGACGGGCACCGGCACCGGCGGCCCGGGCTACGCCTTCGCGGACGAGTTCCACCCGGAGCTGTTCTTCACCAAGCCGTACCTGCTGGCCATGGCCAACTCCGGCCCGGGCACCAACGGTTCGCAGTTCTTCATCACGGTGGGCACCCCCGGCCACCTCAACCGCAAGCACACCATCTTCGGCCAGGTCGCCGACGCGGCTTCCAAGGCCGTGGTGGACGCGATCGCCACCGCCCCCACCGAGGGCGACCGCCCGGTGCAGGACGTGGTGGTCGAGTCCGTCGAGATCGCCTGGTCCTGACCGGTCGATCCCGATGAGCATCGAACCGGAGAGCTTCCCGCCCCGCCCGATCCGCGGCGTGCGGGCCCGCTACGTCCGCCAGGCCGGCTGTCCCTGCGACGTGGCGATCGTCGAGGTGGACTTCGAGCCCTGGGAGGAGGGCGTGCACCTGGAGGCGGCCCCGGGGGCCGTGGTGCACGGCGACTCCGATCCGAAGTACCTGGCGCTGTTCCACGCGGCGCTGGCCGAGGGGGTGCGCGAGGAACTGGCCGAGCGGGCGCCGGGTCGGGCGGTGGCGCTGGCGGTGGTGGTGCACCTCACCGTCGTGCACGAGCTGGACTCGCGCGAGCACTCCTTCCGGGTGGCCGGACGCCTGGCCGCGCGCGAGGCCCTGGTCCGGGCGTACGGCGACCCCGGCGAGGACGCGGACGGCCGCCGCCCGTAGCGCGGGCGGCGGCCGAAGATCCGACTGTGCGTCAGGCGCAGGTGGTGAACGTCGGGCTGGTGTTGGCGACGTAGAGGGTCGGGCCGGCGTTGGGGTCCGAGGTGACCGGGACGGTGATGGTGTCGTCGGCGGTCCACGGGATGCCGTGGGCGTCGAAGGTCCAGGTGCCGGTGACCTTGCGGGCGACCGCGGCCAGCGTCACCCAGCCGTACTGCTGCTGCGGGACGGAGACGGTGACGGCGTTGTTGACGCTGCGCGAGCCGTTCCAGACGTTGGTGAAGCTCAGGCCGACCTTGACCGCCGCGCTCAGGACGCCCGGCGTGCCGGCGGAGATCTCGGAGCCGATCTCGGAGCCGAGGGAGGTCGACCAGCCGCTGGTGTCGGTGACCGCGAAGTTCTGCTGGACGGTGCCGCTGGTGTTGTTGAACCAGACCGCGGAGGAGCACACCCGGGGCAGCGGCGCGGCCGGGGCCTCGCTCTGGACGGCCCAGGAGCAGGTGGAGGCGTCCTTCTGGCACTGCTTGGCGGCGTGGTCGGTGGCCAGGGTGCGGGCGGCCTGCGGGAAGCCGGTGGCCCACTGCTGGTTGGCGGTGCCGTTGCAGGCGTACTGGTCGGTCCAGGCGTCGTCGTACTGGGCGCCGTTGAGCACGTCCAGGCAGGTGCTGTCGCCCGCGTGGCGGATGAAGAACGCGTCGCCGCCGCTGGGCGCGGGCTGCAGGAACCAGCGCTGGCTCGCCTGCCCGGCGCAGGTCTGCTGGCGCAGGACCGGGACGAACCAGGAGGCCAGGTCGATGCACTTGCCGGTGTCGTTGTTGACGATGGTGAAGGTGTAGTCGGACGGGTCGACGTTCAGCCGCCAGGACTGGTGGTAGCCGGGCGCGGAGTTGGTGACGATGTAGACGCCGTCGCCGGTGTTGCCGTTCTGGACGTCGAGCTGGCGTCCGTTGCCGAGCGACTTGATGGTCAGGCACTGCTGCGGGGTCGCGCACGCGGCGGCCGGAGCGGCGGCGGGCGCGGGGGCCGGTGCCGGGGCGGCGGCGTGGGCGGGGGCCGGTGCCGGGGCGGCGGCGTGGGCGGGCGCGGCGGCCAGGCCCAGGGCGGCGCAACAGGTCACCAGGAAGGCCGCGAGCAGGCGCAGCCAGGGCGCCGTACGGCCGGGGGTCGTGGTGGCGGGCACGGAGGATGTCCTTTCGTCAGGGGGCGGGGAGAGGTGAGGGAGGGCCTCAGGGCGCGGCGGCGAAGGCCGCCTCCAGGCGCGGGACGTAGTCCACGAGGTCCTGCGCCCAGCAGCCCGCGGTGTGGCCGCCGTGGCAGTCGGCGCCCCAGCCGGTGCCGTCGCCGTAGTCGACGTAGTGGTAGGGCAGCTTGAGGGCGTCCAGGCGGTCCTTGACGCGCTTGGCGGTGCCTTCGGCCCAGAACTCCATGTCGGCGGGGTTGCCGTTGCCGTTGCCGGTGTAGACGGCGATGCCGGTGCGGTCGAGCAGGGCCAGCCGGGAGGCCGGGTCGGCGGCGTTCCAACGCCAGTCGGCGTTGAACACCGGGTACGGGGTGCCGAAGATCGCGTCGCTGGAGACGGTGGGCCCGTAGTCGAAGCCGCAGGGGCGGCCGTCGCTGGGGCCGCACAGCACGGTGCCGGCGTTGGTCAGCATGGCGACGACGGCGCCGCGCAGGATCATCTCGTCGGTGGACAGGTCGTTGGCGCCGGACATGGTGAGGACCTGGCCGAACAGGTCGGGGCGGTCCTGGGCGTAGTGCAGGGCGCCGAAGCCGCCCATGGACAGGCCGCCGACGGCCCGGTGGGCGCGGTCGGTGCGGGTGCGCAGGTTGGCGTCGACGAACGGGAGGACCTGGGTGAGGTGGAAGGTCTCCCAGTTCTGCGCACCGGCGGCGGTGCCCTGGTCGAGCCAGTCGGTGTACCAGCCGCGCAGGCCGCCGTCCGGGATGACCGTGATCATCGACCGGGCGGCGGTGAGCGCGGGGTAGGCCAGCGCGGGGTCGCTCGGGTTGTCGGAGGCGCCGTGCAGGAAGTACAGCACGGGGTAGCGCTTGTCCGGGTGCTGCGCGTAGTCGGCGGGCAGCAGGATCCGGATGGTGTGCGGCCCGGCGACCTGCGGGGTGGTGACGGTGACGACGAAGTTGGTGGCGCTGCCGGTCGCGGTGCCGACCTGGGTGAGCCCGAAGCCGTCCGTGAGCGGCGGCGGCCCGCCGGCGTCGGCGGGAACGGCCGTCGCGGCGGCCGGACCTGACGCGGCCGTCGCGGGGGTGGCTGCCGACGGGGCGGCGGAGGCCGCGGGTGTCGCGGCGAGCGGGAGCAGGCAGGCGGCCAGGGCGGCGACGGCCGTACGGGCGCGCCGCAGCCGGGCGGGCAGGTGCCGGGCTGGGGTCATGGGGGTCGTCCTCGGCCTTCGACGGTCGGTGGTGGCGGGCGGTCCTCGCGGGTTGCGCAGACGGTCGTGCCGACGGGGCCGTCCTGACGGTCCGCCTCACCACTCCTGTCTGAACATCGACAACTCTCGTCACACGGACCGTCCCGCGCCAGAGCACCCGGCGGCGCACCTGGGCCACTGGCGCATGTGGGCCACCCACCCGGGTAGGCTCCCCCGGCCACCCGGGACCACCGGGCGGCAGGGGGACACGATGACCGGGGGGTGTCGTGCACGACGTCTTGGATCCCGACTCCGAACGCGGCCGCGTCTACCGCTGCCTGGTCGGACGGCCCAGGGCCCGGGTGGCCGACCTCGCGCACGGCGCGGGCCTGGACGAGGACACCGTGCTCGCCGTGCTGCGCGACCTCGCGGACGAAGGCATCGCCGTCGCCTTCGACGGCGCCGGCACCGCCGACGACCGCGACCACTCCTGGGAGGCGCTGCCGCCCGGCCGGGTGGTCGAGACGGTGCTGCAGCGCGACGCGCTGCGCCAGGCCACCGCCCGCCGGGCCGGCGCCGAACTCGAACGCCTCTACCGCTTCGCCCGGCGCGACGCCGGCAGCTACGGCGCGCTGGAGGTGGTCGAGGACCCCGCCCAGGTGCTCGCCGCCAGCCACCGGCTGCAACTGGCGGCCCGGCACCAGATCCGGGTCATCGACGTGCCGCCGTACTCCGGCAGCCACGCCCACTACGCCGACCAGGAGGTGCTCCAGCGCCGCCGGATGGCCGCGGGCGTCGTCTACCGCGCGATCTACCAGGGCTGCGCGTTCGAGGACCCGGTCGCCGGGCCCAACATGGCGCGCATGGTCGAGGCCGGGGAACAGGCCCGCACCCTGGACGAGCCGCCGCTCAAGCTCGCCATCGGCGACGACGACCTCGCCATCGTCACCCTGCCCGCCGACGACCGCCCCGGCGTGGTCTCCCTGCTGATCCGCCCCTCCAGCCTGCTGCAGGCCATGACCGCGGTCTTCGAGACCCTGTGGCGCCTGGCGGTGCCGGCCAGCGTGGCCGGCGTCGACCTGCGCATCGACGAACGCGACCGGCGCATCCTCACCCTGATGGCCGGCGGCGCCACCGACGACGCCATCGCCCGCCGCCTCGGCCTGGGCCGGCGCACCGTGGTGCGCCGCGTCTCCGTCCTCCTCGCCCACCTGGGCGCCACCACCCGCTTCCAGGCCGGCGTCCAGGCCGCCCGCCGGGGCTGGCTGTGAGACGGATGCGGAGACGGATGCGGAGACGGCAGCGGCGGCGGGGCCGCGGGGCAGTTCGCCCCACGGCCCCGCCGCCGCTGCGCCGGTGAGATCCGCTCAGCAGGTGCCCGCCGGACGGTCACGGACCACCAGGTCGGTGCGGCCGACGGTGGCGTCCAGCCACACCACCCGGGTGCCCTGGTCGGCGGCGGCCTCGTACTGGCCGCCGCGGTTGCAGGACAGCCGCTGCGGGGTGCCCCCGGCGAGCGGGACCTGCCACAGCTTCGGCAGCGCGGCGTTGGTCCAGCCGCCGGCGGGCTTGTCGCCTTCGACCCGGTAGGTGACGGCCTGGTCGGAGGCGGCGAGGGTGGTGGAGCGCGGGGCGTTCGGGGAACCGGCGCCCACCAGGTCGACGACGCCCGAGCCGTCCGGGGCCGCGGAGCGGATCGTGCTGCGCACGGTGCGGTCGACGGGCAGGTCCACCCACAGCAGGCGCCCACCCGCCAGGGTGAGGGAGCCGGCGCTGCTCGGCCCGGAACCCGCCGGGGCGTGCGCGGGGTACCGCGCGGTGACCTTCCCGGCGGCGACGGAGTAGACGGTCGGCACGGTCACCCACTGGTCACCGTCCTGCCAGGTCTCGGTCCAGGCGACGAGGCCGTCCTTGAGGGCGAGTTCGGACACGTCGTGCCCCTCGGGCAGCGGGAGCGCGACCGGCGCGGCGCCGTCGCGGCTCAGGTACGGCCGGGAGTGGCCGTTCTCGGAGACCGTGAAGGCGATGTCGGTGCCGGAGATCCGGGCGTTGCCGAGCTGCTGGGCGGGGGAGGTGGAGCGGAAGACGCTCCGTACGGGGCCGGCGCCGCTCAGCGGAGCGGTCAGCACCTCCTGCCCCGTGCCCGGGGGGCCGCCCATGGCCACCCACACGGCGTTCGTCCCGTCGGTGGCGGCCCAGCTGTGGATGCGGCCGTCCTCGGGGCTCAGGCGCACCGGGGTGCCGTGCCCGTCGACGGTGCCGGTGTACAGCCCGGTGCCGGCGGCCCCGTCGCCGAGGATCACCCAGTGGCCGCGGGCGACGGCCGGGGTGGCCATGCCGTTGGAGACGTTCTGCAGCAGGATGCGGCTGTCGGTGCCGAGCCGGCGCTGCCAGCCGGGACGGATCCCGTGCGCGTCGAACGCGGCGGCCAGCGCCCGCAGTTGGCGCTTGTCCAGGCCCTGGTCACGGCCGGCGGCGAGCACCGCGTCGCGTCCGGCCTGGAAGTCGTCCAGCGGGGTGAGGTAGTCGGCGAGCGCGTGGTAGACGACGCGGTCGGCGGTGAGCGGGTCGAGGGTGCGCCGGATGTCCCAGAGTGCGCCGCCGAAGATGGTGGAGTTGAGGTGCACCCCGCCCGAGTCGATGGAGTACCGGGTGCCCAGGAAGTCGGCCGTGGTGGTGCGGTGGTCGTCCAGACGGCGCGTGGCGCAGGCCTGCGGGGTGCCGGTGCGGCACAGGCTCTCGCCGAGCAGTGCCGCGGCGGGGTCGTCCATGGCCAGGCCGCGGGCGGTGACCTCGATGGCGTTGCCGAAGTAGTCGGCGATGGCCTCGTCCATGGCGCCCGACTGGTTGAGGTAGAGCAGCTTGGCGGTGTGCTGGACGACGCCGTGGGTCATCTCGTGCCCGGCCACGTCCAGGGCGACGGAGAACGGGTAGAAGTTCTGGCCGCCGGAGCCGTAGACCATCTTGGAGCCGTCCCAGAACGCGTTCGGGAACGGCTTGCCGCCGTCGCTCACGTTCACCACCGAGACGATCGCCCCGCCCTGGCCGTCCAGACCGTTGCGGCCGAGCCGGTCACGGTAGAAGTCGAGGACCAGCCCGGCGTTGACGTGCGCGTCGGTGGCACCGTCGTCCCCGGTGGCGGCGGGGAAGGCGGGGGCGGGGGAGGAGGCCGGGGCGGCGTCGGCCGGGACGGGCACGCCGTCGAAGTCGCCCGTGTCGCGCCCGGCGGCGTCGTAGGTGGTGACGGTGGCGGGGCGGGTGAGGTCGGTGAGCTGGTAGGTGCCGTCCGCCCGCTTGGCGATGTTCACCGCGGCGCTGCGCCCGTGGGCGTCGGGGGCGGTGCCGGTGGCGGGCTGCAGCCCGGTGCCCGGATCGGCCGGTGCGGGGGTGGCCGGTGCGGGGGTGGCCGGGGCCGGGTCGGCGGCGGGCCGGGGCGCGCGGGCGTCGTGGGCGAGGGCGACCGCACCGGTGGTGGCGTCGACGTACACCTCCCGGGCGGTGCCGCCCGCCGTGCCGCGCACGGTGTAGTGCTCGGTGAGGCGGCCGGGGCCGTCGGGCAGGATCACCGGGCCGTGGTCCTCGGCGGTGGCGCCGGCGCGGGCCGGCGGGTCGGGGAGCTCGGCGACGGCCGCCCGCCGCAGGGCCTCGGCCGGGACGGCGGGGGTGGTGGGGGCGCTCAGCCCGGTGAAGTAGCGTCCGCCCGCGGACTCGACCTTCTGCCCGGCGCCCTGGCCGGACAGGTGCACCAGGTACTGGCCGCCGAGCACCGGTATCCCGCCGTGGCGCTGCTCGAACCTGACGGTGCGGCGGCCGTCGGGGCCCGTCGTGGAGCCGAGTGCGGCGAGCTCGCCGGTGTCGATGCGGTAGCGGTCGGGGTGGGCCGCGAGGTGGGCGAGCGCGGCCCCGGCCGGGTCGCCGGGCGCGGGTTCGGACAGGCCGGTCACCAACTGCGGGGCGGCGGTGCCGGTGCCGTCCACCAGGGCGGGCACCGGGTCCGCGTCCGGTGCGGGGGCGCCTGCGGCCGGCAGGGCCAGGGCGGGCGGCACGGCCAGCGCCAGCATCACGACGGCGGCGGCACCGACGGCGAATGTGCCGGCGGTACTTGGGAGTCGGGGCACGGAGGTCCTCTCGCGCGTGGGTCGGGAACGCGGCGGCACGACGGCCACCGCACCGCCCACGATAGTCAGTCAGACGACATATGTCGATCGATTGCCTATCGGGGGCGGGGTGCCGCCGGGGCGTCGCGGGGGTGCGGTCGAGGTGCGGTCGGGGCGCCGTCGAGGTGCGGTCGGGGCGCCGGCCCTCCCACTCCCGTCCACGTCCGTCCGTGCCCGACCCGTTCAGGACACGGCCCCGGTGCGCCGCCCGCCGCCGTCCGGTCCCGGCGCACCGTCAGCCCGCCGCCCTCCGGCGCGCGGTCAGCCCCGCCGTCGGTCGTCCCACGGGCCCGCGTCCGCCGCCCACGCCACCAGCCGGAAGGCGAAGGCCCCCGAGGCGGCCGGCCCGGCCAGGGCCAGGACGATCCAGAACGGGATCGACAGCACGCTCGGCCGGCCGGTGGCCATCCGCCCGCCGTCCTCCAGCCGCACCCGGGTCTCGTGGCCGTCCGGGTAGGGCGCGTCGACCGGTCGCTCCTCGCTGAACGACCGCCCGTCCACGCTCCAGCGGTAGGTGCAGGCGTACGTCCTGGCCCCCAGACCGCCGCCCTCCACCGGGACCTGACCGCTCACCCGGCAATGCGTCACCAGGGCCGGCACGCTGCGCGGCTCGTGCACCCGGGTGCGGATGGTGTCGGCGGCCTGGGCCGTCGCGAACACCGTGCCCCAGGCGGCCAACAGGAACACCACCGCGAACGCGCCGACCGGCGCGAAGCCCCGGCCCGAGGCCCGCCCGCGCAGCGGGACGGCGGCAGCCACCCCCACCGCCAGCGCGGCCGCGCACACCGACTCCCGCACCCCGCCCACCGGTTCGTCCAGCGACCAGTGCCACACCGCCGTCGCGCCCGCCACGGCCGGCACCGCCAGTGCCACCGCGGCCGACGCCGTCCGCCCCCGGCCGCGCCCCCGTCCGTCACGGCGCCGTCCTTCCCCCGTCGTCCGGCCCTCCCGTCGGTCCTCCTACCGCCGGGCAGCCCGCCCACACCCCGGGCCGGGAGCCGTGCCGAGCGGTGACGGGGCCGCGACATCGTCACGGGCTCTCCGGCGCCGGGGCGTTCGGTGGCGGGGCGTTCGGTGGCGGGGCGTTCGGTGGCGGGGCGCTCGGTGGCGGGGCGTTCAGATGCCGCTCAGGCCTTGAGCACGGTGAACCCGAGCATCCGCGCGCCGGTCTCGGTGCGCGGCCGGTGACTGCTGCCCGGCGCGAACACCACGTAGCTGCCCGCCGGGTGACGCTCCTCGCCCTCGATCACCTCCCCGCTCAGCACGAAGTACCGCTCCTCGGTACCGTGCACGTCGACCTCCGGCCACCGGCTGCCGGGCGCGAAGTCGATCAGCCAGCCGCGCGCGTACCCGGTGGCCGTCAGCCGGCGCCGTACGATCCCCGGCGCGACCTCCACCGGCTCCACCTCGTCCACCAGCAGCGACGTCTTGAGTCCCGTGTCGTTGTCGTCCATGCCCCCACTGTGGCGCCCCCGCACCCGCCGCCCCCAGAGTCCGGAAAGACATCCTCAGGTACATTCATGACATGAGCGTCGCAGCCACGGAGACCCCCGCCCCCGCCCCCGCCACGCGCCGCCACCGGGTGGTGGCCCTGCTCGGCGCACCCCAGTCGCCCTTCGAACTCGCCTGCGCCGCCGAGGTCTTCGGCACCGAGAGGCCCGGACTGGCCGCCCACTACGACTTCCGCCTGTGCACCCGCACCCCCGGCCCGGTGCCCACCACCCTCGGCGTCCCGCTGCTGGTCGAGGACGGCCTGACGGCACTGGAGGAGGCCGACACCGTCGTCATCCCCGGCTGGCAGCCGCCCGGCTCCCCGGTCCCGGCCGACGTCCTCGCCGCGCTGCGCGCCGCCCACGCGCGCGGCACCCGGATCGTCTCCATCTGCACCGGCGCCTTCGTCCTCGCCCGGGCCGGACTGCTGGACGGCCGCAGCGCCACCACCCACTGGGGCCGCACCGCCCAACTCGCCGCCGAATACCCGGCGTTGCGGGTGGACCGGGACGTCCTGTACGTCGACCACGGCGACGTCGCCACCAGCGCCGGGTCCGGCGCGGGCATCGACCTGTGCCTGCACCTGCTGCGCCGCGACCACGGCGCGGCCTACGCCGCCCAGGTCGCCCGGCACATGGTGCTGCCCCCGCACCGCGAGGGCAGCCAGCTGCAGTACGCCGCCGCCCCGGAGCCGGCCCGGGCGGACGAGTCGCTGGCCCCGCTGCTGGAGTGGGCCGAACAGCGACTGGGGGAGCGGCTGGCGGTGGACGGGCTGGCCGCCCGCGCCGGGGTGTCCGGGCGCACCCTGGCCCGCCGGTTCGCCGAGCAGCTGGGCACCAGCCCCGGCCAGTGGCTGCTGGCCCGGCGCATCGACGCCGCCCGGGCCCTGCTGGAGCGCACCGACCTGCCGGTGGAGGCCATCGCCGACCGGGTCGGCCTCGCCTCCGCCGTCAACCTGCGCCGCCGCTTCCGCACCGCCCTCGGCACCACCCCCGGCGCCTACCGCCGCACCTTCGGCGGCGGTTAGCCGGGGCCGCCGCCGCACCTTCGGCAACCGGCCCGGGGCGCACCGGAGTCAGTCGCCGGACGACTCCGGCGGGAGGGCGAGCAGGCGGGCCCCCGAGGCCGGACTGATGACCGGCCACACCCCCGAGGGCCTCGCCATGCGCGAACTGCCCTGCGAACTCTGCGAACTCATCGACGGCGTGGGCGAGTTCTCCGACGACCTGGCCGCCCGCGCGGCCGGCCCCGCCGCCGTCTACCCGCCCGGCCCCGGCGACCACCCGCTGACCGGCACCCGCGCCCCCGACCTGCGGCTGGCCGCCCCGGCGGGCACCACCACCCTCTTCACCCCGATGAGGCCGGGCCGGCCCGGCCTGCTCGACCTCACCGGCCGCACCGGGGACGCCTGCCCCGGGCCCGCCCGGCCCGATCCCACCCGGCACGGCGGCCGGCTCGCCGAACCCCGGCCCGCCTGGCGCGCCGTCACCGCCGCGCTGGTGCGCCCCGACGGCCACCTCGCCCGGCTCACCGAGGAGACCGACCCCGCGGCCCTGGCCGCGGCCGCCCGGACCGCCACTGCCGCCTCCTGAACCCCTGCCGTCACGCCGGTGCCCTCGGGCCGGCCGGCCCGGGGACGGACCGTCAGGGCGGCGCCCGATTGCGTTTGGATCACGACGTGTCCGGTTCATCAAGCATTGGGCGAATGTGCGGTGATTGAATTTGTTGGCAGGGCCGTCAGCGGGCTCTCATAATGCCTGCTGACACGCGTGACGGACGGTCCGGAGACCCGCTGGGGGAGTGGGTCCCGTGAGGGCCCCCACGTGTGCGATTCCGCATCTTTCCCTGGGGGAGTCCCTTGCCCGAGAACGAGAGCGCCGCCGCCGAACCGCCGGCACCGGCCCAGCCGCCCGTGCCTGTTCCCGTGTCCGGTCCCGCGCCGGCCGCCGCGCCGGTTCCGCCGGTGGCCTCCGCCCCGGCCGGGGAGCCCGCTGCCGGCGAGACCGTGACATCGCGGCCGGAGCCGCAGCCGCAGCCGCAGTCCACGCAGGCTCCGGCCGCGCGCCGGCTGCCGCGCGCCGTCGGCGTCGCGCTGGCCACCGCCGGCCTGCTCGCGGTCACGGCGGCCAGCGCCGCGGTGACCGTCGCCGTCGGCAAGCCCGACCCGCACCCGGCCGCCGCACCCGCCGTCACCGCCGCCCCGAAGGCGAGCGCAAGCGCCACCGCGAGCGCCTCGCCCACCCCCGAGCCCGTCCCGGTGCCGACCGCCGTCCCGACCGAGCCCGCCCCGGCCAGCACCGTCAAGGGCACCGTCAGCGGCGGCAAGCACGCGGGCGACCTGCGCTACTTCCTGCTCCCGATCCCCGCCGGCGGCGAGTCCTACGGGCCCGCCGACGGCATGACGATGACCGACGACGACGTCGCCGACATCTTCGGCAAGCAGGACGGCATCAAGGACATCCTCGCCTCCTACGGCTACAAGGAGGGCGCGAGCCGGATGTACCGGACGGCCGACGGCAAGGCCGAAGTGACCGTCACCCTGCTGCACTTCGGCTCCGCCTCGATGGCGACCGACTTCGTCAGGGGCTACAAGATCAAGTCGCTGGACCCGATCGACCTCGACGGCCTCCCCGACGCCCGCGGCTACCTGAAGAAGCCCAAGCAGCAGGCCTACACCGGCTCGATGACCGGCATCGCCAGCCAGGGCGACGTCCAGTACACGATCGACGTCGACGTGAAGGGGACGCCCGACAAGGCGCTGCTGAGCGAGCTGATGAAGCGCCAGCGCGACTGGCTCGCCTCGGGCGGCTGAGCCCCGCGCCCGCGCGCGCCGCCGCCCGCCCACCGACGCCACCCTCCCTTCCTCCTCTGGAGCCACTTCCGTGACCACCGAACCCGCGGAGCCGGTGCCCGCCGCGCCCGCCGCGCCCACCGCGCCGCCTCCCGCGCCCGCCGTTCCGCCGCCCCCGGCACCGCCCGCCGCCGACCCGTGGGCCGCGTACCCGCACGCCGCCGGGCCGTCCCCGGCCGCGCCGGGCGAACTGCTGGAGACCGGCCCCGAGCGCGGACCCCGCACCCCGCGCCGCCCCCGCCCGGTCGCCCTGGCCGCCTGCGCCCTGGCGCTGGGCGCCCTGGCCGGCGGCGGCGTCGGCTACGCCGTGCAGGCCCAGCGCCCGCCCACGCCGCTGCCGCCGCTGCAGGTTGCGCGCCCCGCCTACCCGGCCGGGATGGTCGACCCGGCGGCCCTCGCCGCCCAGCAGCCCGCGCCGCCGGCCATCGAGGGCGACCTGACCAAGCTGCTGATCACCGCCCCCGAGGGCAGCACCCCCTGGGGTGACAGCCCGGACAAGCCCGGCTGGGTCTCCATCGGCGAGATCGCCGAGCAGAGCGGCAACGCGGCCCTCACGTTCCGCGACCTCGCCTCGCGCGGCTTCCGGCGCGCGGCCGAGGTCGACTGGAAGAAGGACGGCACCCGCTACCGCGTCTCGCTGGTCCAGTACACGGCCGACCACGCCGACGAGGCGAAGTCCTCCAGCTGGTTGCCGTTCGCCGACGGCGCCAACGGCGGCTACAAGGTCGAGACCGCGGCCCGGAACTGGGCCGAGAGCACCGAGCAGTACTACTACGGCGAGGCCGTCGCCAAGCGCGGCTCGGTGCAGATGACGATCGAGGTCTTCGGCACCCAGCAGGTGAGCGCCGACGTCCTCAAGGACCTCGCCAAGCGGCAGTGGGAGCGGATCATATGAACGACGACACCGTGACCCCGGCCCCCGGGGCCCCGCACGCGGAGGCGCCGGACTCCGCCGCCCCGCACGCCGACGCGACGGCCCCCGAGGCGCCGCACGCGGAGGCGCCGGACTCCGCCGCGACGCACCCCGAGGCCCCGCACGCCGACGCGCCGCACCCCGCCGCGCCCAACGCCGCCTCCCGCCGTCTGCTGCGCGCGGGCGCCGCGACCGCCGCGGCCGCGCTGGTCGGCGTGGTCATCGGCATCGGCATCATCAAGACCCAGTACGACGACCCGGCCCCGGCCACCGCCGCCGCCCCGTCCACCGGGCCCACCCCGACCGCGACCGCCACCCCCTACGGCGCCAAGTCCAACGGCAGCCACTTCGGCGCGCTGCGGGACCTGCTGCTGCCCGTCCCCGCCGGCTACGAGCCCGGCCCGGACGACGGCGTCTACGGCAACGACACCGAGCTGAACGGCGAGCAGCTGTCCGCCCAGCTGGACGCCGAACTCCAGCAGGTGCCCAAGGAGAAGCGCGACAAGCTCCGCTCCTACTGGGAGGGCCTGCACGTCAAGGCCACCGGGGTGCGCACCTACCTCGCCGGCAGCGACGACCTGGTCGTCGGCCTGAAGCTGCGCCAGTTCAACCAGCAGGAGGTGCAGCGGATCAACGAGTACACCGCGGTCTTCACCGGCGACACCGGCCTGTTCCGGATCGGCCCGTCGATCCCCGGCCACCCCGAGGCGCACTGCTACCTGATGCCGGCGCCGCCGTCCGCCCCGATCGACTACCTGGAGTGCTCGGCCGCCGAGGGCGACCTGCTGGTCGTCATGAACGCCGAGGGCGTGGCACCGCTGCCCAAGGACAAGATCGTCGCCCTTTTCACCCTGCAGCTCGACCGACTCGCCCGCCCGGGAGCGTCAGCATGACCGACCACTCCACCCCGCCGCAGCCCGCGTCCGACCCGCTGCCGCCGGCCCCGCTGCTGACCGAAACGGCCATCGGCGCCGTCGAGTTCACCGAGCCCGCCGACGCCGTCGAGGATCCCGCTGAAAGGCTTGCCCACCGGGCCCGCCGCCGCAAGGCCGCGGTGCGCTGGAGCTGCGCCGCCCTGGTGTTCGCCCTCGCCGGCACCGGCACCGCCCTGGCCGTCACCGCCCCCGAGCGCACCGACATCCCGGGCCTGGCCACGGCGAAGGACGGCCGCTACACCTTCCCGCCGCTGGCCCTGCCGCCCCTGCCCTCCGGCAGGCCCGCGCCGGACGCCAAGGGCAAGACCCTCCACTACGCGGACCTGCGCCACCTGCTGCTGCCCGCCCCCAAGGAGGCCGGCGGCGCCGTCACCGCCCCGACCGTCCCGGTCCCCACGCTGAGCCCCACCGCCGCCGGAACCCCGACGGCGTCGCCGAGCGCCCCGCCGAGCGCCTCCCCGACGGCAACGCCCACCGCCGCCGCGGCCACCGCGGACTGGGTGCCCTGCGACGCGATCCTCGCCGAGCAGCAGGACCCGGCCAAGCTGAACGAACTGCTCCTGCAGAACGCCTGCCGCGCGGCCACCGTCCGGGAGTGGACGGCCTCCGACGGCACCCGCACCCAGATCCGGCTGCTGCGCTTCGGCTCCGTCGGCGAGTCCTGGGACACCTACACCTCGCTGCGCAACAAGGGCCGCGCCAAGGCCGCCCCCGACACCAAGTCCACCTCCCACGAGAACTGGGACACCGTCGACAGCGTCGAGCTGACCACCCAGGAGTCCACGGCGAACGGCCCCAAGGGCAACCCCACCGCCCGCGTCGCCTACCTCGCCGCCGCCGACGTCCTGGCCGTCATCACCATGACCAACCCCGACGGCATCCCCGTCGCCCCCTTCCGCCAGGTCGTCACCCTGCAGTCCGACCTGCTGGCCTGACCCGGGCCCCGCCCGGCGCGGGACGTCGGCCCGCCCGACGTCCCGCGCGCCGACGTCATCCGCCTCGTCGTGCGGACGAGGCGGCCCCTGGGCGTCACCCCGGGCCGATCCGCGCCGCCAGCGGCCGGTGGTCGCTCGCGGTGGCCGGCAGCGGCCAGGTGCGGGCGGCGGGCAGACCGCGGGTCAGCACGTGGTCGATCCGGACCAGCGGGAACGCGGCGGGCCAGGTGAACCCGAAGCCGGAGCGGGCCAGGGCGAGCCGGGCGGTCAGCGGCGCGAGGGCGCGGTCGTCGGCGGCGGTGTTGAGATCGCCCAGCAGCAGGACCCGGCGCAGCGGCTCCCCGTCCAGGGCCCGGCCCAGAGCGGCGAGGTCGCGGTTCCGGTGGGCGGTGCCGAAGCCCGCGGCGGTCAGCCGCACCGAGCCGAGATGGGCCACGTACACGGCCAACGGCCCACCGGGGGCCTGGACTTCGGCCCGCAGGGAGCGGTTCCAGCCGGGATCGACGACCAGCCGCCGCGCCTCCGTCACCGGGTAGCGGCTCCACAGCGCGACGGTGCCGCTGCGCGCGTGGTGGGGCAGCGCCCCGTCCAGCACCGCCCGGTAGGCGGGCAGGGCCGCGTCGGTGACCTCCTCCAACGCGACCAGGTCCGGGCGGGCGGCCAGCAGCGCGCGGGCGGTGCCCGCCGGGTCCGGGTTGTGGGCGTTCACGTTGTGGGTGACCACCGTCAGCCCCGCCCCGCCCGCCGCACCCCCGCCCGACAGCAGCAGCGGCCCGAACACACCCGCCCACACCACGGCCGCGACCCCGCCCGCGCACGCCGCCACCGGCGCCCGGCGCAGCACCGCGCACACCAGCACCACCACCGCCACCAGGCCGCTCCACGGCAGGGCGCTCTCCCACAGACTCCCCAGGCCCGCCCCCAGGTCCGGCACCAGCCGGTGCCCGCCCAGGGCCGCCGCGGCGACCAGCCCGAACCCGGCGGGCACCCACCCGCGCCGCCACCGCGGCACCGAACGCCACCGGGGCACCCGGCCCCGGCGACCACCCGGACGGCCCACCGCCGCCCGCCCACCACCGACCGCCGCACCACCGACCGCCGCATCACCGACTGCCGCATCACCGACCGCCGCAGCCACCGACCCCGCACGCCCGCTCACCCGGCGGCGTCCGACAGCTGCGCCGGGCACGTCCCGCCCGGCTCCGTGCGCAGCTCGAAGTGCCACATCTCGTTGGCGTACACCTGGCACAGCCCGTACCGGGCGCCGCGCCGGATCAGCCAGTCGTCCGCGTCGGTCGGCCCGACGTCCACCGCCCTGCCCGTGACGTGCGCGGACCTGTCCGGCGTGTTGACGAACTGCCGGGCCTGCTCCAGGCTCCCGTACCTGGCCACCGCCCTGTCCAGCAGCCGCTGCTGGTAGGCCCTGCTGCGCCAGCCGGACGTGACGTGCATCTCGACGCCCTGCGCCCGCGCGTCCGTGGCCGCCTTCCGCAGCGCCTCCCGCAGCGGCCCGTCCAGGTTCACCACCGCCGGGGCCGTCCCGTCGAAGGGGCTCAGCGTCGTGCCGTCCGGGATCACCCCGTCCTCGGCCGTCCCCGCCGAGGGCGTGACGCCGACCCCGGCCGCCAGCGTCCGCAGCACGGCCCCGGTGCCCGGCGGGTCCGCGGCGCACGCCCCGGCTGCCGCCAGCACCGCCGCCGCCGCGGCCCCCGCGGCCAGCCGCCGCCCCCGCGCACGCACCGCCGATTCCCCGCGCACCGTGCCCATCCCTGCCTCCCGACGTCGTTCGTCCGTTGCCGGACCCATTCGAGGAGGCGCCGTGTTACGAGGACGTCTGCGCAGGCCGATACGTTTTCGACACGCCCCATCGGGTCCAATGGGGGACGAACGGTGAAGACGGACGGGAGAACGGCACGTGCGGGTCCTGGTGGTGGAGGACGAGATCTACCTCGCCGAGGCGGTCCAGGCGGGACTGCGCCTGGAGGCGATCGCCTGCGACATCGTCACCGACGGCGACGCCGCGCTGGAGCGGCTGGCGGTCAACAGCTACGACGTCGTCGTCCTCGACCGCGACATCCCCGGCACCCACGGGGACGACGTCTGCCGCAGCATCGTCGAGCGCGCCCTGGGCTGCCGGGTCCTGATGCTCACCGCCGCCGCCCGGCTCGACGAGAAGGTCGCCGGCTTCGAACTCGGCGCCGACGACTACCTCACCAAACCCTTCGACCTGCCCGAACTCGTCGTCCGGCTGCGCTCACTGGCCCGCCGCCCGGCCCAGGCCGCCCCGCCCGTCCTGGAGTACGTCGGGCTGCGCCTGGACCCCTTCCGCCGCGAGGTCTACCGCGACGGCCGCTACGTCGCCCTCTCCCGCAAGCAGTTCGCCGTCCTGGAAGTCCTGATGACCGCCCGCGGCGGCGTCATCAGCGCCGAGGACCTCCTCGAACGCGCCTGGGACGAGAACGCCGACCCCTTCACCAACGCCGTCCGCATCACCATCTCCAGCCTGCGCAAACGCCTCGGCGACCCGTGGCTGATCCAGACCGTGCCCGGCGTCGGCTACCGCCTCGGCCACGTCGGTTCCCCCGGCGACGAGGACACCCCCCGATGACCACCGCACCCGGTGCCCCCGCCGCCCCCGGCCGGCGCACACGCCCCCGCCGCCTCACCGCCCGGATGCGCCTGACCCTCAGCTACACCCTCTTCGCCGTCACCGCCGGCACCCTCTCCCTCGCCGTGGTCTACGTCGGCATGCGCTACGTCCCCAACTACCCCCTGACCTCCTCCAACCCCCGCTACCGCTCCGACGCCCCCTCCCGCCAGGAGATCCTCGACTCCCTGCTCACCGCCTCCGGCTACGCCCTCGCCCTGCTCACCGCCGTCGGCCTGATCGGCGGCTGGCTGATCGCCGGCCGGGTGCTGCGCCCGCTGCAGGACATCACCCGCGCCGCCCACACCGCCGCGAGCGGGGCCCTGGAACACCGCGTCGCCCTCACCGGCCCGCGCGACGAGTTCACCGAACTCTCCGACGCCTTCGACGAGATGCTCGAACGCCTCCAGCGCTCCTTCGAGGCCCAGCAGCGCTTCGCCGCCAACGCCTCCCACGAACTGCGCACCCCGCTGGCGATCACCCGCACCATGCTCCAGGTCGCCGCCGCCGATCCGGCCGGCCAGGACTGGGACACGCTCGTCCGCCGCCTCCAGGACACCAACCAGCGCGGCATCGAGATCAGCGAGGCCCTGCTCCAGCTCGCCGACCTCGGCCACGCCCCGCCCGACCTCGCCCCCCTCGACCTCGCCGACACCACCGGCCAGGCCCTGGCCGCCGTCCGCGAGGAGGCCCGCGCCTTCGGTGTCACCCTCACCGCCGACCTGCGCCCCGCCCCGGCCACCGGCAACCCCGTCCTGCTGCGCCAGGCGGCCGTCAACCTGCTGCACAACGCGCTGCGCCACAACCTGCCGGCCGGCGGCGAGGTCACCGTCGCCACCGGGCCCGACCCGGAGCGGCCCGGCCGGGTGCACCTGACGGTGGCCAACACCGGACCCCGGCTCACCGCGGAGGCCGTGGCCACCTTCACCGAACCGTTCCTGCGCGGGCGCGGACGCACCGCCGAGGCCGACCCGGCCCGCCGCGGCCACGGGCTGGGCCTGGCGATCGTGGCCGCCGTCACCGACGCCCACCACGGCGAGCTGCGGCTGGCCCCGGACCCGGCCGGCGGCCTGCGCGCGACCATCGACCTGCCGGCCCTGCCGGCCCCCTGACCGGCGGGCCCCCGTGCGGCGAGGCAGGCCGGGCGGGGGGTCAGTCGGGCGTGACGGGCAGCAGTCCGCGCTCGGCGAAGACCTTCTTGGCGACGAAGGTGGCGTTCAGGGCCCGGGGGAAGCCGCAGTAGCCGGAGGCGTGCAGCAGGGCCTCGACGATCTGCTCGGGGGTGAGCCCGACGTTCAGGGCGGCGTTGACGTGGACCTCCAGCTGCGGCTCGCAGCCGCCGAGCGCGGTGAGCATGCCGAGGGTGACCAGCTGGCGGTCGCGCGGTGCGAGCTGGGGGCGGCTGTAGATCTCGCCGAAGCCCCAGGCGACGATCTGGTGGCCGAGTTCGGGGCTGACGTCGCCCAGGGACTCCACGACCCGGCGCCCGACCTCGCCGTCGACGCGCTCCAGCACCTCCATCCCGTGCTCGAAGCGCTCCTGCCGGGCCTGTGCGTCGTTCGCGGTGCTGCTCATCGTCGTGCTCCTGTCTCCCGGCCGCCCGTGCGGCGGCTCCCGTGTCCCGTCCCGACCCGCCCGCCGGGGCCGGCGGGTCGGACTCACGGCAGAACCGTAGGACTTGGAGTGCACTCCGACTCAAGCCCGACACCCCCGCACTCGCCGGGGGCCGGCGGGCGCGGGGGTGCCGAGGTGGTGCCGGGTGTCAGGCGCGGTGGTACTGGACGGGGGAGAGGACCTCGCCGCCGAGTTCGGCGGCGGCGCGGCGGGCCCAGGACGGGTCGCGCAGCAGTTCGCGGCCGACCAGGACGGCGTCGGCGTGGCCCCCGGTGACGACGGCCTGGGCCTGGGCGGGGTCGGTGATCAGGCCGACGGCGGCCACGGGCAGGCCGGCCTCGTTGCGCACGGCCTCGGCGAAGGGCACCTGGAAGCCGGGCGCGGCGTCGATCCGGGCGTCGGGGACGAGGCCGCCGGTGGAGACGTCCAGCAGGTCCACGCCGTGCGCCTGGAGTTCCTTGGCGAGGCGGACGGTGTCCTGCGAGGTCCAGCCCTCGCGGCCGTCCTCCGGGTTCTCGGTGAGCCAGTCGGTCGCGGAGACGCGGAAGAAGACCGGCAGCTCCTCGGGCCACACGGCGCGCACCGCGTCGACGACCTCCAGTGCGAAGCGGATGCGCCCCTCGAAGGTGCCGCCGTAGCCGTCGGTGCGGCGGTTGGTGTGCGGGGAGAGGAACTGGTGCACGAGGTAGCCGTGGGCGCCGTGGATCTCGGCGACCTGGAAGCCGGCGTCCAGCGCCCGCCGGGCGGCGTCGGCGAACTGCCTTACGATCGTGCCGATCTGTTCCTCGGTCAGCTCCTGCGGCGCGGTGTGGGCGGGGGAGAAGGGCTCGGTGCCGGGGCCGACCGGCGCCCAGCCGTGCTCCTCGTCGGCGGCCAGCGGGCGCCCGCGGTCGACCCAGGTCCGCTCGGTGGAGGCCTTGCGTCCGGCGTGGGCGAGCTGGATCGCGGCCACGGCGCCCTGGGACTTCAGGAAGTCGGTGATCCGGCGGAAGGCCGCAGCCTGCTCGTCGTTCCAGATCCCGAGGTCGTACGGGCTGATGCGGCCCTCGGGGCTGACGGCGGTGGCCTCGGTGATGATCAGTCCGGTGCCGCCGGCGGCGCGCGCCGCGAGGTGGGTGAAGTGCCAGTCCGTCGGCACGCCGGCCGCGTCCCCGTCCGGCGCGGCGCTGTACTGGCACATCGCCGGCATCCAGATCCGGTTGGGGACGGTCAGTTCCCGCAGGGTGTACGGGGTGAAGAGGGTGGTGCTCATGACGGACTCCCGAGGGGTCGGCGGCGCCAGGACGGAGGGGCGCACCCACAAAGTGATTGCAGCTGCAATTTATGAGCCCAAAGATAGTTGCGCGTGCAGATATCTGCAAGGGTCCACCGCCCGTCCCGCGCCGCCCCGACCACCGGCACCGCCGGCCCCCGCGCCGCCCCGGCCTCAGCCCGTGTTGCCCTGGCCACCGGCACCGCCGGCCCCCGCGCCGGCCCGGCCTCAGCCCGTGTTGCCCTGGCCACCGGCACCGCCGCCCCGGCCTCAGCCCGCGTCGCCGTCCGTCCGCAGCAGAGCACGGGCCCGGGCGGCCAGCCCGTCCGCGTCGCACCGGGTGGCCAGCTCCAGCCCCCGGGCGAGCGCCCCGCGGCCACCCGCCGCGCCGCCCAGCACCTCCCCCAGGTCGACCAGGGCGATCGCGTGCTCGTAGCGGGCCGGCGACCGTTCCAGATGCCCGACCGCCTCCGTCAGCAGGGCAGCCGCACGCGGCCGCTCGTGCACCGCGGCGCACAGCCGCAGCGCGCTGCCGACGGCCGAGTCCGTCCCCGACTCCCGGGCCCGGCGCACCGCCTCCGCGGCGAGGCCGCGGGCCCGGTCCGGCTGCTCCGGGGCCACCGCGCGCGCCAGGTGGCCCAGCCACGGCGCCCACACCGTGTTGCGCCACCCGCGCGCGTCCAGGGCCGCCCCGGCGGCGGCCAGCGTCGCGGCCGCGCCCGCCGCGTCACCCCGGGCCAGCAGCAGCCGCCCGTACAGCGTCGGGGCGTCCGGCAGCACCATCACCGTCGGATACGGCGGGCCGAAGGCGTGCTCGCGCGTCAGCTCCAGGGCCTCCTCCACCCGGCCGCGCGCCGCCAGGGTCTCGGCCAGCGCCCCGACCGCGTCCCAGTGCAGCGGGGTGCCCGGGCCGATCCGCCCGGCGATCCGCAGCGCCCGGCGCAGGTAGTCCTCCGCCGCGGCGAGCGCGCCGCAGCGGAAACGGAGCATGCCGGTCAGCAGGTAGGCGAAGCCGAGGTGGCCGCCGCTCCACCCGGCGACCTCGTAGGTGCGCACCGCCTCGTCGAACAGCTCCTGCGCCCGGTCGACCCGGTCGGCGTACAGGTAGCTGATGCCCAGGATCCCGGGCAGCTCGAAGCCCCAGGTGGTGTTGGTCCAGCCCAGGCTGCGGGGCAGCCGGCCACCCGGCAGCGCCGACTCGCCGAGGGCGATCGCCTCCGCGCTGTCGACGCCGCGCAGCGTGAGGTCCCAGCAGCGCAATACCGCCACCGCGTGGACCAGACCGTCGCGTTCGAACACGGCCCCGCCGCCCGTACCCGCGCCGGCACCGCCGGGCGCCTCGGCGCGGGCGTCGGCGTCGGCAGTACCGGAGGCCTCGGTGAAGGTGTCGCTGAAGGCCAGGCCGATCGTGCCCAGCATCCGGTCGAACTCCGCGAGCCGCCGCGACCGCCCCGGACCGTCCGGGTCCTCGGACTGGAACGCCGCGAACATGAAGTGGGCGACCTCCAGGCGCAGTTGCCCCGGCCCGGGCCCGGTGCGCGCGGCCTCCTCGGCACACAGCGCGGCGGCCTCGCCGAGCCGGTTGCTGTGGGCCAGGGCCTGGGCGAGCCGGAACGTCGCGTCCACCCGCAGCCCCGGGTCCAGCCCGTACGGGTCGGCGAGCGCCAGGCGCAGCTGGTTGACCGTGGTCGCCGGGTCGGTGAGCAGCGCCGAGCAGCCGAGCTCGTAGAGCACCGGGGCCCGGTCCTCGTCGGCGGGCGGCTCGCTGATGGCGCGGCGCAGGCAGCGCTGAGCGGCCTCGGGCGCGCCGATGGCCAGGTGCTCGCGGGCCGCCCGGCGCAGCTTGTCGACGATCGCGCCGTCCCCTTCGGGCAGGATCTCCAGCAGGTGCCGGGACGCGGCCAGCAGGCCGAGGCCGGCGTTCTCCAGGGCGACGGCGGCGACCCCGTGCATCGCGGTGCGGGTCGCGGGCGGCATCGACTGGTACACCGAGGTGGCGACCAACGGGTGGACGAACTCCAGCCGGCCCCCCGCGGTGCCGGTCAGCACCCGGTGGTGGCGCAGCTCCCGCACGGACTGGGCGGCGGTCTCCGGGCCCTGGGCGCAGATGGTGGCGGCGAGGTCGTGGCGGATGTCGGTGTCCAGCACGGACGCCGCCCAGGCGAAGCGCAGCGCGGTGGGGCCGAGCCGTTCCAGCCAGTGCCGCAGCGTCATCCCCCGCGCGGTGGCGGCGAGTTCGCGCAGCTGCCCGGTGCTCTCCTCGACCGGGTCGAGCCGCTGGTCGGCGACCTCGCGCAGCAGGGCGGCGGTCTCGTACGGGTTCCCGCCGGTGACGGCCCAGACGTGCCGGCAGAAGGCGTCCTCGGCCCGCTCGCCCAGGGCCGCGCGGACCAGGTGCGCGACCGAGGCCGGCTGGAGCGGGCGCAGCTCGTGCCGGCGGTCGGCCCGGTCGGCCAGGCCGCGTTGCAGGGACAGGGCGTCGTCGGGGAACTCGTCACGGCAGGCGAGCACCAGCAGGGCCGGCAGCTCCCGGGTGCGGACCGCGAAGCCCGCCAGCCAGCCGAGCGACTCCGGGTCGGCCCAGTGGAGGTCGTCGACGATCACCGCCAGCGGGGAACGCAGCTGCACCAGGCGGGTCAGGACGAAGTCCAGCCCGTCCCGCACGCCCTGCGGGTCGAGCTGCCCGCGGGGCGCCAGCAGCCCGGCCGCCGGGCCGACGACGTCCTCCCACGGCCCGAAGACCCGGGCCCGCTCCTCGTCGGACAGGGCCGCCAGCACCGGGCGCACCAGCTGGCGCACCACGTGGAACGGCTCGTGGCACTGGCGCTGCCCGCCCCGGGCGAACAGCACCGTGCAGCCCGCGCGCCGGGCCGCCCGTCGCACCTCGGTCAGCACCGCGGTCTTGCCCAGCCCGGCGGCGCCCGTGTAGAGCAGCAGCTCCCCGGCCTCGCTGCCGGCGGGAGCGGTGAGCGCCCCGATCGCCCGCGCCGCCGAGCGGATCTCGGCCTCGCGCTCGTGCAGCGGCCCGCCCTCCCCACCGGCCCCACCGGCCCCACCGGCCCCGCCGGGCCCGCCACCGGCCCCGCCGGGCCCGCCACCGGGCCCGTCGGGCCTGCCGTCCGCGCTGTCGTCCCCGGGCTTCGCCTCGGTCACCCTCGCCTCCAATTCACCGTGTCGGAACGGTCGTTGAGAGCCCGACGCTATCGCCGCGCGGCCGCCTCCGGTACGGGCTTGACAAAGCCGCCGGCCGCCCCCCGCGGGCGGCCGGTCCGATTCGGAGCGTTCGGGCCCGGACAGCCCGCCCCGGCCTGCGATGACGCCGCTCCGTGATCGATTCCACCGCCCCCGCCGCGTCCCTCGGCGGGCACGCGGCGGCCGGCCGGTGAAACGGCGACGGCGCCGCCCGGGAGGACCGGGCGGCGCCGTCGACGCGTCATGTGGTGGCCGTCAGCGCACGGTCAGCGCACCGCCTGCGGGACGCGCTGGGACGGGACGCCCCGCGCCGGGCCGTCGGCCGGTGCGGCCGCGGACCCGGCCGGTGCCGCGCCCAGGGCGGTGCCGCGGGTCTCCTCGGCCCACAGCGCGCACACCAGCAGGCCCAGCGCGGTGATGCCGGCGGCGATCAGCATGGTCGGGCCGGTGCCGAGCCCGGTCAGGGACAGCGGCAGCAGGTAGGTGCCGACGGCCGCGCCGATCCGGCTGACCGAGGTGGCCACGCCCACGGCGGTGGCCCGGATCTCGGTCGGGAACAGCTCGTTGGGGTAGGTCCAGTCGAGCACGTTGGGCCCGCCGCACAGGAAGGCGTA
This sequence comes from Kitasatospora sp. NPDC048545, assembly GCF_040651155.1. Taxonomy (NCBI): domain Bacteria; kingdom Bacillati; phylum Actinomycetota; class Actinomycetes; order Kitasatosporales; family Streptomycetaceae; genus Kitasatospora; species Kitasatospora sp. NPDC048545. The sequence goes on from NZ_JBEZIQ010000011.1 coordinate 99,370, forward strand.
CGCGCACAGCGCGGTCAGGGCGATCGCGGCGGGGGCGGTGGGCCACACGCCGAGCAGGGCGAGCGGCACGGTCATCAGGGCGAAGGACCAGATGATGACGGGGCGTCGGCCGCGGCTGTCGATCAGGCGCAGGGCCGGGTAGCAGCCGAGCAGGAAGACGAGGCTGATCAGCCCGGTGCCGAGGGTCTCCATGACGGTGCCGCCGGGCATGCCGAAGGAGGAGAGGATCTGCGGGCCGAAGGTGAGCATCGCGAACAGCGGGCCGACCTGGCAGAGGAAGAACAGGCCGCAGAAGAGGGTGCGGCGCCGGTAGGGCTGGGTCATCAGCAGGCGCAGGCCGACGGGCCGGCCGCGCTCGGCCGGGTCGGGCATCAGCTCGCGGCCGTCGACCCGGACCCCGAGGTGCTTCTCGACCACGCGCACCGCGTCGCCGACCCGCCCGTTGGCGGCGAGCCAGCGCGGCGACTCGGGCGAGCCGCGGCGGATCACCAGGAAGACCACACACAGCACCGTGGAGCTCGCCAGCATCCACCGCCAGCTGCCGGGACCGGCCAGCTCCAGGAACAGGTAGCCCACCACGTAGGCGAGCACGGAGCCGGCGTACCAGGCGACGATCTGCTGGCCGAGCAGACGGCCCCGGTGCTTGGCGGGCAGCCACTCGGCGAGCAGCGAGGTCGCGATGGGGTAGTCGGCGGCCACGGCCATGCCGAGCACGAAGCGCAGCACGGCGATCGCCCACACCTGGTCGACCCAGAACGAGAGCACCGAGCAGGCGACCATCACCAGCAGGTCGGCGGTGTACATCACCTCCCGGCCGATCTTGTCGGTCAGCACGCCGAAGAGCGCGCCGCCGACGAACATGCCGACCAGGGCGGCGGCGCCGATCAGGCTGACCTCGGCGGTGGACAGCCCGAGGTCGGGGCGCATCCCGATCAGGGCGACGCCGACGATGCTCAGGATGTAGCCGTCCAGCAGCGGCCCGCCGGAGCAGGCGAGGGCCAGTCTGCGGTGGAAGCCGGTATACGGGGCGTTGTCGATGGTCTGGGACATGAGCTTGGGGTCCTCCGGAGCGTACGGCGGCGAGCCGGGGCCCGTTCACCGTGCGCCGGGTAGACGGCAGGGAACGGCGCCGCCCACGCTGGACGGCGCCATCGCCCGATCACACCGGGCGACCGTCCAGGGTTGCCCCGGTCCACCGGGGTCACCACGAGGTCCAAGGTCAAACGGATTGATGACCTTGGTCCCGAAGCGGACGGGCCTTCCGGCCGTATCGATCCAAGCCCCGCCCAGTCATGCCGGGGCCGATCGCCGTCCGGCCCCCACGGCGGCGGCGGATCGCGCACGCGGCGTGACCCTTCTCACTCACGGGCCCCGGACGGCCCCGTTCTGTGGCCCTTCCCACAGCGGCGGGGCCCGGCGGCGCCCCCGGCCGGCCGCGTCAGCCGGGGCGAGGACCCTGCCGCGCCACCGGTCCCAGGCCTGCCGGGAGGTGAGGGGGCCCAGCTCCGGCCGGGGCTCGTTCGGGAGGGAACGGTCAGCACGGTAGGCAGCCGGAAATGGACCCACAAGTCCAGAATCCTGGGTGCGGTGCGGTGCGGTGCACTTCGCGCTCACGGACCTCGTAGACGGCCCCGCCCCTTCCCGTCAGCACCGAGCGGGCGTAGCCCACCGCCTCCCGGCGGGCCGCGTGCACGCCCTCCTGCTCGCGCCAGTACGCGAGCAGCAGCCGCTCGCCCTCCGCGCCGCCCGCGTCCAGGACGGCCGCGATCCGCGCCGGCGGCAGCCCGGCGGCGCGCAGCAGCGCGATCCGCCGGGCCCGTTCGACCTGCTCCGGGCCGTAGCGGCGGATGCCGGTGCGCGGGTCGGTGCGGGCGGGCCGCAGCAGGGCCCGCCCGTCGTACAGCCGCAGCGCCTTGACGCTCAGCCTGGTCCGGGCGGCGAGTTCCCCGATGGTGATCAGTTCGTCCTGCACGCCGCCACTGTGCGCCCTGCCCCTGGGGGAGGGGCAACCCGCCTGGCCCGGCCCGGCTGCGGTGCCCCGCCGTGCGCCGGGCCTCCTCCCCGTTCTCCCGGGATCCGTCGGGAGGTGCTTCCCGGGGCGTCGGGGAAACGTCCTGTTCGTTCCCTGCCGCCCGCTTTCTCGGCCGGCGGCGGATTCGCAGCCGATTCGCAGCCGATTCGCAGCCGGTTCACAGGAGTTCGGGCGCCGGCCGGTCGGGCCGCCCGGAATTGGTCCGTCCTCCGCGTGATCCGGCCAAGCAGGCCCCTCGATCTTCCAGTCGAAGACATGTACGAATCTAGGGTGATCCCTGACACCCGAGGTGCAGAAGGTGCCATCGGGAGAATGGGGGAAGCTCGTGTTCACGAAGGTCAAGCGGCTGTCAGCCCTGGTGGGGGCCGGCGCGGCCCTCGCACTGTGTGCGACGCCGGCGAGCGCGTCCGAGGCGATCCCGCACATCGACCAGAACGCGGTCAGGGCGTCGGTGCAGGCCCACGGCGGGGTGCTCACCCAGGCCGAGGCCGTGCGGCTGGGCATCAAGCCCAACACGCAGTACCTCGACACCCCGCTGGCGGGCAAGATCCACCGGAAGCTGGCCAGCGGCGCCCGCACCGGCTCGACGGCGGGCGTCGTCGCCAGCCCGAGGAACGCCTCCGGGTGCAACGGCGAGGTCTGCATCGAGGTGACCGGGTCGGGCCTGCACGTGTCCACCTGGAGCACCTTCGCCTACACCAACGGCTACCAGTGCAGCTACGGCGCGTTCTGGGAGGACGGCGACCTCGCCGGCACCGGCCCCCAGGAGTGCAACGACGGCATCGTCTGGAACTCCACCGGCGACCTCGACTTCGGTGGCACGACCCAGATCTGCAACACCTGGGTCGGGATCTCGGGCCGCCCCTGCGAGACCGTCCACGGCTGATCCGACGGGAATCACGGCGGCGGTCCCCCGGGGCCGCCGCCGTGCCTATGCTGGATCCGGAGGAGAGGAAGGCGCCATGACCACCGATCAGATCGTGGGGATCCCCGGCTGGGCGGAGGGCAGGGGCATGCTCATCCGCGGCGGGACGGGCCCGGGCACGGACTCCGTGGTCCACTCCTACGGGCACGGCGGGCGGCGTGGGCTGCCGGTCGTCGTCTTCGCGCAGTCGACCGCACGGGACCAGACGGAAGCGGCGGTCAGGAACCTGCTCGGGCGGGGCGACCGGCCCGAACGGCTCGAACTCGTCGAGGAGACGCCCGCCCCGGTCGTCGTCCACGGCACCGCCGTCACCGCAGTGCGCCGCCGGTCAGCCGACGGCCGCCTGACCTGCGTGAGCTTCCCCTGGCAGGGGGCGACCGTCGCCGTCGCCTCCTGGGAACACCCGCTGGACGCCGCGTTCTTCGCCTCGCTCGGCGCCGTCGACGCGTAGGCACCGCCGTTGCCCTCAGGGAGGAGTGGCCGTCGTGACCCGAAAGACCTCGATCGTCCTGGGAGCCGCCGTGGTTCTCCTGACCGTCGCCTCCGCCGGAACGGTCTCCGCGGACACCGCCCGGCACCCCGCCGACGGGACGTTGCGCGTCCAGGGGCGGGTGGTGCACGTCGACCCGGCGGTCGCCCGGCGCATCACCACCGGGCACGGCACCGCCTCCGACTACCGCGCGGCGGGCATCCTGCCCTCGATGCCGCTCCCGGGCGGCACCCGGCCCGACGGCGGGGCCCGGTAGGCAGCGGAGCGGCGAAGGGCAGGACGGACGACTCGGGAGGACCCCGAATGGCCATTCACACAGTCGACTTGACCGGTGCCGGGTGGCGCAGGTCCGGCTACAGCGACAACGGCGGCACCTGCGTGGAGGTGGCGCCCGGCTTCCCCGGGGTGATGCCCGTCCGCGATTCCAAGGACCCGGACGGGCCGGCCCTGGTCTTCGCCGCCGAGGCCTGGCAGTCGTTCGTCGCCGCCGTCCGCAGCGGCGAGTTCGGCGAGGTCTGAGCCGGAGCGTTCGTGAGCCCCGACGGGGGCGAGAGCCGGGGGCGGGGTCGTGCGATCGTGGGTGCCGTGAATGAACCGGTGGAACGCGTGGACGATCAGGATCGGGTGCTGGCGGTGGTGGACCGGGGTGAGGCCATCCGTCGGGGCTGGCTGCACCGCATCGCGACGACGGTCTGCCGTGATCAGCAGGGGCGGGTGCTGGTCTACCGGCGGCCGGAGAACCTGTCCCGGTTTCCCGGCCACCACGAGGTGATGTTCGGCGGAGCGGTGAACGTCGGCGAGTCCTATGAGCAGGCGGCGGCCAGGGAACTGGCCGAGGAACTGGGCGTGGATGCGCCGGTGCGCTTCCTGTTCACGTTCCTGTGCCGGGGGGCGATCAGCCCGTACTGGCTCGGCGTGCACGAGGCCGTGGTCACGGGCGAGGTGACACCCGACCCTGGAGAGGTCGCCTGGCACGGATGGCTGACGGAGGCGGAGCTGCGGGAGGCCGTGCGGAAGTGGCGCTTCATCCCGGACGGGCAGGAGGCGTTCGATCGCTATCTCACCTGGCGCCGTGACCGGCCCCGGAACGGGCCGTGAGGCGGACGTGGCTGCGCGGCCCCGGCCACCGGGAGGTGCCCGGGGGCGCCGCCGTCCTGCGGTGAGCCGGGGGAGAGGACCGAATGGTTCGGGCGGGCCCCACCTGAGCGCGGACGGCCGGTGCCGCCCGCTGTCCCTGATCGTCACACCGGGCCGGCGGGCCGACTGCACTCGGCCACCGGGGTTCGAGGAGGCCCGGTACAAGAAGCGCAATACCGTCGAACGGGCCATCAACAAGCTGAAGAACTCCCGGGCCGTCGCGACCCGCTATGACAAGCGCGGCTACGTCTTCCTCGGAACGGTCACCGCCGCGGCCCTGGTTATCTGGCTGCGGTCATGAGCCGACACGCTGGTCTTCCGTCCCGGACGTAGCCGGCTCGGCGCCGAGCGGCCAGCGATAGCCGGCGTCATGCAGCTTGCTCAACGCCGAGTGATCATTGGACACCAGCACCTGGGCCAACCGGGCTGCCGCAGCGACTACGGCAGGCCAGCCCGGTGAGTCCAGATAGACCTCGTCGCGGGCAGCGGCGCCAGCGGCGCCGACCGAGTCCTGTACCGCGCCGTAGGCCGCACCAAGACGCGCCATCAGCTCGACTTCCTCCTCGCTGCGAAGGCACTGACCCAGCCAGGGCAGAGGATTGCTCGCATCGCAGAAGTCGTCGAAGAGCACGTGCACGGTGTAGTCGAGGTCCTCGAACTGATCCGGATCGAGCCATACTTCTCGCTGCCACGTCGGGCTGGCCAGCGCCACGACCGCAGGCACGACATGGAGGCGGTAGTAGGGCAGAGCAATACCGTGATCAATCACGCGCCAAGAGTACGCACCTCATGATCGGCCGGACAGCTCCTGGTTGATCGCTCTGGCCGCGAGAATGGTCAGCCGACCGACAGCGCGGGGGCGCCATGGGAGATAACGGGGGGCGTATTTTGAGCGAGCATTCTGAGCCCTATGAGGTCACGGACTACCCGATGCTCGACGCCAATGGCGTCACCATCTGGCTGAAGTACGGCGGAAGGACCGTGGAGGGGCACTTCTACGACGGGTGGTACAAGTTCGAGCCGGGGGACCCTCGCTACGACGAACTCCTCCCGCAAGCACAGCAGAATCCGCAGGTAGTCGAGGAGGAGAACAAGGCCCCGATCTACCCCGAGACCTTGGCCATCCTGCAGGAGATGCGGCGCAAGACGCGGGAGCGGAACGCGGGGCAGTGAGCAGAACTTCCGGCGTATGGGCTCCGCGTGCCGCAGGCCCGGGCCGCCACCACGCGGTCCGGGCCTGCGGACGTTCTCCGCGTCCCCTGCTACGAGCCGGCGGTGGCCGCTTCCAGGGTGGTGGCCATCACCGGGCTGGTGAAGGTGTTCGTCGCGTCGCCCGTGGACTCGTGGTACGAGCCCCACTTGAGGTAGTTGCTGTCGCCGTCCCAGGTGGTGCCCTTGAAGGTGCCGGAGCCGGTGGTGAAGGTCTGCTTCTTGCCGTCGAACCAGAAGTCGATGGTGCCGTCGGTCCGGCCCAGGCGGATCTTCAGTGCGTAGGAGTGCCACTGGCCGTTGGCCGTCGGGGCGGTCCACAGCGTGTGCGAGACGTGCTGGGTGTCCCATTCCTGGAGCCGGATGCGCCCGTTGGTGGCGTCGATCTCGATGGGGTGGTTGGCCGTGTCGGTGCTCGGTGAGCACTTGAGCTGGAAGACGTAGCGGCTGTTGTCGTCCTTGATGTCGACCTTGGACGACCAGCCGAGGTAGAAGGTGTCGCCCTTCTTCAGCTCGGGGCTGAGCGTCTCGCAGCGTTCCTGCCCGGCGGCCTGGTATGCCCGCCACACCTTGCCCTTGGCGGCGTCGTTGACGACCTTGAAGTTGCCCGAGGCGCACTGCACGGAGGCGAAGGAGGACGGGCCCTTGCTCGTGCTCGGGGTCCACAGCACCTGGCCTGCCGCGCTGCTGGGGGCCGCGGTGGCCCAGGAGAGCGCGAGGACGGTGGTGGCCACGCCCCCGTAGGTGAGCGTGCGGCGGCGGGACGGACGGGACATGGGTCTCCCCGGGGAGGTGCGGAATCGGACGCGGGCCCGGGCCGGGACGACTGGCCCGAGCCTACGCAGCGATTCGACCATCTGCCGGGCCCGTGAACCAGGCGGAACCACGGGCGGAAGTACCTGCGGGGTTACTTCCGCCGGTGCCTCACGGGTCGTCAGCTGCCGCCCTCGGGGGTCTGTTCGTCGTAGGAGGAGGTGCCTTCGTCGAGCAGCGGTTCCTGCGCCTTGAGGTGGGCGGGGGCCAGGGCCCGCAGTGTGTGGTAGCCGGTGATGACGACCAGGGTGCCCAGCGCGATGCCGCTGAGGCTGAAGGTGTCGGTGAACTTCAGTGTCACGTTGCCGATGCCGATGATGATGCCCGCCGCGGCCGGCACCAGGTTGAGCGGGTTGCGCAGGTCCACCCCGGACTTGGTCCAGATCTGCGCGCCGAGCAGGCCGATCATGCCGTAGAGGATGACGGTGATGCCGCCGAGCACGCCGCCGGGGATGGCGGCGACGATGGCACCGAACTTGGGGCAGATGCCGAAGAGCAGCGCGAAGCAGGCCGCCGCCCAGTACGCGGCGGTGGAGTAGACCCGGGTCGCGGCCATGACGCCGATGTTCTCCGAGTAGGTGGTGTTCGGCGGGCCGCCGACGGCGGTGGAGAGCATGGAGGCGACGCCGTCGGCGGAGATCGCGGTGCCGAGCCTGTCGTCGAGGTTGGTGCCGGTCATCTCGCCGACGGCCTTGACGTGTCCGGCGTTCTCGGCGACGAGGGCGATCACCACGGGCAGGGCGACGAGGATCGCGGACCACTGGAAGGAGGGGCCGTGCAGGGTGGGCAGGCCGACCCAGTCGGCCTTGCCGACGCCGGACAGGTCCAGGCGCCAGTGGTCGGTCAGGTGGCCGCTCGCGTCCACCGAGTGGATCTTCCCGAAGACGCGGTCGAACAGCCAGGAGATCCCGTACCCGAAGACCAGCCCCAGGAAGATCGCCACCCGCGACCAGAAGCCGCGCAGGCCCACGACGGCCAGCCCGGTGAAGAACATCACCAGCAGCGCCGTCCACTGGTCCTGCGGCCAGTACGTGGAGGCCGTCACCGGGGCCAGGTTGAAGCCGATCAGCATGACGACCGCGCCGGTGACGATCGGCGGCATCGCCGCGTGGATGATCCGCGCCCCGAACCGCTGGACGGCGACGCCCACCAGGAACAGGACCGCGGCCACGACGAACACCGCACCGGTGACCGTCGCGCTGGTGCCGCCCTGGGCCCGGATCACCGCGGCGACGCCGACGAAGGACAGCGAGCAGCCCAGGTAGCTGGGCACCCGGCCGCGGGTGGCCAGCAGGAAGATCATGGTCGCCACGCCGGACATCATGATCGCGAGGTTCGGGTCGAGCCCCATCAGTACGGGTGCCACGAAGCTGGCCCCGAACATCGCCACCACGTGCTGGGCGCCCAGTCCTGCCGTGCGGGGCCAGGAGAGCCGTTCGTCGGGGCGGACCACCGCCCCCGGTGCGGGCGTGCGCCCGTCACCGTGCAGCTTCCAGCGCACGCCGAGATCCATGATGAGGTATCGCTTTCTCTGAACTTCCGGGGGACTGTCGGCACCATTCTCGTGGTCACCGGGTGGTCCATCGAATCCCCGAGTCTCGGCCGACCGTTCCAGGGGCCCGGCATCCGCCCTGGTCAGGGATGGTCCGCCCGTTCCAGCGTCCCTGACTGCCCGTGACCACTGGCGGTCGGGGCGGATCGCCGCGCAAGCTCCGGCCGGGGCGCGCCGCCGGGGTGCGGCGGTGTGCCCGGGGCACCGCGACGTCCGGCCGTCATCCGGAGGACACCTGCACGTCACCCGGGCGACACCCAGTGATCGCCGAGTCGCCTACTGTCATATGCTTGTCACATTGATCGAGGGGCGGGTCGTGGATTTCCGATTGCTGGGCTCGGTGGCCGCCGTGGCCACGGACGGCCGGGAGCTGCCCACCGGATCCGCCAAACGCCGCAGCCTGCTGGCCATGCTGCTGCTGAACCCCGGCGCCCCGGTCACCGTGGACCGGCTCACCGAGACGCTGTGGGACGAGGAACCGCCCCGCCACTCACGCACCGTCATCCACAACCACGTCTCGGGCCTGCGCGCGCTGCTCGCCGCGCACGGCGCGCCCGCCGTCGGCGTCGAACTGGTCACCGACGGCGGCGCCTACCTGCTGCGGGTGCCCGAACTCGCCGTGGACACCGCCCGCTTCGAACACCTGCTGTGCTCCGCCCGGTCGACGCCCGACACCGCCGAGGCGGTCACGGCCCTGCGGGAAGCACTCGCGCTGTGGCGCGGCCCCGCCCTCGCCGGCACCGCGCCCAGCGTCCCGCTGCAGTGCGCCGCGCACGCCCTGGAGGAACTGCGGCTCGCGGCCGTGGAGGAACTGGCCCGCGCCCACGGCCGCCTCGGCGACCACGGCGCGGCCGCCGGAGTGCTGTCCACCGAGGCCACGATGAACCCGCTGCGCGAGCCCCTGGTCGCGGCGCTCGTCCTGGCGCTCGGCCGGGCCGGACGCCGCTCGGAAGCCCTGGACTGGTACCACCGCACCCGCCGGGCGCTGGCCGAGGACCTGGGCATCGACCCCGGCCCCGAACTCGTCGAGGCCTACGACTCCCTGCTGCGCACCGACGCCGCCGCCCTGCGGTCCGACCGGGTCCCGCCCCCGCGCGTGCCCACCGTCGGCGGCCTGGCAGCCTCCGCCGCCGCGCCCGCACCCGCCGCCGCACCCGCGCCCGCGCGCCTGCCCGTCGAGGCGCCCGTGCCCGTGCACGCCACCGCCGCCGGGCCTGCCGGCCCCGTCCGCACGCCGCGCACCACCCCCTGGCCCTTCCCCCGCCGCCCGCGCGGCTTCTCCGGCCGCGAGGACGAACTGGCCGCACTCGACCGGGCCACCGCCGGCCCCGGCGCCATCGCCGTCGTCACCGGCGGGGCCGGGATCGGCAAGACCACCCTCGCCCTGTACTGGGCCCACCGCCGCCAGGACGACTTCCCCGACGGCCGGCTGTACGTCGACCTCTGCGGCCACAGCCCGCTGCCCGAACGCTCCACCCCCGCCGTCCTGCGCGAACTGCTGCTCGGCCTCGGCCTGCCCGCCGAGGAGATGCCCGCGACCCCCGAGGCCATGGCCGCCCGCTACCGCGAACTGACCGCCGGCCGCCGGATGCTCATCGTCCTGGACAACGCCCGCCGCTCCGACCGGGTCCGCCCGCTGCTGCCCGACGGCGAGGACTGCGTCACCCTGGTCACCAGCCGCGACCGGCTCGGCGGCCTGGTCGCCTCCGACGCCGCCCGCCCCGTCCCGCTCGCCCAACTGTCGCCCCCGCAGGCCGTCACCCTGCTCGCCGCCACCCTCGGCGCCGACCTCGTCGCCGCCGAACCCGAAGCCGCCGCCCGGCTGGCCGCCCTGTGCGACGGCCTGCCGCTCGCCCTGCGCCTGGCCGCCGCCCGCGTCGCCACCGGCCCCGCCCGCGACCTCGCCGAACTCGCCGCCGAACTCGCCGACGAACAGGACCGGCTGGGCATCCTCGACGTCGAGGACACCAGCGTCGCCGCCGCCCTCGCCCTCACCGTCCAGCACCTCTCCGAGCCCGCCCGCCGGATGTTCCACCGCCTCGGCGCCCACACCGGCACCACCCTCGACAGCCGCACCGCCGCCGCCCTCGCCGACTGCCGCCCCGCCGAGGCCTCCGGCGCCCTCGGCCAACTCGCCACCGCCCACCTCATCGTGGAGATCGGCCGCGACGCCTACACCCTCCACGACCTCGTCCGCCTCTACGCCCGCAGCCTGCCCGGCGAGGTCGACGACGAGGTGCTGCCGCGCCTGCTCGACCACCTGATGAACACCCTGGTCGCCGCCTGCGACGCCGCCGAACCGGGCAGCGAGCCCTGCTGCGCCCTGCCGCCCGGCACCCGCCCCGCCGAGGTCCGCCCGTTCCCGGACCGCGCGAGCGCGCTCGCCTGGTACGCCGCCGAACGGGACACCCTGCGCGGCGCGGTCGGGGCGGCGGTCACCGCCGGACTGCACGACCGGGCCTGGCGCCTGGTCCTGCTGCAGTGGCCGCTGATCGTGTGGCAGGTCCGGGACGGCTGGGTGCCGCTGCTCGAACACGGCCTGGCCGCCGCCGAGGCCGACCACGACCCGGCCGCCCAGTCCCGCGCCCGCGCCCTGCTCGGCTGGGTCCTGCTGGAGGAGGGCCACCACGACCGGGCCCTGGTCCACCTCGAACGCGCCCCCGACCTCGCCGCCCGGGCCGGCGACGGCACCGCGCAGGCCGTCGCCCTGATGAACCTGGCCGTCGCCCTCGGCCGCCACGGCAGGAACACGCGGGTCCGCGGGCTGCTGGTCCGCGCCCTGTCGCTGTCCGAACGGGCTGGCCGCGTCGACCTGGTCGCCCTCGCCCGCCAGCACCTCGCCCAGGAATGCCTGAGCGCCGGCAGCCCCGAGGAGGCCGCCCACCACGCCGCCCGCGGCCTGGCCGTCGCCGAAGCCCCCTTCCCCGCCGCCCGCCGCGTCCTGCTGCAGACCCTCTACGGCCGGGCCCTGGCGGCCACCGGCCACCCGGAGGAGGCCGCCCTCCACCTCAACGCCGCCGTCCGCGCCGCCCGTGCCCACCAGTACGGCGACGGGGAGGCGGGCGCCCTGGCAGCCCTGCACACCCTCGCGGCCACGGCCACGGCCACGGCCACGGCCACTGCCACGGCTGCGACCGTGGCGCCGGCCACCGCCACCGCGACCGCCACCGCGGGCCCGTGCGGCCGCTGACCACGACCACCGAGCGCCACCGCGCGGACGGCGGGGGACGCGACGGGGGAGCGGGGTCAGCCGTCGAGGAGGCCGGCCACCAGGCGGCGGGCGTAGGCGGCGTCCAGCTCCGCCGGGCGGAAGAGGATGCGGTACATCAGCGGGGCGACGACGCGATCCATCGCCGTCTCGACGCCGGGCACCGGCTCCCCGCGTTCGCGGGCCCGGGCGAGGACGGTGTCGATCTGCTCGGCGGCGTAGGCCGAGCACCGGCCGGCGTTGTCGCCGTCGGGGTCGCCGAGCAGGGCGTCGCGGACGTAGGCACGGCCCGAGGGGGAGGACATCTCGTCGAGGAACTGCTCGGCCCAGGCCGTCAGGTCGCCCCGCAGGTCACCGTGGTCCTGCGGCGCGGTGTCGGGCCGCAGGCGCTCCACGGCGACGTCCGACAGCAGCTCCTGCAGGTCGCCCCAGCGGCGGTAGACCGTCGACGGCGTGACCCCGGCCCGCTGGGCGACCATCGGCACCGTCAGCGCGTCGCGGCCCGCCTCCGCCAGCAGCTCGCGCACGGCGGTGTGCACCGCGGCCTGGACCCGGGCGCTGCGCCCGCCGGGACGCACCATCTGCCTGCGACTCATGCGGTCCACCGTAAAGCACAGCCGTTGCGTTTACCGCCGGCTCCGTGGCACGCCCCATTACCCGGCCCCGTCACCCGGCCGTCATCCGGCCCCCGTCACCCGGCCCCCGCGTCCGGCCGCCGTCACCCGGCCGCCGGGGCGAGGGTGCGGACCGGGCGGGTGCGCTCGTGGGCGTGGGCGACCTGCAGCAGGGTGCGTTCGCCCAGGGGGCGGGCGAGCAGCTGCATGCCGATCGGCAGGCCGGCCGGGTCGTGGCCGACGGGCAGGGACAGGGCGGGCGCGCCGGTGATGTTGGCGGGGGCGGACAGCCGGACGTAGGCGTCGGAGACGCTCTCGGTGGTGCCGTCGGGCCAGCCGATGCTCTCCTGTCCGGCCGGTACGGCGGTCATCGGGACGGCCGGGGCGGCGATCACGTCGACCCGCTCCCACAGCCCCGCCCACTCCTGCCGCATCAGGGTCCGGGCCCGCTGGGCGCGCAGGTGGTCCGTGGCGCCCATCAGCGCGCCCGCCTCCAGCAGGACGCGGACGTCGTCCCCGTAGCGTTCGGGCGCCGAGCGCAGGGCGGACTCGTGGTAGACGGTGGCCTCGGGGACCATCAGGCCCCAGTGGGCGGCCCGGATGTAGCGGGTGAGCGGGATGTCGACCGGGACGAGCCGTGCGCCGAGCGCCGCCAGGTGGTCGACGGCCTGCCGCACGGCGGCCTCCACCGGTTCGGTGACGCGGTCGAAGTAGTAGGTGCGCGGCACGCCGACGCGCAGCCCGGTCAGGTCGGTGTCCGGGTGGGGCCGGTAGTCGGCGGCGGGGACGTCGAGCGAGGCGGGGTCGCGCGGGTCGTGGCCGGCCAGGGCGGCCAGGACGAGGGCGGCGTCCTCGGCGGTGCGGGTGAGCGGGCCGACGTGGTCCAGCGACCAGGACAGCGGGGTGACGCCGTGGCGGGGGACGAGCCCGTAGGTGGGCTTGAGGCCGACGACGCCGTTGAGCGCGGCGGGCACCCGGATCGAGCCGCCGGTGTCGGTGCCCAGGGCGAAGGTCGCCGCGCCCGCGGCCACGGCGGCCGCCGAGCCGCCGCTGGAGCCGCCGGCGATCCGGTCGCGGTCCCAGGCGTTGCGGGTGCGCGGGGTGATCAGGCCGTAGGCGAACTCGTGGGTGTGGGTCTTGCCGACGAGGACGGCGCCGGCCGCCGCGAGCCGGGCGGTCACGGTGGCGTCGGTGTCCGCGCGGTGCCCCTCGCGGACCCGGGAGCCGGCTCCGGTGGGCAGGCCGGCGACGTCGATCAGGTCCTTGAGGGCGACGGGGACGCCGTGCAGCGGCCCGCGCGGGCCGCTGCGGGCGATCTCCCGTTCCGCCTCGCGCGCCGCCTCGCGCGCCCGCTCGGCGGTGACGTCGGCGTAGGCGCCGAGGCCGGGCTCGACCCGCTCGATGCGGTCGAGGACCGACTCCACCAGTTCGACGGGGGACAGGCGCCGGGCGTGGATCTCCCGCGCGGCGGCCGCCAGTGACAGCTCGTACGGCCGCATCACGCCACCTCCGTGCCGTGGTCGTGCACCGCGCGGTAGGCGGCGGCCGGCGGGGTGTCCGCGAGGTCCAGCTCCCGCAGGACGGCGACCACCGAGCGGATGTGCTCGGCGGCGGCCGCGACCGCCGCGTGCCGGTCGGCGGGCAGCGGGACGCCGGCGCGGGCGGCCTGGCGGGCCGCCTCCGGCGGGGTGAGGTCGATGTCGGGCACGGGTCCTCGCACAGGTCTTCCCTTTCCAAAAGCTAACGGTTTGCTTTAGGTGACTGTAGGTTCTAGAGTCAGTCAAACGCAAATACGTAGCTTTTAGTCGGAGGAGTCCCATGCCTGCCGCTGCCCCCACCTGGACCGTCGGTGACGTCACCGTCCACCGCATCGACGAGATCCCGCTGCCGCCCGCCACCGGCCCCTGGCTCCTGCCCGACGCCACCCCCGAACTGGTGACCGGCCAGGACTGGCTGCACCCCCACTTCGCCGACCCGGACGGCACACTGCGCCTGGCCAGCCACACCTTCGCCCTCACCGCGGGCGGCCTGCGCGTCCTCGTCGACACCGGCATCGGCAACGGCAAGCAGCGCGCCAACCCCGCCTGGCACGACCTGGACACCGACTACCCGCAGCGCCTGGCCGCCGCCGGATTCCCCCCGGACGCCGTCGACCTGGTGATCCTCACCCACCTGCACGCCGACCACGTCGGCTGGAACACCCGCTCCGTGGACGGCCGGTGGATCCCCACCTTCCCCAACGCCCGCTACCTGACCTCACGCGCCGAGCGGGAGTTCTGGGCCGGCCACCCGATGGAGGAGGCGCGCCGGCAGATGTTCGAGGACTCCGTGCTCCCGGTCGAGCGGGCGGGCCTGCTCGACCTCCTCGACATCCCCGCCGAGGGCCTCACCGTCGCCCCCGGCCTGCGCCTGGTGCCCACCCCCGGCCACACCCCGGGCCACGTCGCCGTCGAACTGACCAGCCGGGGCCGCACCGCGCTGATCACCGGCGACTGCGTCCACCACCCCGTCCAGCTCGCCCACCCCGCCATCGGCGCCTGCGTCGACATCGACCCCGGGCTCTCCCGCGCCACCCGCGACGCCCTGCTCGCCTCGCTCGCCGGCACCGAGACCCTCCTGCTGGGCACCCACTTCGCCCCGCCCACCGCCGGCCGCGTCCACCGCCACGGCGACGCCTACCGCCTGCGGCCCGTCCCCGCTTCCTGACGGCCCGGACCGGTCCGGCCGGAGCCGGTAGAACCCGCCGCCACGGGGGAAGTGACGTCGCATCAGTGTCGGCGGGGGCGGCACCGTGCCCGAACGGTCCGTCCCCGCCGGCTGCCCGACCGAGGGAGCCGCGATGACCGTGCCGCCGGAGTGGGACCGCCGGATCGAACTGCTGGAGCTCTACAAACTCGCCGTGGAGATGGCCGACCGGGTCTCGGCCCGCCGGGGCACCGCCAACACCTTCTTCCTGTCCGTGCAGACCGCCCTGGTCACCCTCATCGGTTTCGGCATACCCAAGCTCTCCGAGTCCCCGTGGTGGGTGCCGACGGCCGTCGCGCTGGCCGGCATCACCCTGTCCGTCGCCTGGTGGATGCAGCTGCGCAGCTACCGGGACCTCAACGCCGCCAAGTTCCAGGTCATCAACGCGCTGGAGGAGGAGCTCTCGGCACGGATCTACACCGACGAGTGGGTCACCCTCAGCAGCGCCGCCCGCCGCGGCCGGTGGCACAAGCACTACACCGAACTCGGCACCACCGAGCGGGCCGTGCCGGTGGTCTTCGCGGCAGCCCACCTGATCCTCCTCACCGGCACCCTGGTCACCGGCACACTGGGCCCATGAGCCACCTCGACCCGATCGCCGACCTGATCCGCGACAGCCTGCCCTCGGAGGCGAGACCCCCCGAGGGCGCCGACGACCTCTTCCGCCTCTACGCCGTCCTGCTCCAGGCCAAGGGCGAGGAGGTCACCGACGAGGACGTCCACAACGCCTGGACCGCCTGGACCCAGTCCACCGACGACACCCACAGGTCCCTGGTGCCCTTCGACGAACTCGACGCCCGCACCCGCGCCCTGGACACCCCCTACACGCTGGCCATCCGCACCGCCGCCCGCAAACTCCACCACCCGGCCGGCTAGGCCCTGTCCGGCTCCCGGCGGCGGCCCGGCGGTCCGTGACCGTCGGGCACACCGGCTGTCGGGCACCCGGCCGTCGGGCACCCCGGCCGTCGGGGAGGTTTCCCCAACCGTCCTCCCGGGCAGTCGCTGCGGTTTCACGAAACCTCCACCCCGGGTGGCGGCATCGATCGGCCGTCACCGGGTAACCGGGGCGTTCGACCGTGCCGACACGAGGAAGGGAATCCGATGGTCACGCCCACTGGTGAACTGACCGTTTCCGCCGCTCCGACGACGGGTGAGCCGTCGTCCCGCTCGGCCGCGCCCGACACAGGACTGCGCGAGCTGCTCCCGCCGCAGCTCGCCGCCGTCGACGACCCGCGGGAGATCGCCCCCGCCGACGCCCGGGAGCTCACCCGGGTGCTGCTGCGGCGCCTGGGCACGCTGGAGGAGGGCACGCGGGAGTACTCCTACGTCCGCGCCACCCTGGTGGAGATGAACCTGTCCCTGGTGCGGTTCGCGATCCGCCGCTTCACCGCGCACCGCGAACCCCAGGAGGACCTGCTGCAGGTCGGCGCGGTCGGCCTGATCAAGGCCATCGACCGCTTCGACCCCGAGCTCGGGGTGGAGTTCACCACCTTCGCCATGCCGACCGTCCTCGGCGAGATCCGGCGCCACTTCCGCGACACCACCTGGGCCGTCCACGTGCCGCGCCGCCTCCAGGAGCTGCGCATCGTCCTGGCCCGGGCCCAGGAGAAGCTGGCGCAGGAGCTGGACCGGGCCCCCACGGTGGCCGAACTCGCCGCGCACCTCGACCTCTCCGCGGAGGAGGTGATCGAGGGCCTGACCGCCGCCAACGCGCACACCGCGGGCTCCCTGGACACCGGCGCCGAGGACGACGACCGCCCCGGCCCGCTGGCCGGGCGCCTGGGCGAGGACGACCGGGACCTCGCCCTCGTCGAGGACCTGGTGGCGCTCAAGCCGCTGGTCGCCGCGC
This sequence comes from Kitasatospora sp. NPDC048545, assembly GCF_040651155.1. Lineage (NCBI taxonomy): Bacteria > Bacillati > Actinomycetota > Actinomycetes > Kitasatosporales > Streptomycetaceae > Kitasatospora > Kitasatospora sp. NPDC048545. Next base: position 115,944 of record NZ_JBEZIQ010000011.1, read on the forward strand.
TGCCGGAGCGCGAACGCCGCATCCTGTCGATGCGCTTCTGCGAAGACCTGACGCAGTCCCAGATCGGTGAACGCCTCGGACTGTCCCAGATGCACGTCTCCCGGCTGCTGAGCCGCACCCTGCGGCGCCTGCGCGAGGGGCTGGAGGACGCCTGACCGGTGCCGCGGGGAGACCGCCCGGGCGGGGCCGGTTCACGCCCCCCTGCTTGGCCGACGGGCGCGACCTCCGTATGGTCGGAGGGCACGGACATGGAGGGGACGACGATGATGCCATCCGACAACGACCGGTGGGCCACCGCGCCGGCGGCCACCGCGCCCCGGGCGGACCTGGCGGTGCGGACCCGGCCCGGAGCCGGCGGCGCGGCGGTGTGCGTCCTGGAGGGCGACCTCGACATCGAGACGCTCGCGCCGGCCGCGGACGCGCTCACCGCCCTGGTCGCGCAGCGCCCCCGCGCGCTGGTGATCGACCTCGCGCAGGTGGGCTTCTGCGATTCCTCCGGCCTGAACCTGCTGCTCAGGACCCGTCTCGCGGCGGGGGAGGAGGCGGTGGCGCTGTACCTGGCCGCGGTGTCGCCCACCGTCATGCGGGTCCTCGAACTGACCGGCGCACAGGCGGTGTTCTCCCTCCACACGTCGGTCGAAGCGGCCCTGGCGGCTTGAGCCGGAGCCGCCGGGGCCCCTCGGCGGGCCACGGGCCGGGTGCGCCGTTCGGGCGCGGCCCGGGGCCGGCGCGGTGCATAATCCCGAATGCGCCGGGAAACCGACCATGCGACAACCGCGTCGATCCGAAGGGGTGCCCTCACATGACGATGAGCCGGGGAACCCTGGACGGTGATCCGCACCGGGCCGGGCCGGCGCTGCCCCCCGGCGGCCAGCGCCGGCGGCTGACCCTGGCGGGGCTCCCCAAGCCGGTCGCCCACGCCAGGACCTTCACCCTCCGGGCCCTCGACGACTGGTACGCGCCCGCCCTGGTGCCCGCCCGCACGCCGGACGCCCTGGCGCTGGACGCCCTCGTGCCCGACGCCCGCCAGGGCGTTGCCGCGGACGTCGCCGCGGACATCGTCCTGCTGGTGGCGGAACTCGTCGCCAACGCGATGCTGCACGGCGACGGCCCGCTGGAGCTGGTCCTGGACACCGCCGGGGAGCGGCTGCGGGTCGAGGTCAGCGACCGCAGCCCGGAGATGCCCGCCCCGCGCCTGCCGCACGAGCCGGCCCTGCCCGGCGGTCACGGCCTGGTCATCGTGCGGCGCATCGCCGACCGCTGGGGCGCCCAACCGCACAGTCAGGGCAAGACGATCTGGGCCGAGTTCGACGTCCGGCGCCCGGGCCTCGGCTGACCCGCCGCCACCACCCGTACGCGTCGGGCCCGGTGAGGGAACCCCCTCACCGGGCCCGACGCCGTTTGCGGCCCGTCCGCCGCCCGCCCGGCCGGAGCCGGCAGGAATGGCCGCGCCGCGCCGGGACAGACGAGCAGGCGACACCGGGCCAGGCGGCGCTGCCCGTCCGGCCGCCCGGGACGCGGAGCCCGGCGGGAGAGCCCGGGGCAGAAGGGAAGTACGGACGATGTGGTGGAGTCTGGTACGCCTGGCACTGGCGGGTGCCGCGGCGGTCCTCTTCGCGAACGGCCTGGACCGGATCGCACAGTTCGCGGTACGACGGCTGGCCGCCCGCAGGGGCAGCACCGGGGTGCCGCTGTTGGTGCGCCGGTGCCGGATGCCGATCCTGGCGCTGACGGCGTCCCTGCTCCTGCTCGGCGCCCTCCCGTGGGTCGCCGCGCCGCCCGCCGCCCGCGAGGGGCTGCGCCACCTGGCGGTGATCCTTGCCATCGCGGCCGGCGGCTGGCTGTGCGCCCGGGTGGTGGCCCTGCTGGTGGACAGCACCCTGCGGCTCGCCGTGCACCGCCGCGACCCGGCGTGGGCCGGGCGCGCCCGCACCCAGGCCGACCTGCTCGGCCGGATCGGCCAGGCGATCGTCGCCCTGGTGACGCTGGGCGCGGTCCTGATGACCTTCCCGGCGGTGCGCGGCATCGGCACGAGCCTGCTCGCCTCCGCCGGCCTGGTCGGCGTGGTGGCCGGTGTGGCGGCCCAGAGCACCCTCGCCAACGTCTTCGCGGGCGTCCAGATGGCTTTCGGCGACCTCGCCCGGATCGGCGACGTCGTCGTGGTGGGCGGCGAGTGGGGGACGGTGGAGGAGATCACCCTGACGGCCGTGGTGATCGAGACCTGGGACCAGCGGCGGCTGGTGATGCCGATGTCCTACTTCGTCGGCCGCCCCTTCGAGAACTGGTCCCGCCGCTCCAGCCGGATCACCGGCACCGCGCTGCTCCACCTCGACCACCACGCCCCGATCGCCCTGCTGCGGGAGGAGTTCGACGCGTTCCTGGCGAAGAACGGGCTGTGGGACGGCGAGGGCAGCGCCCTGCAGGTGGTCGACACCACCCCCACCACCATCGTGGTCCGGGTGCTGGCCACCGCGGCGAACGGCGCAGACGCCTTCGAACTGCGCTGCGAGCTGCGCGAGCACCTGGTCGGCTTCCTGCGCGACGAGCACCCGTACGCCCTGCCCCGCCTGCCGGTGGCGGACGCGCCCGGACGGCACCCGCAGGTCCCCGACCCCCGGGCCGCCGACGACGCGCCCCGCCCGCCCCGGGGCGGGCCCCGTCCGCCCCAGGACCCGCCCCGGAGGTGACGCCGGGCTTGATCATCCGGCGTCACGTCCGCTGTACAGCTCGGGGTCTCCGGGCGGTTGTCGGGGGAGGGAGGCGGCAAGGTGGGAGGTCGACGTCATCGACCGCTCCCGCACCGCCCGGACCTTCCTGGTCGGCGACCTCGCCTACGGGGACGGGCTGCGCGAGGTGCGGGTCGCCGCCGGCGACGACCGCACCGTCGACCTCACGGTGGGGCCGGAGGGCTGGTACGACGTCGTGGTGGGCGTCAGCGACGACCTGGCGTTCCGCCGCATCGCCGGCCGCTTCCCGTGGGACGACCGCACCGTGACGGACCCGGCCCTCGGCCTCGCCGACCCGCTGGCCGTGAACGTCGCCCTCGGCGCCGCCTCCGCCACCATCGACGAACCCGTCCTGCTGCCCGGCCGCCCGGCCAGGGTCACCGCCACCTTCACCGCCGGCGCCGCGCTCACCCGGCTGGAGGCGCAGCCGGTGCTCCCGCCGGGCTGGACGGCCGCCGCCGGCACCCCGCCGCCCTGGCCGCCGGTGCCACCGCCACCGCCGCCTGGGAAACATCCGCCTGGACACCCGTCCGATCACCGGCTGACCCCCGCCCGCCCCGCCCCGGCCCCGCCGGTCGCCCTCCGCGACCGGCGGGGCCGGGGTTCATCCCCGTCCGTCCGCTCCGGCGCCGGTGAGGAGCGCGTGCACGGCGGCGGCCATGGTGTGCCGTGCCTGTTCGACGCTCAGGCCGCCGTCGCGCCAGTGGTGCCAGGCGCTCCACGTGGTCACCGCGTCCAGGGCGTTGAGCAGGTCCGTGCGGGCGGGCCCGGGGAGCGGGTCGAGTTCCGCCGCGAAGACCTGCGCGAGCCGCAGGCGGGCGAAGTCCAGCATCTGCCGGACGGCCTCCAGGACCCGGGGGGAGGGGTTCTCCAGCCGCATGACGGCGAGCCGGGCCGGGGTGACGCCCTCCAGGATGCGCGCGCGCTGTTCGGCGAGGGCTGCCACGCGCACCTCGCGCGGGCCCTCGGTGGGGAGCGGCCGGATCTGGGCCGCGAGCTGTTCCAGGCGGCGGTCGACGGCGACTTCGGCCAGTTCGGCCATGTCCGCGAAGTGGTGGAACACCAGCCGGCGCGAGACGCCCGCCCGTTCGGCCACCTTGTCGGCGGGGAAGTGCGCCTGGTTCTCGTCGAGCAGCGACAGCACGGCGTCGGCGATCTTCTCGCGGGTCTGGCGCCCACGTTCCGTGCGCCCGTCGGGGACGGGCGCAGCGGCCTCGGTCCGTTTCACGTGGGCTCCTCGCCCTCTCGTTGACATTGTTGCACCGTGAGTGCAAGTGTACGCGTTGCACTGAGAGTGCAATGAGTTTGGCGGGGGCCCGATCGCGCCTCCCGCCGCACGAGAAGGGCTGTCCGTCGCCGATGTTCACCACTGTGGGGCGCTGGTGCGCCCGCAGGCCCAAGCGGGTCGTCGCGGCCTGGCTGCTGCTGGCCGCCGCCGCGCTCACCGCCCTCGCGACGTTCGGGCGCGTCACCAGCGAAGCCGTCTCCATCCCCGGCAGCGACAGCCAGGCCGCGAAGGACGTCGCCGACCGCGCGTTCCCCGCCCCGGCCTCCGGCAAGCAGCCCGTCCTGCTCCACACCCCGGCCGGCGGCCCCGCCCTCACCGACCCGGCCACCGCCGCCGCGGTGCGCAGCGCGGCCGCGGCCGTCGCCGCCGTCCCGCACGTGGCCGCCGTCACCACGCCCTACGACCCGGCGGGCGCCGGCGCCATGAGCGCCGACGGCCACACCGCCTACCTCTCCGTCGAACTCGACGTCACCGGACGGGAGGTGACGCCCGCGACGACCGATGCCGTGCTCGCCGCGGCGGCCCCGGCCACCGCCGCCGGCATCGAGGTCACCCCCGGCGGCTACCTGGCCGCCGCGGTCGACAAGGGGAGCACCGGGCGCAGCGAGGCCATCGGCCTCGGCGCCGCCCTGGTGATCCTCACCCTCACCCTCGGCAGCCCCGTCGCCGCCGCACTGCCGCTGCTGGCCGGCGTGATCGGCCTCGGCATCGCGCTGCCCGTCCTCGGCCTGGCCGGCCACCTGATGGACGTGCCCGAGGCCGGCGAGACCATCGCCGCCATGATCGGCCTGGGTGTCGGCATCGACTACACCCTCTTCGGCCTCACCCGCTTCCGGGACCTGCGCGCCGCCGGGGCCGGGATCGAGGACGCCGCCGTGCGCACCACCGCCGGCTCCGGCAAGTCCGTCGCCTTCGCCGGCAGCGCCGTCGTCGCGGCCCTCGCCGGACTGGCCCTGGGCGGACTGCCGCTGCTGTACGCCCTGGCGCTCGCCCCCGCGATCGCCGTGCTGACCGCGCTGGGCGTGAACCTCACCCTCCTGCCCGCGACCCTCGTCCTGCTCGGCCGGCGGCTGACCCCCCGGCCGGCCGCCCCGGCCCCCGCCGGGCGCCCGCGCGGCTGGGGGAGGATCGCCGCCCTGGTCGCGGCCCGGCCCTGGCCCCTGCTGCTGGTGGGCCTGGCCCTGCTCGGAGCCCTCGCCGTCCCGGCCGCCCGCCTGCACCTCGGCCAGCTGGACGCCGGCAGCAAGCCCGCCGGAAGCATGAGCCGCACCGCCTACGACCGGATGGCCGCAGCCTTCGGTCCGGGCTCCGACGGCGTGCTCCAGGTCGTCGACGTCCTGCCCGCCCCGGCGCCCGCGGGCACCGCCGACCCCCGGACCGCGGCCGTGACCACCGCGCTGCGCGGGGCGGAGGGCGTCGCCGCCGTCAGCCCGCCCGCGCCCGCCGCCGACGGCCGCACCGTCCGCTGGCAGGTCACCCCGGCCACCGCCCCCGCCGACCCCGCCACCACCGCCCTGGTCCAACGCCTTCGCGCGCAGGTGCTGCCCGCCGCCACCGCGGGAAGCGGCCAGGTGCTGCACGTCGGCGGCACCCCCGCCGCCCAGGCGGACCTCAACGCGCGGATCGCCCGGCGCATGCCGCTCGTCGTCGGCTTCGTCCTCACCGTCGCGGGCCTGCTCCTGCTCCTGGCCTTCCGCTCGCCGGTCGTCGCGCTGAAGGCCGCCGTGATGAACCTGGTCTCGGTCGCCGCCGCCTACGGCGTGCTCACCGCGGTCTTCCAGCAGGGCCACGGCGCCCGGCTGATCGGCCTGGAGGGCGCCGTGCCCGTGCCCGGCTACGTGCCGCTGCTGATGTTCGCCGTGCTCTTCGGCCTGTCGATGGACTACGAGGTCTTCCTGCTCAGCGCCGTGCGCGAGGGCTACCTGAAGGAACGGGACAACCGCCGCGCCGTGGTGGCCGGACTCGCCGGCACCGGACGGATCATCAGTTCGGCCGCCCTGATCATGGTCGCCGTCTTCCTCGGCTACCTGCTCTCCGACGACCCGGTCGTCAAGATGTTCGGCATCGGCCTGGCGACCGCCGTCGCCCTGGACGCCACCGTCGTCCGCGGCCTGCTGGTCCCCTCCACCATGGTCCTGCTCGGCGACGGGAACTGGTGGCTGCCCCGGTGGCTCGACCGCCTCCTGCCACACATCGACATCGAGGGCGACGGCTCCGGGGAGCACCCCGCCGCGCCGCACCCCGCCGACCCGTCACCCGCGACCCGGTGAGCCCCGCGGGCCGACGCCCGCCGACCGCCCGGGCCCCGCAGCCCCACCCTTCCCCGACCCGATCCACCCGCCAGGAGCAGTTCCCGATGCACCCGCACCCGCGCCGCCTGCCGGCGCTCACCGCCGTCGCCCTCACCGCCCTCACCGCCGGCGGTGCCGCCCTCGCGGCGCCCGCCGCCCACGCCGCCCCCGACTGCGGGCGTGCACCGCTCCAGTACTCCGTCGACGGCGGCGCCCACTGGACGGCCGGCGCGACGATGCCCGCCGAGTCCGCCACCGTCCAGGTCCGACTGGCCGGAGAACCGGCCGCCGGCTGCGACTACCACGTCTCGCTGGGCTCCTACGAGGCCCAGGGCCCGACCTGGGCCACCTCGGGCCGCCAGGCCTTCCTCGGCTGGGCGACCACGACGCTCACCCGCGAGCACTACCGCGACACCCTCGACGTCACCGGCCACCTGCCGCGCTGCTACGGCGAACTGGCCCTCTACGCGGTCGGTGAGAAGTACGACGGGAGCGACAGCGACCACCCGCTGCCGCACTACCCGGACGAGCCGTTCTCCGGCCTGGCGATCGCCTCCTGGAACGGCGGTACCGCCTGTGCCCCCGCGCCCACGGCCAGCCCGACGACCCCCGCCCCGGTGCCGTCCACCCCGACGACCGCCCCGACCACCGCAGCCCCGACCACCGCAGCCCCGACGACTGCCGCCCCCGCCCCCGTGCCGTCCCCGACCGGGCCGGGCACACCGTCCCGGACCCCGACGCCCGCCCCGACGCTGGCCGCCACCGGATCGGACGACGGCCTGCTGACCGCCGCTGCGCTGGGCGCCGTGGTCCTGGTCGCGGCCGGCGGCGCGACGCTCCACGTCGGCCGACGCCGCTGACGGTCCGGCGACGAACGGGCGGCGGCCCCGCGCCGGGGCCGCCGCCCGGCGCGGGGCCGACGGCTCAGCCGGCGTCCGGAGCGGCGTCCACGGCCTGCCCGGCCGCTACGCCCGCTCGCCCTCGCCCTCGGTGTCGAGGTGCGGCAGGATCCGGTCCAGCCAGCGCGGCGTCCACCACGCCTTCGCCCCCAGCAGCGTCATCACCGCCGGCACCAGCAGCAGCCGCACGACCGTCGCGTCCACCAGCACGCTCACCGCCAGGCCCAGCCCCATCATCTTGATCACGATGTTGTCGCTGACGATGAACGCGGCGAACACACTGACCATGATCAACGCCGCACAGGTGATCACCCGCGCCGTGATCTCCAGCGCGTGCGCCACCGCGTCCCGGCTGCGCCCCGTGCGCAGCCAGGCCTCGTGCACCCGCGACAGCAGGAAGATCTCGTAGTCCATGCTCAGCCCGAAGACGATCGCGAACATCATCATCGGCACGTAGCTCTCGATCGGCACCTTTCCCGCGACCCCCAGCGCCGGCCCGCCCCAGCCCCACTGGAACACCGCCACCACCACCCCGTACGAGGCCGCGATCGACAACAGGTTGAGCACCGCCGCCTTGACCGCGACCAGCAGGCCCCGGAAGACCACCAGGATGACCAGGAAGGCCAGCCCGACCACCACCGCGATGATCAGGGCCAGCCGGCTCGCCACGATGTCCAGGAAGTCGACCTGCGCCGCGGTGTTCCCGGTCACGTACGTCCTCGCCCCGGTGCCCGCCACCGCGTCCGGCAGCACCGTGTCCGACAGGCGGTTGACCAGGTCGGTGGTGGCCCGGTCCTGCGGCCGGTCGGCCGGGACGACGGTACCGAACAGCACCGCGCCGTCCGGACTGGTCTGCAACGGCGTGCTGCTCGCGGCGCCCGGCACACCCGTGAGCGCCTGCTGCACCGCGGCCGGCACGCCCGGCCGCGACCCGGCGGGCACCGCGCTCTGGTCGACGACCACGGTCAGCGGCCCGTTCGACCCCGGACCGAACGCCGCGGACATCAGGTCGTAGGCACGCCGGTCGGTGAAGCCGGTGGAGTCCGCGCCGTCGTCGATGTGACCCAGCTGGATGGAGAACAACGGGATCGACAGCACCGCCAGCACCGCCACCCCCACGGCCAGGTACCGCCACGGGTTCGCCTCCACCCGCCGGGCGTAGCGGTGCCAGCTCCCGCCCTCCACACCCCCGTCACCGCCGGCCTCGGCGACCGGACGGCGCACGCACACCCGGTCCATCCGGCGCCCGATCGACCCCATCAGCGCCGGCAGCAGGGTCAGCGCCCCGAGCACCGCCGACACCACCGTCACCGCCGCCGCCGCACCCAGCTTGGCGATGAAGGAGATCCCCGACACCGACAGCCCGGACAACGCGATGATCACCGTGCAGCCGGAGACCAGCACCGCCCGCCCGCTGGTGGCCACCGCCTGCCCCGCGGAAGCCACCGGATCCACCCCGTCCATCAGGTTCTGCCGGTGACGGGTCAGCAGGAACAGCGCGTAGTCGATGCCCACCCCGATGCCGATCATCGTCGCCAGCGTCGGCGCGACCGTCGCGAAGGTGGACAGCGCCGCGATCAGCCCCAGCACCCCCAGCCCCACCACCGCCGCGAACAGCGCCGTCAACAGCGGCAGCCCGGCCGCGACGACACTGCCGAACCCCACCAGCAGCACCACGATCGCCACCGCGAACCCGATCGCCTCACTGGCCCGGTCGTCCGGCGCCGGCCGGGCCAGCTCGCCCAGCGGCCCCCCGTACTCCACCTGCACCCCGGCCTGCCGCAGCGGCGCCACCGCCTCGTCCACCCCGGCCAGGTACTCGGTGCCCAGCAGCGTCGGCGCGGTGTCGAACCGGACGGTGATGTACCCGGTCGTCCCGTCGGCGGACAGCGGACCGCCCGGCGGGGACGGCTGACCCGGCGGCGGCAGCGGACTCTGCACCGACACCACGTGCGGCAGCTGCTGGAGCGAGGAGACCGCCTGCGCGATCTGCGGCTGGAAGCCGCCCAGCTGCGCCGGGTCGTGCAGCACCACCTGCGAACTGGTGCCCGCCGCGGCCGGCTCGTGCGCCTGCAGGACGTCACGGCCCTGCTGCGCCTGGGTACCGGGCAGCGAGAAGTCGTCGGAGTAGGCGCCGCCGATCGTCCTGTCGGCGGCTTGCACCCCGGCCAGGGCGACGATCCACAGCACGATGACGATCACCGTGTGGCGGGCGCACCACTCGCCCAGACGGCGCAGCGCCGCCCGCTCGGTCGGGCTCGCGGCGGCCGGAGGGGCTTGGCGGGCGGACGGCGGCATGGACGACTCCCGGGTCTGCTGCGCGCTGGTGCGCCGGATCGGCGCAGTGTTCCCGACGGCGCGCCGCGGCCACCGGTACCGGCGGGTAGTCGCCCCTACGGCCCCGGCCCGCAGTGGGGCCGGCGCCGTGGGAAACCGCAGGTCAGTGCCGGGTCAGGGCCGGGCGGGTCCGCCCGGCAGGGGGGTGCGGACGGGGGCGGCGGCGCCGACCAGGACGACCAGCTCGTGGCCGCCGGGGTTGGTCCGGACGGGCACGGTGCGCCAGTTGTTGGCCAGCCAGACGTTGCCCGAGGGGTCGATCTGCAGGCCGGTGTTGCGCTCCAGGCCGTCGCTCGGGTAGCCGGTGCCGGGCGGGGAGATCGGCTGGCCGGTGCGGAACCCGGGCGGGCAGGCGGTGAGGTCGGTGCCGCACAGCCGGGCGACGCGGTGGCCGCCGAAGTTGGCGACCCAGACGGTGTCGTCCCCGTCGACGGCGACGCCCCAGGGCAGGAACAGGCCGCCGTCGGTGAAGGGTTCGGGGGCCGGGGCGCCGTCGGGCCCGATCAGGGTGACCGAGGCGCCCGGGAGCGGGCCGGAGCCGGTGTCGGTGCCGACGGCGGCGGCGAAGTCGTCCGCGGTGGTGTTCCCGCAGGGCACCGGCAGGATGCCGCTGTTGCTGACCCAGGCGTAGCCCCTGCTGTCGGTGGCGACGGCCAGCGGGCGGCGCAGGCCGCCGCCGGTGACGGTCCGCTCCGGGGTGCCGTCGGCGGCCAGGACCTGGACGCTGTCGTTGCCGTTGCCGCTGACCCACAGCCGCCCGGCGGGGTCGACGGCGGCGCCGAAGGGCTTGCTCAGGGCGGGGGTGGGGACCTCCCGGGCGCGGGTGGCGTCGCCCTCCGGGATCCGGGTCACGCTGTCGCCGCCGCAGTCGGCGACCCAGACCGTGCCGGCCCGGTCGGCGGCCATGCCCTGCGGCTGGGCGATGCCGCCCCCGCGCCAGCCCTCGCGCGGGGAGAGCGCGGTGCCGTCCGCGGCGAACCGGGAGACGCTGCGCTCCAGCGGGGCCGGGTCGACGGGGCAACCGCGGCCCTGGAAGCCGAAGTTGCCGACCCAGGCGCTGCCCCGGGCGTCGACGGTGATGCCGAAACCGGCGCCGTACAGGCCGCCGCCGCTGTAGGGCGCGCCGGGGGCGTCCCGGCCGGCGGGCGTGAACTTCAGGACGGTGCGGCCACCGCAGACCGGGACGGCGGGGTCGGCGCCGTAGCGGTAGTTGTTGCTGACCCAGGCGTTGCCGTCGGCGTCGAAGGCGATGTTGCCGGGGCCGTCGAGTTCCCGGCCGTTGCCGTCGTAGCGCAGGGCCACGGTCCAGGCGTCGGGGGCGGAGGGCAGGGCCGGCCGGTAGGTCGGGGTGGTGGCGGCGAGGCCGAAGAGGCCTGCGGCGTTGTTCCCGGGGTCGTGGGCGATGTCGACGGCGGCGCGCAGGGTGTCGCGGGGCCGGTCGTGGCCGGGGCTGCGGGCCAGGTCGAACAGCCGGTCGCAGGCGCCGCCGGTGACGCAGGCGGCGAGCAGGTCGGCCAGGGTGTTGAACTCGGCCATGGTCGAGGTGAGGGCGCCGTTGGGCGGCGCGGCGAGCAGGGCGGCGACGTCGCCGGTGCCGGTGTCGGCCAGGTTGTGGGCGACGGCGGCGGCGTTCTGCAGCCCGGGTTGGGGGCCGGAGACGCCGTCCGGGCCGGTGAAGCGGGACAGGGCGTAGGCGACGGCGACGGTGGTGCGCTCGTTGACGACGAGCTCGGGCGGGGCGGCGGCGCCGCTGAGCACCGCGGCGAGCACGGCCGGCCCGCCCTGGGCCGGTCCCGCGTGCGGTGCGTCCTGCGGGGCCCGGCCCGCGGGGCGCCCGAGGTCGGCGAGCACGTACAGCACGGCGCGCGGGTCGCGCGGGCGGCGGTAGTCGAGGGTGAAGCGTCCGTCCTCGGCGCTGCGGGCACGGGCCAGCACCCGGGGCGCGGCGCCCTCGCCGTCCCCGGCCTGGTAGAGCGTCACCTCGGCGCCGCCGAGCGGGGTGTCGCCGCTGCGCACCACCCCGCACTGGTCGGTGTTCTCCCACCCGGCGGGGGCGGGGGCCGCCGCGTGGGAGGGGCCGGCGGCGAGCTGGGCCAGGAGGGCGGCGGTCAGCAGGACGCCGTGGCGTCGGCGCATGGGAGCTCCGTTCGGTCGCGGGGGAACGGCGGCCCGTGCGCCCGGCACGGGCGGGGCCGCCGTCCTCCTGCCTGCCACACCGGGGCGCCGCGGTGCGCGACCGGCCGCGGGACGCGGCGGAAATTGCCCGGTACGGGCGAGGCGGTGCGGCGGGAGGTGTCCCCGCCGCCCCGCCCCGCCCGTGTCGTCCGGGGGCGCGGGTGCCTCAGCCGAGTTCGGCCAGGGCGGCGGTGGCGAAGGAGTGGTCCTGCTCGGGGGCGCCGCCGCCGATGCCGATGGCGCCGATCGGGCGGCCGTCGCGGTGGACGGGGATGCCGCCGGCGATGAACAGCAGGGGGCGGTCCAGCGCGGTGGGCAGGGAGTGGAACGGGCCGTCCGGCTTGACCAGGTCGACCAGGTCGGCGGTCGGGGCGTTCAGCTGGAGGGCGGTGTAGGCCTTGCGGGTGCTGGTCTCGCCGGAGATCAGCACGGCGCGGTCGTCGCGGCGGAAGGCGAGCAGGTGCCCGCCCGCGTCCAGGACGGTGACGCTGACCGCGACCCCGGCCGCCTCGGCGGCGGCGCGGGCGGCGGAGACGAGGGTCTCGGCGTCGGTGATGGTCAGCGGGGCGACGGCGGTGGTGGTGCTCATGGGTGGTTCTCCCGTGGTGTGGTGTGGTGTGGTGCGGTGCTCGGTGCGGGTGGTGCGGGGCGCCGGTCGGGTGGGCCGGTCGGGGCGCCGGTCAGTGGTGCAGGGCGGCGGCGCGGGGCGCGGCGTCCGGGGTGACGGCCGCGGCGGCCCGGTCGCGGCGCTCCAGGGCGGCGGACCAGAAGGCGAGGACGAGCGCGGCGGCGGCGAGGGCGGCGCCGACCCAGTTCGGGGCGGTGTAGCCGAGGCCGGCGGCGATGACGGTCCCGCCGAGCCAGGCGGCCAGCGCGTTGCCGAGGTTGAACGCCCCGATGTTGACGGCCGAGGCCAGGGTGGGCGCGCCGTGGGCCTGGTCCAGGACCCGCTTCTGCAGCGGGGGGACGGTGGCGAAGCCGAGGGCGCCGACGAGCAGGATGGTGACGGCGGCCAGGATCTTGTCGTGCGCGGTGAGGGTGAACAGGGCCAGCACGACCGCGAGGCCGCCGAGGGTGGTGTAGAGCATCGGCATCAGCTTGCGGTCGGCGTACCTGCCGCCGAGCAGGTTGCCGAGGAACATGCCGACGCCGAACAGCACCAGCAGCCAGGTGACCGCGCCCTCGGAGTAGCCGGCGACGTCGGTCATCATCGGGGCGATGTAGGTGATCGCGGCGAAGACCCCGCCGAAGCCGAGTACGGTCATCGCCATCGCGAGGAGCACCTGCGGGTTGCGGAAGGCGGTCAGCTCGCGGCGCAGGTGGGCGCCTTCGGGGCGCGGCATCGCGGGCACCAGCCTGGCGATGCCCAGCAGCCCGAGCACGCCGAGCACGGCGACGCCGCCGAAGGTGGTGCGCCAGCCGACGGCCTGGCCGACGAAGGTGCCCAGCGGCACGCCGACGATGTTGGCGACGGTCAGCCCGGTGAACATGGTGGCGATGGCGCCGGCCTTCTTCCCTGGGGCGACCAGGTCGGCGGCGACGACCGAGCCGATGCCGAAGAAGGCGCCGTGGGCCAGGGAGGTCACGATGCGCCCGGCCAGCATCAGCGGGAAGGTCGGGGCGAACGCGGAGAGCAGGTTGCCGGCCACGAACAGGCCCATCAGCAGCATCAGCATCGTCTTGCGGCTGATCCTGGTGCCGAGCGCGGTCATCAGCGGCGCGCCGAGGACGACGCCGAGGGCGTAGCCGGTGACCAGCAGGCCCGCGCTGGGGATGGAGACGCCGAAGTCGCCGGCGATCCGGGGCAGCAGGCCCATGATCACGAACTCGGTGGTCCCGATCCCGAACGCGCCGATGGCCAGGGCGAGGAGAGCGAGAGGCATGGGCCCATCCCTTCTGTGTGGTTGCTTGAACGAGCGCCTAGCGTGCTTTCACAATAGTTGCAGACGCGCGATAAGTGCAAACGCTGACAGGAGGCGTGCGCGATGAGGGCTGGGGGCCGGGCCGGCCGGGTCGTCGGGGTCGGCGCGGGTGCGCGCCGGGAAACGCGACCGGGCCCGACGCGTCCGTGCCGCGGGGCGGCAGGGGCGCGTCGGGCCCGGTCGGGTGGGGGAGCGGCCGGTGGGCCGCCCGGGTCAGGTGCGGGACGAAGCGGCGTCCACGGCCTCGACGGCCTTGACCAGTGAGGCCAGCTCGGGGTTGCGGGCGGCCTCGTCGAGCGCTTCCCGCAGGGCGGCGTCGTTGGTCGGCCGGGCCTCCTCCAGGAGCTTCAGGCCGTCCTCGCTCACGTTGGTGTAGATCCCGCGGCGGTCGGTCGGGCACAGGTAGCGCAGCAGCAGGCCGCGGTCCTCCAGCCGGGTGACCAGGCGGGTCGTGGCGCTCTGGCTGAGGACGACGGCGTCGGCGACCTGCTTCATCTGCAGGTGCCCGCCCTCGCCGTCGTGCTGGCGGCTGAGCACGTCGAGCAGCGAGTACTCCCGCACGCTCAGGTCGTGCCCGGACTGCAGGGCGCGCTCGATGTGCGACTCGATCCTGCCGTGCAGGAGGGACAGTGCGCCCCAGCCACTGGCGAGGGCGGTGAGCGCGGGGTCCGTGGCGGTCATGGGGCCTGGCCTCCTTCCGGGTGCGTGGTACTCCGGCCAGGATACGCCATGAATCAAAATATCGCCTAGAGCGCATATAGCGCTTGTGCAAGTAATTGCATGGGCTTCCTCCCGGGCCGGATGGGACATCCGGCGGCGCCCCGCCCGCGGGCGGGTGGTGCCGCAATGGTTCAGACCATTGACGCGCCGGGAAAGCAGCTCCTACGGTGTCCGCATGGTCTGGCGCGAGCATGCCATGTCATGGCAGGGCCCCACGCACACCCCCACGCGCACGCCCCGCGCCGGGCGCACACTCCATCCACCCCCACGGAGGAGCACCATGCGCACACGCCACCTGATCGCGGCCGCCGCGGCCGCGATCGCCCTGCCGATCGCGATGGCCTTGCCCGCCCAGTCGCACGGCTTCATCAACCAGCCGCCGAGCCGCTCCGCGCTCTGCGGGGCCAACGCCGTCCCCTGGGACTGCGGCGACATCCAGTGGGAACCGCAGAGCGTCGAGGGGCCCAAGGGCTTCCCGGGCCGCGGCCCGGCCGACGGCACCATCTGCGCCGGCGGGGACGCCCGCTGGGCCCCGCTGGACGATCCGCGCGGCGGCACCTGGCCCACCACCAGGGTGACGGCCGGCCGGCAGCTCACCTTCACCTGGGAGATCGAGGCCCGGCACTCCACCACGAACTTCACGTACTACCTCACCAAGCCCGGCTACGACGCCTCCCAGCCGATCACCCGGGCCGCCCTGGACCTGACCCCGTTCCTGACCGTCCCCTACAACGGCCGCCGGCCCGCCGCCACCACCACCCACACCGCGACCCTGCCCACCGGCCGCACCGGCCACCAGGTGATCGTCGCCGTCTGGGAGATCGCCGACACCGGCAACGCCTTCTACTCCTGCACCGACGTCCGGTTCTGACCCACCGCCGCGTCCCGCCGGTGCCCGCCCCCCACCCGGGCGGCGCCGGCGGGACGCCGCGCGTCCGGGGCCCCGCCAGGCCCGGCCGGGGCGGTCCCGGCCTCGCGCTCCGGAGCCCTTTCCGCGCGCCGGAAAGCCGCAGATCTGTAGATTGAGGGCATTTGGGGGGAGCAGCGCCAGGCTTCGCGCGTCCACGCACAGAAGGCCGAACCGCCTTCGGAAAGGGTCTCCATGCACCCCGCCCTCAGCCCTGCCGTCCTCGCCGAACTGCGCCGGCCCCGGCCCTACCCGGTGGTGTCGATCCTGATGCCCACCCACCGCCGGGAGCCGGACAACGCGCAGGACCCGGTCCGGCTGCGCAACCTGCTGGCCGAGGCGAAGGAGCGGGTCCAGGCCGACCCGGCGGTGTCCCGGGCCGAGCGGATCGACGTGCTGGAGCAGCTCGACCGGGCCGCGGCCGAGGTCGACCTGGTGCACGCGGAGGACGGCCTGGCGGTCCTCGTCGCGCCCGGCGAGCGCCGGGTCTGGTCACTCGGGCGCACCGCCCCCGCCCGGGTGGTCGTGTCCGACACCTTCCTCACCCGCAACCTGGTCGCCGCGCACGCCGCCGAGCGCCCGCACTGGGTGCTCGCGGTCTCCGCCGACCGGGTCGCACTGTGGGGCGGCACCGGGGAGCGGGTCGTCGAGGAGACCGGCGACGGCTTCCCGTTGGTGCGCGTCCACGACAACCCCGACCCCGAGCGGCAGGAGCAGATCGGCGACACGCCCAGCACCTTCCGCGACGAGGAGACCAAGACCTTCCTGCGGCAGGCCGACACCGGGATCGGCAAGGTGCTCGCCGCCGACCCGCGCCCGCTGTACGTGGTCGGCGAGGCCGCGGCGCTCGCCCTGCTGGACGCCGTCGGCCCGATCGCCCAGCAGGCCGCCGCGCAGATCCCGCACGGCGGCCTCGCCCAGGCCGGCGCCGAGACCGTGCGCAGGGTGGTCGAGCCCGCCGTGCGCGCCCGGGCCGAGCGCGAGGTCACCGACGCCCTCGCGGTGCTCGACAAGGCCCGCGGCGGCAAGGGGTTCGCCGCCGGCCTGGACGAGGTCTGGCGGGCCGCCGGCGAGGGCCGGATCGACCGGCTGGTGGTCGAGGAGAACTACCGCGCCACCGTCCGCGACGACGGCGAGCACCTCGTGCCCGCCGAGTCCGACCAGTCCGGTGCCCGCGAGGACATCGTCGACGAGGTCGTCGAGCGCGCCCTCGACACCGGCGCCACCGTCAGCTTCGTCCCCGACGACGCCCTCGCCGACAGCGGGCGGATCGCCGCCGCCCTGCGCTACTGACCCGCCGGCGACCCTTCGCGGCCGCCCGCCGGAGCACCCCTCCGACGGGCGGCCGCGGTGCGTCCGCGGCACCGCCGCGCGGCGGACGACGCGCCCGTACGGCCGGGACGCGGCCGGGGTCTTGACGCCCCGCAAGTGTGAGTGGTTGAGTACTCACATGCAGACGGAACGACGCCGACAGTTGTCCACCGCCGAGGAACGCCGGGAGACGGTGCTGCGCACCGCGATCGGCGCCTTCGCCGCCCGGGGCTACTTCGGGACCACCACCACCGAGGTCGCCAGGGCCGCGGGCATCTCCCAGGCGTACGTCTACCGGCTCTTCCCGAGCAAGGAATCGCTCTTCGTCGCCGTCGTCGAGCACTGCTTCGTCCAGGTGCGCGCCAGTCTGGAGCTGGCCGCCGCCGAGGCGAAGGGCAGCTCGGCGGAGGTGGTGCTGCACGCGATGGGGGAGTCGTACGCCCGGCTGATCAGTGACAACGACCTGATGCTGATCCAGCTGCACGCCCAGGCGGCGGCGGTCTCCGAGCCGGCCGTGCGCGAGGCGGTCCGCCAGGGCTACGCCCGCCTGGTGGAGTACGTCCGCGGCGCCTCCGGCGGCGAGGAGCGGCAGGTCCAGGAGTTCTTCGCCACCGGGATGCTCTGCCACCTGCTGGTCTCGATGGACGCGGACGCCGTGGACGCACCCTGGACCAGGACCCTGTCCGCGGGCATCACCCACTACTGACCCGCACCCGCCGCCGGCCCGTTCGGCCCCGGCCCCGCGCCGGCGGGGCGCGCACCCGCTGCGCGCGCCCCGTCGTTTCTTCGGCCACGAGTGTGAGTGGTCAACCACACATAAATTGAGAGGAAGCCCCACCATGCACACCGTCGACCGCACCGCCCCCCTCGTCGTCCGTCTGTCCACCGTGATCGACGCCCCGCTCGACACCGTCTGGGCCCTGCACGCCGACATCGGCGACTGGCCCGTCTGGAACACCGACATCGACCAGGCCCGCCTCCACGGCCCGCTCGCCGAAGGCGCCCTGTTCACCTGGCGTACCCACGGCATGACCATCACCTCGACCGTCCACGAGCTCGTGCCCGGCGAGCGGATCGTCTGGGGCGGCCCCGTCGACGGCATCGACGGCATCCACGTGTGGACCTTCGAGCAGTCCGGCGGACAGGTCACCGTCCACACCGAGGAGTCCTGGAGCGGCGAGCCCGTCGACGCCATGCCCGAGGAACTCGGCCACGCCCTGCGCACCTCCCTGGAGAGCTGGCTCACCTGCCTCAAGAACCGTGCCGAGAAGCGCTTCTGACGGAACATCACCGAAAATCGCCCCCCCCAGCATCCGATCCCGTTCCACCGAGACTGCGAGGCCCGACCATGACCGGCAAGCCCTATCTCACCGGCCACTACACCCCCGTCGCCGACGAGATCACCGCCACCGGGCTGACCGTCGAGGGCACCCTGCCCCCCGAGCTCACCGGCCGGCTGGTCCGCAACGGCCACAACCCCAAGCCCGGTGTCACGCCGACGCACTGGTTCAAGGGCAGCGGCATGGTCCACGGCGTCCGGCTGCGCGCCGGGCGGGCCGAGTGGTACCGCAACCGCTGGGTGCGCACCCCCGCCCTGGACGGCGCCCCGTACCTGACCGAGCACGGCCCGGACCTGACCGCCAGCACCGCCGGCACCCACGTCATCGAGCACGCCGGACGGCTGCTGGCGCTGTGCGAGGCCAACCTTCCCTTCGAGCTGACGCCCGAACTGGAGACCGTCGGGGCCTACGACTTCGGCGGGCGGCTGCGCACCGCGATGACCGCCCACCCCAAGGTCGACCCCGTCACCGGCGAACTGCACTTCTTCGGCTCCTCGCCCGTCCCGCCGTACCTCACCTACCACGTCGCCGACGCGAGCGGCGAGATCGTCCGCAGCTTCGAGGTGCCCGGCGCGAGCGCCGCCCTGAAGCACGACTTCGGCCTGACCCGCAGCCACGTGGTCTTCGTCGAGGGCAACGTGACCTTCGACCCCGCCGAGCGCTCCGGCATCCCCTACGGCTGGAATGACGAGCAGCCCGCCCGGATCGGGGTGATGCCGCGCACCCTCGGCGGCGCCGGACGGATCCGCTGGTACCCGGTCCGGCCCGGCAGCATGCTGCACGCCGCCAACGCCTACGAGGACGCCCGGGGCCGGATCGTGCTGGAGGGCCCCACCGTCGACCGCGAGGGCTTCGAACGCTCCTGGAACTGGTGGACCGGCGCCCCCGGGCGCGGCAGCGAGCCGTCCTCCCGCTCCTTCAACCGCCGCTGGGTGATCGACCCGGACACCGGCACCGTCGACGAGGACACCGTGGACGACCTCGCCACCGAGTTCCCCACCATCAACGAGGACTACCTCGGCGCCGAGCACCGCTACCAGTACGCCGTCTCCTTCCCGGACGACGACCTCGGCGGCTACGGCATCGTCAAGTACGACCGCACCACCGGGGAACGCCACCTCCGCCCGGTCGGTGACGCCCGGCTGCCCAGCGAGGCCCTGTTCGTCCCCGCCGCCGGCGCCACCCGCGAGGACGACGGCTACCTCCTCACCGTCGTCTCCGACCTCAAGCAGGACACCTCCCGGCTGCTCGTCCTGGACGCCTCCGGCCTCGACCAGGTGGCCGCCGTCCACCTGCCGCGCCGCGTCACCGCCGGCGTCCACGGCTCCTGGATCCCCGACAACGGGCCCGACGCCGACCAGGACTGACACCCAGGCCGGGACCGGCACCACGCCACCCCCCTCCCCGCCTCCCGGTTCCGCCCCTCCCCGGCGCGCGGAACCGGGAGGCGCCCCCAATCCGCCGCCGCACCCGCTCCGAACACCGGATGCGTCCCCCACGGGCGCAGCCGCACCGCACCGAGCGCACCGCACCGGCCGACCGGGAGGGAACCCCGTTGACCACACCCACGACCGCACCGCCCGCCACCCCGCGCACCCCGCGGACCCCCGAACGCCGCCGGATCGCCGTCGTCGGCGCGGGCGTGGCCGGCCTCACCGCGGCCTGGGAACTCCGGCGCGCCGGCGCCGCCGTCGAACTCTTCGAAGCCGACGGACGCCTCGGCGGCCACGCCCACACCCAGCGCGTCCCCGCCCCCGACGGCCGCCGACTCGCCCTGGACACCGCCTCCCTGATCCACGCCGAGTTCGTCGCCGCCCAGCGCCTGCTGCCCCGGCTGACCACCGGGCGCACCGCGTTCGCCGGCGCCCACCACGGCTGGGGCTCCCACGAGGACGGCTGCCGATCCGGCCTGGCCGCCGCCCGCGCCCTGCTCGGGCTCGGAGCGGACGCGCCGTGACGGCCGCCGGGCACCGCGCCGGGCGGGCGCAGAACGCGTACCTGACCCGCAGCCAGGGCGCGTGCCGCTCGATCAGCGCGCGCAGCTCGGCCAGGGCCGCGGCCCTGGCCCGGGCCCGGTAGCGCACGTTCCGGCCGCCGTTCCCGCGCGGCGAGGCCGGCGCGGCCGGTTCGGCGTGGATCCGGCGGACGTCGAGCAGCGGCACGGGACGGGCGGCGTGGGACACGGGTGACCTCCAGGGCAGCCGATCGTAGGGCCCGCCGCGCCACGGGGAAAACGCTGCGCAAACGCTGCGAATACCCGGCCGGGGTTCCGCTGCGGGACGGTCGGAGTGTGCAGGCGACGATCGACCGGCGACCCGGCGCGAGCGCCCCCGAAGCCCCCGGCGCCGGGGTGCCGACCCCCGAGGCACCCGGCGCCGGGACGTCCGCGGACCGGCGGCCCGGGCTGCGCGCGCTGATGGCCCGGACCGCGCGCGGCGACGAACGGGCCTTCGAGGCCCTCTACGGCACCGCCGCCGCCCCCGTCCTCGCCCTGGTCCTGCGGGTGCTGCGCGACCGCGCCCAGGCCGAGGAGGTGGCCCGGGAGGTGTTCTGGCAGGTGTGGCGGGAAGCGCCGCGCTACCGCCCCGAGCGCGGCGAGGTCCTGCCCTGGGTGCTCACCCACCGGCGCGCCGTCGACCGCGTCCGCTCCGCCCGGGCCGCCGCCGACCGCGACCGCACCGCCGCCCTGCGCGACCACACCCCCGACTTCGACCGGGTCGCCGACCGCGTCGAGGAAGCCCTGGAACGCGACCGCGTCCGGCGCGCCCTGACCGTGCTGAGCGACGCCCAGCGCGAATGCCTGCTCCTGGTCTACTTCGGCGGCTGCACCCAGGCCCAGGCCGCCGCCCGGATCGGCGCCCCCCCGGGCACCGTCAAGACCCGCATCCGCGACGCCCTGCGGCAACTGCGCGGCCACCTCGGCGACGCCCCCCTGCCCCCGCCCCGCCGGTCCCCGCGTCCGAGCGGCGCGCCGGCGCGCCCCGCCGTAGGCTCACGGCCGTGACCGCCCCCACCGTCGCGGCTGCCGCCGCACTGACCACCGGAGCCCTCGCCCGCCGGCTCGGCGTCTCGCCCACCACCATCCGGTCCTGGGAGAGCCGCTACGGCATCGGCCCGGCCCACCGCGACCCCGGGCGGCACCGCCGGTGGGAGCCGCACGACGTGGCCGTGCTGGAGGAGATGTGCCGCCTCACCGCCCGCGGCGTCACCCCCGCCGAGGCCGCCCGCGTCGCCCTGGCCGCCGGCACCGCCGACCCGTCCGCGCCCGCCGGCACCGCCGACCCGTCCGCGCCCGCCGGCGCCGCCGCCCCGGACCGGGCCCCGAGCGCGCCGCCCGGGCCGTCCCGGACCGTGCCCGCCCCCGGCGGCAACACCCTGCCGGTGGGCACCGTCCGCCCCGAGTGCCGGGGGCTGGCCCGCGCCGCCGTACGCCTCGACGCCCCCGAGATCGCCCGCATCCTGCGCCGCAGCATCGACGACCTCGGCGCCGTCACCGCCTGGACCGAGGTCATGACCCCGGCCCTGCGGGCGGCCGGGCGCAAGTGGGCCGTCGAGGGCGAACGCTGCGTCGAGGTCGAACACCTGCTGTCCTGGCACGTCGCCGCCGCCCTGCGCCGGGCCTGCGACCGGGCCGACCCGCCGTCCGGCCCGGCCGTGCTGCTCGCCGGCATGCCCACCGAACTGCACTCCCTGCCGCTGGAGGCCGTCGCCGCCGGCCTGGCCGAACGCGGCCTGCCGTTCCGCATGTTCGGCCCCGCCCTGCCCCCCGAGGCGCTCCTGGAAGCGGTGCGCCGCACCGGACCGCCGGCCGTCCTGCTCTGGTCCCAGGTCGCCCGCACCGCCGACCGGACGCTGGCCCACCACGTCGCCCGCACCACCTGGGGCCCCCACGGCGCCCGCACCGGGCCCGTCGTGCTCGCGGCCGGCCCCGGCTGGGCCGGCCCCCGCCGCCCCCCGGGCACCCTGAGACCCCGTGACCTGGCCACCGCCCTCGACCAGTTGGAACGACTGCTGCGCTGACCGGGCCGCCCCGGAACGGCCCCGCCCGGACCCCGGGCGGACCCCGCACGGACCGGGCCCTGCCCGGACAACCCCGCCGCAGCAGCAGGAAAGGAGCCGACAGTGGACGAGCCAGCCCCGACCGGACGGCGCTGCCTGGTCACCGGAGCCACCGGCTACATCGGCGGACGGCTGGTGCCCGAACTCCTCGCCGCCGGGTACCGGGTGCGCTGCCTGGCCCGCGACCCCGGGCGCCTGCGCGACCAGCCCTGGCGCGCCGAGGTCGAGGCCGCCCCCGGCGACGTCACCCGGCCCGAGACCCTCGACGGTGCCTTCGACGGCGTCGACGTCGCCTACTACCTGGTCCACTCGCTCGGCACCGGAGCCGACTTCGAGGACACCGACCGGCGCGCCGCCCGCGCCTTCGGCCGCGCCGCCGCAGCGGGCGGGGTCACCCGGATCGTCTACCTCGGCGGACTGCTGCCCGCCGGCGTCCCCGAGGCCGAGCTCTCCCCGCACCTGCGCTCGCGCGCCGAGGTCGGCCGGGTCCTGCGCTCCGCCGGCGTGCCCACCGCCGAACTGCGGGCCGCGGTCATCATCGGCTCCGGCTCCGCCTCCTTCGAGATGCTCCGCTACCTCACCGAACGCCTGCCCGTCATGGTCACCCCCCGCTGGGTCGACACCCGCATCCAGCCCGTCGCCGTCCGCGACGTGCTGTCCTACCTGGTCGGCGCCGCGGCCCTGCCGCCCGAGGTCGACCGGGCCTTCGACATCGGCGGACCGGACGTCCTGACCTACCGCACGATGATGCTCCGCTACGCCCGCGCGGCCGGGCTGCCCCGGCGGGTGATCCTGCCCGTGCCCGTCCTGTCCCCGGCCCTGTCCAGCCTCTGGGTCGGCCTGGTCACCCCCGTCCCCGGCCCGCTCGCCCGCCCGCTGGTGGAGTCGCTGCGCCACGAGGTGGTCTGCCACGAGCACGACATCGCCCGCTGGATCCCCGACCCGCCGGCCGGCCTCACCGGCTTCGACCGCGCCGTCGAACTCGCCCTGCACCGCATCCGCGACGCCGGGGTCACCACCCGCTGGTCCTCCGCCTCACTGCCCGGCGCCCCCAGCGACCCGCTGCCCACCGATCCCGACTGGGCCGGCGGCAGCCTCTACCAGGACCTGCGCGAACGACGCGTCGCCACCGCACCCGCCGCCGTGTGGCGGGTGGTCGAAGGCATCGGCGGCGACAACGGCTGGTACTCGCTGCCCTACGCCTGGGCCCTGCGCGGCATCCTCGACCGCCTCGTCGGCGGCGTCGGCCTGCGCCGCGGCCGCCGCGACCGCCACCACCTGCGGGTCGGCGACGCCCTCGACTTCTGGCGGGTCGAGGAGATCGAGCCCGGCCGGCTGCTGCGCCTGCGGGCCGAGATGCGCCTGCCCGGCCTGGCCTGGCTTGAACTGCGGGTCACCCCCGACGGGGACGGCGGCACGCGCTACCGCCAGCGCGCCCTGTTCCACCCGCACGGCCTGGCCGGCCACGCCTACTGGTGGTCGATGGCGCCCTTCCACGGCCTGGTCTTCGGTGCCATGGCCCGCAACATCACCGACCAGGCCCGCCGCGCCGCCTGGCCGCCGTGACCGCCGGGCCGGCGGTCACACCGCGGCCGCCTCGGCGGGCCGGGGGGAGCGGACGGGGGAGGGCGCGGGGGCCTGCGGGGCCGCGCCCTCGTCGGAGCCGGCCGGCTCCAGGGCCACGTCGAGCACGTCGACCATCCGGCGCAGCTTCTGCTGGACGCGGACGGCCTCGGGCCGCGGGACGCGCACGACGGCCCGGGCCGAGGCCGGCGCCGCGGTGGTGAACGCGAGGTCCAGGACCCGGTGGTTGTTGAGGGTGGAGGCGAGCCGGGCGAGCGTCCCGGTGGTGGGGCGCAGGATGACGGTGAGCCGGGTGTGTTCCATGGCGACGGTCCTGTCTGTGGATGGGACTGGCGGGCCGGGAAAGCAGAAAGACCCCTCGCGGAGCGCGAGAGGTCTGCGTGCGGGCGGTGGGCCGGGGAGGTTCACGCCTCCCGGCACGGTGCCGGCACGCCGCCGCTGGTAATCAGCTGCTGCTGCATGCCCCGCATGCTGGCAGAAACCCGCCGGGGTGGGACGGGGCGTCTCATCCTGCGGGACAGCGGCGGTGCCCCGCCGTCAGACCGCGCGCCGCGCCCGTACACCTGTCCGTACGGCCCGTCCGCGGGCCGCGCCCGTACGGCCCGTCCGCGGGCCGCAGCGCGACGCCCGGATACCATCGGCCGCCTTCGCCGGCCGCAGGCCCGTACCGCCGACCGTCCGACCCCGCAGGAGCGCACCGTGCCCGCCCCCGACCGCCCCGCCTGGTTCACCGGCCCCGAGGAGTCCCTCGCACTGCTGCGCGGCGCCGCCGAGTCCGGCGGCGTGAGCCTCGACCCGGACACCCCGCCCGGGGAGGAGGACGCCCAGGTGCTGACCGACGAACTCGCCGACGTCCTCCTGTCCGGGGACTGCTTCGACCGCGAGCGCGACTGGGAGATCACACCGTTCGGCGACCTGGTCGAGACCCTCATCGACACCCTCAACCGCTACGCCTACCCGGACTGATCCCCGCCCCGGGCGGTGCCGCTCCCGGAGGTGCCGGCCGTAAACCGGTTGGGACCGGGGGCCCGCGACTGCTACGGTCTGCGCAGCCGTGAGAGAACGCGAGGAGGTGAGACCCATGAAGGCCGTATCCATGTGGGTGCTCCCCCTTTCCGTCACGGTGGGCGGTTGACATAGGTGTCGCCCCGGGAGCGCCTCAGAGCAGGCACTCCCGAAAGGCACCACCCATGAACCCCGAACACGTCAACCCCGCGCGTCCGAACCCGCTGCACGCGGACCCGGCGCGCCCCCTCCCGGGCACCGGCGACCGCGCGGTCGTGGTCACCCGGATTTCGGACACCCAGTGGCACGCCGTGCAGGACGACCGCGTGGTCGGCTCCGGTGACGCCTCGCGCCGGCCCGACGGGCGGCTCTTCGTCAGCGTCGACGCGTGGCACGACGAGGTCTTCGACCGCGTCGCCGCGGCGATGTCGGCCGACCTGCCCGAACCGCTGCACACCCTCACCGACGAGGCCGACCGGGACACCACGGCCGCTTGGCAGCGGGCCGGCTTCACCACCGTCCGCCGTGAGCGGGGCTATCTGCTGCCCACCGACCCGCAGGCCACCGGCCTCGGCGCGGTACGGCCCCCGGCGGGCGTGACCGTCCTGCCCGCCGGGCAGGCACAGGAGGGCCCGCTGAGCGCCCTGGACCGGATCGTCCACGCCGAGGTCGAGGCGGGCCCCGGCTGGCCGGCGATGCCGGCCCAGGTGCTGCCCTGCCCGGCCGGCACCACGGTGGTCGACCCCGCCCGCTACGCGGTGGCGCTGCAGGACGGCGAGTACGTCGGACTGCTGCGGGTGGCCCCGCTCCGCCGGCCGCGGATCGGGATGCTCGCCGTCCGCGCCGACCACCGGCGCCGCGGCATCGCCCGCGTGCTGCTGGCCCACGCGCTGGAATCGATGCACCGGGCCGGCACCGCCTCGGCCTGGGCCGACGTGGCGGAGTCCAACACGGCCGCCACCGCCCTCGTCGAGGGCATCGGCGCCCGCCGCGCGGGCGCGACCCTCGAACTCGTCCGACACTGACGACGACTGACGAGGACTGACGACCGACGAGGACCGACGACCGACGACCGACGAGGACCGACACGACTGACGACGACTGACGACACCGTGCGACAACCGACGACCGACCACCGAACGGAGAGGTGAGAGACATGGCCAAGACAGCAGACGGAATCGAAGTCGAAGGCACCGTCACCGAGTGCCTGCGCAATGCCACTTTCAGGGTGGAGCTGGCCAACGGGCACATCGTGCTCGCCCACATCAGCGGCAAGGTCCGCAAGAACCACATCAAGATCCTCCCGCACGACCGGGTGCTCGTGGAGCTCAGCCCCTACGACCTCACCCGCGGCCGGATCCGCTACCGCTACCGGTCATAGGGTCCGCCGTCGGACTCGCGTACCGGGCCGGGGAATCCGGCGGCGCCGGCGGGGCGCAGCGGCTTGGATGGGGGGATGACCGACACCGCGATCCCCCGGCTGCGCGAGGCCGTCCGCCGTACGGGTGAACTCACCCGTGACCGCACGCCCACCGGCCGCCGGCCCGGCGACGCCGACGTCCACGACGGGACCTTCGCCACCGACGGGGCGATCGGGTTCGACCCGCTGCCGTTCCTGCGCGCCCTGCAGGAGGCCGGGTCGGGCGCCGTCGTGGTCGGCCAGGTCGCCGGCATCATGCACGGCTCCGTCGAGCCGACCGGCGACCTCGACCTGCTCTGGGACGGCACCCCCGCCGAGGCCCGCGCCCTGCGCGCGGCCCTCACCGCGGCGGGCTGCGCCGAACCACCCGACCTCGGCCGCCCGGTGGGCTCCTACCGGGTGGCCGGGGCGAGCGGTGACCTGTGCACGCCCGCGGTGCCGTGGGGCGGCCTGGACACGGCCGCCTGCCTGGGGCGGGCCCTGACCGCCACCGACGCCGCGGGCCTGACGGTGCGGTACGTCGCCCTGGACGACCTGATCCGCATGCGGCGCGCCCTCGGGCGGCCCAAGGACCACCGCCGGGCCGACGAGCTCGAACTCCTGCGCGGGGCCTGAGCGCGTCGGCCCGGTTCGGTCATCCTGCGGTGCCTCCGTCGGCCGGCCCAGCGTCAAGTGACCGATGTGCGCGACCGCCCCGCGGACCACAGTGGGTGGTGCCGGCCGCCGGTCCGCGGGGCCGGCCGACGCGACGCACGACGGAGGAACGAGCATGATCGACAGGCGCACCTTCACCAGGGCCGTCGGGCTCGGGGCGGGCGCGAGCGCGCTGTCCCTGGCCGCCCTGCCCCAGGCCGCGCAGGCCGCACCGGAGGCCCCCGCACCTACGGCCCCCGCACCTACGGCCCCCGCACCGGAGGCCGCGCCGGGCGGCGCCCCCGCCGGGCGGACCGGGTTCGCCCGGCGGGGGCAGGTCCGCGCCGGGGTGCTGGACGTCGGCTACGCCGAGGACGGCCCGGCGGACGGCCCCGTGGTCATCTGCCTGCACGGCTGGCCGTACGACATCCACAGTTACGTCGACGTCGCCCCGCTGCTCGCCGCGCAGGGCTACCGGGTGATCGTCCCCTACCTGCGCGGGCACGGCCCGACGCGTTTCCTGTCCGCCCGTACGCCCCGCAACGCCCAGCAGGCCGCGGTGGCGCTGGACGTCGTCGCGCTGATGGACGCGCTGGGGATCGGCCGGGCGGTGCTGGCCGGCTTCGACTGGGGCTCGCGCACCGCCGACATCGTCGCCGCGCTGTGGCCCGACCGGGTCAAGGCGCTGGTGTCGGTCAGCGGGTACCTGATCACCGACGTCGAGAAGCAGAAGGAGCCGCTGGCGGCCGCCGCCGAACACACCTGGTGGTACCAGTTCTACTTCGCCACCGAGCGCGGGCGCCTGGCCATGGAGGACCGGGACAAGCGGCGCGCCCTGTGCCGCCTGGTCTGGGAGGACGTCTCGCCCACCTGGGCCTTCGACGACGCCGTCTTCGAGCGCACCGCCGCCGCCTTCGACAACCCCGACTACCCGGCGATCGTCATCCACAACTACCGCTGGCGCCTGGGCCTGGCCGACGGCGAGCGCCGCTACGACCGCCTGGAGCAGCGGCTCGCCGCCCGCCCCCGGATCGCGGTGCCCACCGTCACCCTCGACCCCGGGCGCGACCCCTTCACGGCCCCCGGCGACGGCTCGGCCTACCGGCAGTACTTCACCGGCCCCTACCTGCACCGCACCCTCCCGGAGGTCGGCCACAACCTGCCCCAGGAGGCGCCCGCCGCCTTCGTCCAGGCCGTCCTCGACGCCGACCGCCTCTGAGGCCGGCTCCGGCACCGCCCCTGCCGCCCTTGCCCCTGCCGCCGTTGCTCCGCCGCTGTTCTCCGGCGCTGCTCTCCGCTGCTGTTCTCCGGCACCCCCGGGCCCCGGCCCCCGCCCCGGGGAGCCGGGGCCCGCCCGCGCCCGAACCCCGGACCATTGCAGACCTGTTGCACGCGGAGTGGCCCGGCTCACAGCCGTTCGGGCGCGGAGCATGATCGACTCGCCCGATGCGTCAGTTCGAGAAACACCCGGCCCTCCTGACGGCCCGCCGGTCGGCCGCACTCGCCGCGGCCGCCGCCGCGGCCGTCGCGCTGCTCACCGGCTGCGGCTCCCGGGTGGCCGGCGCGACCGGCGCGGCCGGGGCGGACGGCACCCCGACGGCGTCCGGCACCGTCGGGCCGTGCGGGACACCGCTGCCGTCGCCCACCGGCGCCCAGGAGCCGTCCGGGCTCGCCCAGCGCGGGGTGCGGATCGCCGCCGTCGGCCCGGTCTGCGCCGAGTACGAGGTGACCAACCCGGACGCCGAACCGTCCGACGTCACCGTGGTGTTCAGCCGCCTCTCGGCGACCGGCGCCGCACTGGACACCGTGACGCACACCGTCACCGCGCTCGCCCCGGGGGCCACCGAGAAGCGGCGGATCGACCTGTCCCCGTCCGACCGCACCCGGCCGGCCACCGGCGCACAGCTGAAGATCGTCAAGGTCCGCAGCGTCCCCAGCGCCGAGGCCCCGCAACCCGGCGGCCCCTGCCCGGCGTCCGGCCTGCGCCTGTACGCGGACGAGGGAGACGCCGCGATGGGCCTGCGCGTGGTCGGCCTGCACCTGCGCAACTGCGGCACGGCCGCAGTGACCCTCGACGGCTACCCGACCCTGCAACTGCTCGACGTCGACCACCGGCCCGTCGACGGCGTACGACTGCTGTCCGGCGGCGCCGAGATCGCCACCGGCACCGGCGCGGACACCCCGCCGCAGAAGATCGCGCTGCGCCCGGGCGAGGGCGCCCGCGCCACCCTGGTGTGGCGCAACACCACGGGGGACGGCGCCCCGGTGAACGCCCCCTACGTCCGGGTCCGGGCCACCCCGGACGCGGCCCCGGTGACGCTCACCCCGGAACTCGACCTGGGCACCACCGGCCGCCTCGGCATCGGCGCCTGGGCCGGCGAGGCCGGCGACGCCCGGCCGCCCGCGACCACACCGCCCTCCCCGTCCGGCGCCCCGGCCGGCTGACCGCGTGACACCCGGGCGGGGCGGGCGCCGTCCGGCAGGCCCCCGCCGCCCAGGCCCGGACCGCCCCGCCCGCCGCCGTGCTCGGCGTCGACTGCAGCACCGGCACCTTCGGCAGCGACGGCACCCAGCAGTCCTTCACCAGCTCCTGCTCGGCCACCGGCACCACCAAGTGGTGGGTGAACGCGAGCTGTTCGAACGGCACCACGCGGACAGCCGGCCCGTACACGGCCTTCCGGAACGTGCGGGTCCACTGCCCGCCGGACACCACCGCCCTGCGCGGCCGGGTCGGTTGCGTCTGCCCCCCGCACGGGCGGCCGTGCGACCGGCGGCCCGGCACGCTCCCCCGTGGCGTGCCGGGCCGCCGGCGTCCACCGTGGAGGATGCCAGGGCGCGGTCCGGCGGTGTTGGCACTGCGTCGACAGTTCCTTGGCACTGCGTCGACGGTCCGCCCGGTCACCCGCCCGCGGGCCCGTCCGTTCCGTTGTCATCCGCCCGCGTGGTCGTCGTCCGCGCGCTCGGCCAGCGCCCGGCGGCGGTGTTCGCTGGGCGAGAGCCCGTACGCGGCCCGGAAGGCGCGGCTGAGGTCGGAGGCGCGGGGGATGCCACAGCGGGCGGCGACGGCCTGGACCGGCAGGCCGCGCAGCGCGGGGTCGGCGAGGTCGCGGTGGGCCTTCGCCAGGCGCAGGCTCCGGATCCAGGCGGCGAGCGTCTCGCCGTCGCCGTGCCGGGTGAACAGGCGGTGCAGGTAGCTGACCGAGAGGTGGTGCGCGCCGGCGATCACGGCCGGGGTGAGTTCGGGGTCGTGGAGGTTGCGCCGGACGAAGGTGCGGACGTTCTCCACGAGGGCGCGCCGGCGGGCGTCGTCCGGCAGCGCGGCTTCGGCGTCCAGCTCCCGGGCCAGCCAGGCCGCGACCAGGTCGACCACGACGGTTCCCAGCCGGGGCGCCTCGGCGTCGCCGAGCAGGGCGGCCTGCCGGTCGAGGCCGACGAGGAAGTCCGCGAGCAGCGCGCTGGTGCCCTCGCGGCCGGAGAACCCCCGGCCCAGCAGCTCACGCAGCCGCTGCGGCGGGAGCGGCAGCAGACAGGTGGGGAAGTCGATGCCGACGGCCTCGACCCGGCGGTCCGCCCGGCCGGGGGCGGGGGAGGCCCGCAGGTCGAAGGGGTCCGAGCTGTCGAGGACGTGCAGGTCGCCCGGGGTGAAGGTCTCCGTGCGGCCCCGGGCGTCGCGGGTCAGCGCCAGGCCGCCGTCCAGCAGCAGCGTCAGGTGGTACACCTCGGGGTCCGAGCGCCGCACCATGCCGGCGGTGCGCCGGAACCGGGTGGAGGGGAAGGAGGTCCGCAGGAGCGTCACCGGCCCGAGTTCCAGGCGCCGCATCTCCGCCCGGAAGTCGTCGGCATGCGCGCTGGTCACCTCGCTGGCCCGGGTGCGGCCGATCAACTCCCGCCAGTAGTCGAAGCGTTCCCTCGCGGGCACGTCCTCGCCCCGGAGCACGTTCCCCGTCCTCGCGGTCACGTCCACCGCTTCCTCTCCCGTTGCCTCCCCCCGCCGTCGGCGGGGACGTCCCGCCCGATTTTCCTCTTCCGATCATGAGCTGGTAACTTCGTCCCCGTCGGCGGGACAAGATCGCGGAAGCGGTCGGGAACCGCCGGCCAGGCGTCGGTGGTGCAGTGGTAGCACGCCCACTTTCAGTGGGAGGGGTTCGTTCGATCCGGGCCCGGCGCTCCAATGGACAGGGGCGGAAGTCGTTCTCGACTTCCGCTCCTGTCGTGTTTCCCGCCGCGACGGCAGGACGGCCGGTCAGGCCGGCCAGTCCAGGCACAGCTCGTGGAACTGCCCGCCGAAGCGGCTCCGGGCGTGGGCGTGCATCCGGCGCAGGTACACCGGGTCGGCGGCGAGCCCGGAGTAGCCCCGACCGCGCCGCAGCGGCAGCCCGGCGGTGTCGGCGAGGTACACGTCCAGGCCCGGGTACATCAGCTCGATGCAGGGCAGGTCGTCGACGTCCAGCGCGAACACCGGGTACTCGCCGTGCTCGTCGGCCTGCCCGGTCGCCAGCACCCGGCGCGAGTCCGACCCGCCGGGCAGCAGGAAGCACTCGTCGAAGCGCTCCGACAGCGCCCCGAACGGCGCCCCCCACCCCTCGCCGAACTCCGCGGTCGCGATCTCTCCGAGCGGACGCGGCGTGAACACCAGCGCGTCCACGCCGTCCGCGCCCTCCTCGGCGAACCACCCGAAGCGCCGCAGCATCCCGCTGTCGTACGCCAGCCACCGCCGCAGGCTCGGCGGCAGCGGCCGCCCGCTCGGGAACACCGCGCGCTCCAGCACCTCCGGCGCCACCGGCCGCGGCCGCCCGTCCACCCACGGCCCGGCGAAGCGGTCGTGGGCGAGGACGAGGCGCTGCGGATCGGCCCGGACGGCGGCGACGGCGCGCTCGGTCAGGGCGACGCCGTGCTCGGCGGCGGAGGTCATCACGGACTCCCGGAGGTGCGGTGATCGCGGGGACGGGCGCCGGCAGGGCGCCGGCCGGACCAACCTACGGGTCGGCTAAGACAGTTGGCGGCCCGGCCGGCGCGGGAGCGGGCCTCAGCCGGCCGACAGCGCGCAGACGAAGTCCTCCTCGACCGCGCGCAGCTGCGCCAGCAGGTCCGGGGCGACCCGCTCGTTGACCTGCGTGGTGACGGACACGGTCACGCTGCGCCGCCCGTCCGGGGTGCCCGCGCCGAACTGGGTGTAGCCCGCGGTGTTGCCCGTGTGCCCGTACACCACGCCGCACCGGGTGGAGTACTCGAAGATCGCCAGCCCGGCCCGGTTGGCGCCCGGGCCGGCCGGCTCGGAGGCGCCCTCGACGAAGGCCCGCTGCTGGCGTCGGGTCGCGGCGGAGATCAGCGGGCCGCCCGCGTACCCGGCCGCGAACGCGCTGAAGTCCCTCGGGGTGGAGACGACGCCGCCCGAGGCCCAGGCGCCCGAGGCGCCGAACAGGGTGCTGACGTCCTCCGGCGGCTCGGGCGGCTGGACGGCGTAGCCGTGCAGGTACGGCTCGGGCAGCTCGTAGCCGGAGGGCAGGCTGGTGCGCCTCAGCCCCAGCGGCCGGTAGACCTCGGCGGCCAGCAGGTCCTCGTAGCGCTGCCCGGTGACGGCCTCGGCCATCAGGGCGACGGCGATGTTGTCGGAGTTGGAGTAGTGGTACTGCGAGCCGGGGGTGAACTCCAGGTCCTCGTCGGCGACGAAGTCCAGCAGGTGCCGGGAGTCGAACACGTGGTGCGGGTCGGCGCGGATCAGGGCGACGAAGTCCGGCGCGTTGCTGTAGTCCGGCAGCCCGCTGGTGTGCTGGAGCAGCTGGCGCAGCGTCACCGCGCCCCAGGCGGCGGGCAGCGTGGGCAGCCGCTCGGCGATCGTGTCGTCCAGCCCGAGCTGCCCGCAGTCGACCAGGCGCAGTGCGACGGCGCCGCTGAACGCCTTCGCGGCGCTCGCCAGGCGCATGTGGTCGTCGATCCGGGGCGGCCGGCGGGTGCCGACCTCGGCCGTCCCGGCCCGGTACACCCGCACCCGGTCGCCGTCGCGGAGCACCGCGATCGCCCCGGGCGGGCCGTCCGGACGGTCGACCAGCTCCTGCAGCCGGGCCCGCAGCGCGAGGTCGTCGTCGTCCCGGGGCGCGGCCGAGGCGGGCCCGGCGGGTGCCAGCGCCAGCACGGCGGTGAGCAGGGCGGCGGCCGCGCGCCCGGGGCGGGCGGACAGCGGAGCGGGGCGAGCGGGGCGGTCATGGCGGGAGGGGGGTGAGCAGCGGCGGGAGCGCAGGGACACGGCGGGGCCTCCGGACGGCGACGGGGATGACTCGGGTGACGCGGCGGCGGGGATGGACGCACCGCCGCCCTGGCCGCAAGGGATCACCCGCCGCCGCCCGGCGGAAACGGCCGCGGGCCCGCCGTGACCCGCCCAGCCGAGCCCACCGGCCCGCCCGAGCCCACCGAGCCCACCGAGGCCACCGGGCCCGCCCGCCTCGGCGGCCCCGCTTCCGCGGCCGACGGGAGCCAGCCCCCGGCCGGGGCGCAGGCCCTGGCGGGTGACGCCCTCGGTGTAGCTGGTCAGGGACAGCGGTTGCTCGATCTTGGGCCCGGCGACGACCGAGTTCTGGACCGCCACCCAGCTCGGCCAGTCCCGCGAGACCAACGTGCGCGCCCGCAACGTGTTCGCCGTCGCCGACTCCGACGAGTGGGACGACAAGGCGCACGGCGCCGGCCAGTTCGACTCCACCCTGGTCAGCCCCGCCTACCCGGTGGCCGGCCCGGGCCGCGGCACGATCTCCTTCGCCACGGACCACAAGGTCGACGGCCCGCAGACCGGCGACCTGTACGTGGTCTTCGACAACGGCGCCCCGCAGCTCGTGAAGTCCTACCGCAGCGACCTCAACACCGTCGAGCACCTGCCCGGCACCGTCCCGGCCGGCGCCGCCACCGCCCGCTTCCGGTTCCGCCACACCGGCACCAACAGCGCCTTCTGGACCGTCGACCAGGTCACCTTCACCGCCCCCTGATCCACCGCCGCCCGACCGGCCGCCGGACCACGCGGGCGGGGCGCGTCCACCGACGCCCCCGCCCGCCCGGCGTTCAGTGGGCCGAAGGCGGACCGGAGAACATGCCGAAGCACAGGGGGTTGGAGGACCCCGGGGTGCAGACGGCGAAGGTGGGGAAACCGCTGGGGCCCCACCCCGAGTCGGGGAACCCGTGGTCCGGGAAGTTCGGACCCGGGGACGTCAGCGGCGCCGGGGCGTCGGCACCCGCCCCGCCGGGCCCGCCCCCGAAGCCGGCCACGGCGGCGGCCACCCCGATGCCGACGGCCGCCAGGCCGACCACGGCCCCCGCGACCAGCGGGGCGGTGACGCCCGACGGGTGCTGGTCGGCGATCACCGCCTGCCGCGGCCGCTCCGGCAGGTACCGCATCGGAACCCGGTCGCCCCGCACCCGCGGGACGCCGGACGTGTCCCGGAACCGGACGTCCTGGCCGTCCGGTGTGGTGAACCCGATGATCACGTGCCGGTCGGAGGAGGTGTGTCGGTCCGTCCCGGTTCCCCGGGTCTCCACCGTCACATAGGTGTCGAGGCACCGGGCCTGCGCCGTCAGCCCCTGCGCCAGGGTCCGCGCCCGTAGCCGGACCTTGAGCACCACCCCGGTCAGGGCCGCCGCCCCCAGACCCGACGCGGCGACCCCGATCACCGACCAGAGGACACTGTCGTCCGCCATGTCCACCCCCCGTGGAACTGCTTGTCGTACGTAGGAACCTTCGCCATGGAGACGGTGATCGGCCCCGCGCGGTTCCGGCCGCCCCCGGGGCCGGCGGAACCCGCCGGGGCGCTCCCCGGACACGACGGATCCCGTCCGGGCCCGGCCCGGACGGGATCCGCGGTGGACCGTCCGTCAGGCCCCGGGCAGGTGGTCGGCGACGAGGACGGCGAAGTCGTCGGGGGTGACGATCCGGATGCCGAGCTCCTCCGCCTTGGTCCGCTTGGAACCGGCCTTCTCACCCGCCACCAGCAGGGTGGTGCGCTTGGAGACGGACGAGGACGCCTTGCCGCCGGCGCGCTCGATCAGCTCGTTCATCTCGTTGCGGGACAGCGCGGCGAGCGGGCCGGTCATGCTGCCGGTGACGACGACGGCCTCGCCCGCGAGCAGGCCCGCGCCCCCTCCGTCCGTCGCCGCCGGCCCCTCGGCTGCCCCCTCGGCGGCCGCCGCGACGGGCACCTGCGGCGCGGTGACGGCGGTTCCCACGTCCTGGGCCGCGAGGCGGTCCAGCAGCGGTGCGAGTTCGGCGAGTTCGGCGACGATCACCCGGGCCTTCTCGGTGCCGATGCCGTCGACCTGGGCCAGGGTGTCGGCGTCCGCGGCGCGGACCGCGGCCATCGAACCGAAGTGGGCCGCGATCCGGCGGGACATGGTGCGCCCGGTGCCGCGCACGCCGAGCGCGCAGAAGACCCGGTTCAGCGGGCGGCTGCGGGCGGACTCGATCGCGGCGAGCAGGTTGTCGGTGCTGGTCTCGCCCATCCGCTCCAGGGAGAGCAGCTGCTCGCGGGTGAGCGTCCACAGGTCGGCGAGGTCGGCGACCAGACCGGCCTCGACCAGCTGGACGGCGCGGGTGCCGCCCAGGCCCTCGATGTCCAGCTGGTCACGGCCCACGGCGTAGCCGATCGACGCCACCACCTGGCAGTTGCGGCCCCGCGCGCAGCGCCAGCGCTGCTCCTCCCGGTCGATCGCGTCACCGCAGCGCGGGCACGCCTCGGGGAAGGCGATCGGCCGCTCGTCGCCGGTGCGCTCCTCGACCAGCGGCGCCTCGACGCGCGGGATGACGTCCCCGGCGCGGTAGACGAAGACCCGGTCGCCCAGCATCAGACCGCGCCGGGTGATGTCGGCGGGGTTGTGGAGCGTGGCGTAGGTGACGGTGACACCGTCGATGACGACCGGCTCCAGCACGGCGCGCGGGGCGATGATGCCGGTGCGCCCGACGTTCCACTCGACGTCCAGCAGCCGGGTCACCTTGTGCTCGGCGGCGAGCTTGCGGGCCACGGCCCAGCGCGGCGCCCGGGAACCGGAACCGGCCTCCCGCCGGTCCGCCGCGGAGTCCGCCTTGACCACCACCCCGTCGATGCCGAACGGCAGCCCGGAGCGGAGCGCGGCGATCTCGTCGACGCGCCGCTGGGCCTCCTCCAGCGTGGCGCAGCGCAGCGGGTGGGCGGCGGTGACGGCGGCGGTGTTCGCCCCCAGGGCGGCCAGGCGCTCCAGCAGGGCGCTGTGGGTGAGGTCGTCGTCGAGGCCGACCGCGCCGTAACCGAAGAAGGTCAGCTCGACGCGGTAGGGACGGTCCTTGGCGCGCAGGGTGCCGGCGGCGCCGTTGCGCGGATTGGCGAAGGGGACGGCACCGTGCGCGGTGCGGACCTCGTTGGCGTGCTCGAACTGCTCGCGGGTCAGCAGGACCTCGCCGCGCAGCTCGACGTCGACGGGCTCGGCGAGCACGGCGGGCAGGCCCAGCACCGCGTCCGCGGCGTGGCTGATGTCCTCGCCGGCCAGGCCGTCGCCGCGGGTGATCAGCCGGTGCAGGCGCCCGGCGCGGTAGCGGGCGGCCACCGCCAGGCCGTCCAGCTTGGGCTCCACGCACCAGGCGGCCACCGGGCGGCCCAGCCGGCGCTCCAGCCCGGCCGCCCAGTCCGCCAGCTCCTCGGCCGAGAAGACGTTGTCCAGCGACAGCATCGGCACGCTGTGCGGCACGTCGCCCCCGACGGCGCCGCCGGCGACCTTCCCGGTGGGGGAGTCCGGCAGCACCTCGCCCGGGTGCGCCTCCTCGTAGGCGGCGACGGAGCGCAGCAGGGCGTCGTACTCGTCGTCGCCGAGCGGTGTGCCGCCGTCGGTGTAGTAGGCGGCGGCCGCCCGGACGGCGGTGGCAACGGCGTCGGCGTAGTCGCCGGGGGTGAGCAGAGCGGCGTCGTTCATGGACAGCATCATCACCACCGGCACTGACAACGGACGCCGCCGGGCAGTGCCGGGGCCGTACCCGGGCCGCACCCGGGTGGTGCGGGGAGCGGGTGCGGGCGGCTGGGCGGGCGTACCACCGGGCGCGGCCGGTCGCGCCCCGCTCCCGCCGGGGCGGCGGTGCACGCGGACTGCTCCCGGCTGCGGGCGGCCGACGTTGACGCCCGGTCATACCGGGGTGGAGCGTGGCCAGTGGCGGGGTGCCGTCGCTCCGGCCCTCCCGCCCTCACGGCCGACGTCGGCTGCACGACGCCCGGCGGCCGGATCTACGGCTACCCGGTGCCGGCCGGCCGGTCGATCGTCGGCAGCGGCACCAACTCCGCGTGCTCGTACCAGAACCTGCGCTTCGCCTGAGCCCGCTCCGCGGCGTCGCCCGGGTCCTGCCGGGCGTGCTCCTGCCGGGCGGGGCCCGCGGCCCGGCGGCGACGGCCCACGGCGCGTCCTCCTGCCGGGCGGACCGCCCGCACCGGGCGTGCCGAAGGGGGTCCCGCGGGGCCGGGGCGGGGGCGGTGCCACCGGTGGACGGTCGGACCCGTCCAGGTCGGCCCCGCGCCCGCCGGCCCCGGTTCCGCTCAGGGGAGGTAGCGCTCCAGCGCGGCAGCGCCCTTGCGCTCGATCTCCTGCCGGGCCCACTCGATGCGCCCGGGGGTGACGTCGCGACCCGACGCCATCACGAGGTCCTCGGGGTCGAAGGGCCGCTCGGACCCGGAGTAGAGCTGGCGCTGCATCCCGGATGCCGACTCCGGCACGCCCTCGTTCGACGATTCGCGCATGTCCATCACCTCATCGCATGGTGTCCCGTACGCACGGTCCTTCGATGGTCGTTCGGACGGCCGGACCGTGACGGGTGGAGCACGACCAAGTTACTCCGTTCGGGTGAACGCGCGACCCGACGGCCGACCCGGCCACGGTCCGGGCCACCGACCCGGCCACCGCCGCCCCGACCGCGCCCGCACGGTCGGGTCGCTGCGCGACGGCCGCGACCATCGTCACCGACAGGTGGAAGGCCCCCGCCCGGCGGCCTCGTCGAGGCCGCCGCGAGCCGGTCGCGCTGCTCCTCGGTGATCAGTCGCGGGTCGCTCATGGCGCCACTACAGGGAGCCGCCCGGACACCGTCCGTGGCCCGTCCCTGACCCCGACCCCGACCCCCTGCGGAACGCCCTCAGCTCGCCGTTCAACGTCTGCTCAAGCTCCAAGGGAAAACAATTCGCCACGGTGCTCGGCCGGGAACGCGGTCACACTGCCCGCCGGGATCGACTCACGGCACTCCCGGACATCGGGCCCGACCATCTGTCGACCCATTCCCGCATCGCCACGGAAACGAGTCCGGCCCCGTCGCTCGCGCGGCGGGGCCGGAATCAGGATCGGCCCGGTTCAGCGACCTG
Organism: Kitasatospora sp. NPDC048545; assembly: GCF_040651155.1. Classification (NCBI taxonomy): domain Bacteria; kingdom Bacillati; phylum Actinomycetota; class Actinomycetes; order Kitasatosporales; family Streptomycetaceae; genus Kitasatospora; species Kitasatospora sp. NPDC048545. Next base: position 153,903 of record NZ_JBEZIQ010000011.1, read on the forward strand.
CGGAAGCGCGTTCATTCTCGATTCCGGGTCACGCGGCAGCTTCGGCCGACTCCGGTGACGAAGTTCGGCGCCGAGCGGGCGGGCATGACCCGGGCGTGCGACCGCCCGACCACCCGGCGCCGGGACGGGACGACGAACCCCTTCGCGTCCTTGGGACTGTCGACCGTATTGATCGTGAGGTGCAGGTACTTCTTCGCCCCGCCGACCAGTTGGGCGGTGTAGGCGTGGGCGTAGGCGGCCCGGACGGTGGTGATCTCCGGGTGCGTCAGCCGCAGCCGGAACAGCACGTCCTTCGCCGCGTGCCGGTCGGTGACGTCGGCTGGGGTGACCGTGACGAACGGCGGCAGGCCCTTGGCGTCCACGACCGGGTGCTCTCGACCCTGATCCGCCGGCCGGCTACCCCCGGGCGCAGTTGACGCCCACTCGGGCCGGCACCGGGGCCGGGTGCCGGTGCTCGGGCCGGTGCTCAGGCCGGGGCGAAGGTGCGGCGCAGGTGGGCGACCAGGCGGGCCGGGTCCGCGGCGGGCAGCCGGGCGGCGAGGTAGCCGTCGGGACGGACGAGCACGGCCTCGCCGTCGCCGGGCCGATAGGCGGCGTGGAAGGCGCCGGCGGTGTCGTGGACCACGGGCAGCCGCAGGCCCTCCGAAGCGGCGGGGGAGCGCGGGGACTGCGTCGAGTACGGCGAGTGGGGCGAGTGCGGGGACTCCGGGGCTTCCGGGCCGAGGACGGCGTACACGTCGAGCAGCCCGTGCGCGGCCGCGTGGGCGGCGGCCGCGCAGGCGTGCAGGGCCGGGGCGTCGGTGGCGGGGCCCGCGGCCAGCAGCAGGACGTGGCGGGTGCCGCGCAGCAGCTCGTGCAGGCGCTGCGGGTAGGCGGTCAGGGGACGGGTGAGGCCCGGGCAGTCGGGGGCGCGGTCGCCGGGGGCGGGGCGGGTGCCCGGGGCGGGCTCGGTCAGCGGTCCTCCGCGGTAGCCGACGAGGAGCTGGGCCTCGCGCAGCAGCGGGTCGGCGGGGTCGGCGGGGTCGGCGTCGAAGCCCGTGCGGGCGTGGCGCACGGTGCGGGAGACGACCTCCTCGCCGACCGGGTGGCGTTCGGCGTGGTAGCTGTCGAGGAGGGTTCCGGTGGCGACGCCGCGCACGGTGAGGGCGAGCTTCCAGGCGAGGTTGAAGGCGTCCTGGATCCCGGTGTTCATGCCCTGGGCGCCGGTGGGCGGGTGGATGTGGGCGGCGTCGCCGGCCAGCAGCAGACGTCCTTCGCGGTAGCGCTCGGCGAGGCGGTGGCTGATCCGGAACACCGAGGACCAGCGCAGCGCGGAGGCGGTGGCGGGCCGCGGCGACAGCCGGTCCAGGCCCTGCTGGATGTGCCGCAGCTCGGGGGTGCGGCCGTCCTCCAGCCCGTGCGCGACCCCGCGCACCGGGTCGGCGTCGGTGGCGAGTTCGGGCGGGACGGTCATCGACACCCGGTAGCGGTGCCGGCCGGGCAGCGGGACGCACACCAGCGTCTCCCCGTCGGCGCCGCCGGTGGCGCGCACGGCGTAGCCGGGCGGCAGGTCCCAGTCCAGCTCGACGTCGCCGAGCATGAACTGCTCGGGGAAGGCGTCGCCGCCGAAGCCGATCCCGGCGGCGTGGCGCACCGTGCTGTGGGCGCCGTCGCAGCCCACGACCCAGCGGGCGGACAGCTCGCGCGGACCCCCCGGGGCGGCCAGCGCGACGAGCACGCCGTCCTCGTCCTGCCGCAGGCCGACCACCTCGGTGCCGCGCTCGACCACGGCGCCGTGGCCGGCCAGGTGCTCGGCCAGCAGCCGCTCGGTGGCGTCCTGGGGCAGCGCGGCGAAGCGGTACGGCACGTCGGCGGGAAGACCGAGGTCGAGGCGCGGGCCGGGTTCGCCGTCCACGAAGGCCAGCCGGCCGAGCAGGGGCACCGCCTCGTCCAGGGCCCGGCCCACCAGCCCCATGGCGTCCCAGACCTCCAGGGTGCGGGGCTGGATGCCCACCGCCTTGGCGTACGGCTGCGGGGCGTCCAGCCGGTCGACGATCCGGCACCGCACACCACGGCGGCACAGCTCTGCGGCGGCGGTCAGACCCACCGGTCCGGCCCCCACGACCAGTACGTCGGTGTCGTCCATGCCCGCTCCTCGGTGCCCGGCACCGGCGGCGCCGCCGTACTCCCAGGCTGCCCTCCGGCGCGGCCCTCCGCCCGGCGGTCGGCGTCCGGTCCCGTCCGGGGCGTGCCGGGTCCTCGTCGGTCCGTGTCCGTGTCGGGGGCGGCGTCCGGCCCGCCGGCGGGTGCACCGTTCGGGTCAGGGCGTGTGCCAACGGTTGACGCCGGGCACGCCTGCTCCACCGACCCGCAGCCTCGACGCCATTCCCCGTTCGTCCGACAGTCTTGTAAGGTCCCTACATTCGGGCCACTGCCGGTGGTCGGCCGTCGGCGGTGCGTACCCGCCCGGCCCCACCCGGCCCGTCCGCACCTGAGCGAAAGGCGCCGCCCGATGGCCCCCCGCCTGTCCGTCGTCGTCCCGATCTACAACGTCGAGCGCTACCTCCGGGAATGCCTCGACTCGATCGCGGCCCAGACCTTCGAGGACTTCGAATGCGTCCTGGTCGACGACGGCTCGACCGACGACGGACCCGTCATCGCCAAGGCCTACGCCGACCGCGACCCACGCTTCCGGCTGGTCCGGCAGGAGAACAAGGGCCTCGGCGCCGCCCGCAACACCGGCTGGCGCCACCTCACCCCCGGCACCGAGTACCTGGCCTTCGTCGACAGTGACGACACCCTGCCGCCGCACGCCTACCAGCTGATGATCAGCACGCTGGACGAGACCGGATCCGACTTCGTCACCGGAAACGCGCTGCGCCTGCGCACCACCGGCCTCACCCCCTCGCACGGCCACCGCCGCGCCTTCCGCGAGACCCGGCTGCGCACCCACGTCAGCGAACTGCCCGCCCTGGTCACCGACCGCACCGCCTGGAACAAGGTCTACCGGCGCTCCTTCTTCGACACGGCGGCCGTCCTGTACCCCGAGGGCATCCTGTACGAGGACGCCCCGGTCAGCGTGCCCCACCACTTCCTCGCCGAGCGGGTCGACGTGCTCGCCGAGCCCATCTACCACTGGCGGGTGCGCGAGGACGGCGACCTGTCCATCACCCAGAAGAAGACCGACCCGCGCGGCGTGGTCGACCGGGTCCGCTCGATGGAACTGGTCCGGCAGTGGCTGACCGCCCGCCCCGAGCCGGAGTTCGCCGAGCACCTGCGCGCCTACGACCACAACTGCCTGGTCGAGGAGATCCCGATGTTCTTCTGGTCCGTCCCGGACGGCGACCGCGCCTACCGCGAGGCCTACCAGCAGCACGTCAGCCGGCTGCTGCAGGCCATCGGCCCCGAGCGGCTGGCCGGGCTCAGCAGCCAGCTGCGGCTCAAGTACCGCCTGACACTGGCCGACCGGATGCACCGCTTCGTCGCCGTCCAGCGCCTGCACCGCCTCGCCCGCCGCACCCGTCAGGCCGCCACCCGGGCCTGAACCGCCGGGCCCGCACCGCTGGGCCCGCACCGCTGGGCCCGCACCGCTGGGCCCGCACCGCCGGGTCCGATTCCCCGTGACCGAACCGCCGGGCCTGCGCCCGGGAGTCGGCGGCCGCCGGCGCGCGGCAGGAGCAGGTCACGGCCGGGCGCGGGGCCCCTGGAACCGCTGCGGCAGGAGCTCGCCGACCAGCCGGAGGACCTCCTCCAGGCGAAGGCCTGGGCGCGGCCCTGCACCGCTGGGCCGGCGCGCCCTCGTCCTCGTCCTCGCTCTCGGTCGCACCCGCACCCGCACCTGCGCGCGGGTCCGAGCCCGACCGCGAGCCGGCGGGCTGACCCCGGCCCGCCGGGCCTCAGTCGACGCCCGGCCTGGCGGTGCGCGGCCCGGTGCCGTCGAGCGCGGCGAGCAGGCGGGCGCGGACGTCGGCGGCGGCCTCGCGGGTGACCGGGTCCGTGCTCTCCAGCTGCGGGGCGATCAGCTCCGCGGCCGCGGCCAGGAGCGGGAGGGGGACCTCCGCGGTCCGCAGGTGGAGGAGCTGCGACGCCGCCCGCTGGCCGGGCGTGGCGGGCGCGGGAGCACTGGGGATCAGGGCGGTGATGCCTCGGGGGAGCTGACTGTCGGTCACCCGCCCATTGTCCCGCGCGCAGCCGCTGACGATCACCAGGTGCGGCCGCCCGGCGGGGCAGAAGGAGGTGTTCCCGGGCGGCCGGGGGCGGGAGAATGGCCGCCATGAGTGCGATCATCAGCTTGGATCTGGCCGGCTTCACCCCACGGGAGGACGAGGGCGGCACCGGGGGCGGAGACCGGGTGTGGGACGACGACCGGGGAGTGGTCCTGTCCGTCCACGACTTCCCGCTCGTCCCTGACCTGGTGGCCCCGCTCGACGCGGACGACCGGCTGCTGCGCGAACTGGCCCGCCACACCGCGCGCGGCGGCGCCGCGCTGATCGAGGCGCAGGTGCGCGACCTGGGCGGCGTGCCGGGCCTGTGGCAGCTCGTCAAGGTCTCCCGGGGCACCGGCCGCGGGCAGGTGTTCATCGGGGCGTGGACGGTGCCGCGGGACCGGTGCAGCGTGGTGCTGAAGGTGCAGGCCGCCGAAGGCCCGGTCAGCGGCATGCGCGAGGCGGTGGTCGCCGACCGGGTCGGCTTCGACGCCTACGTCCGCCCCCACCCCTACGACCCGGGCCTGCGCGGCCCACTGCCCTACCACGTCGCCGACCTCCCGGAATGGGACGCCCACTTCCCGACCCACCCGCTGACCCTGGTCCGCGAAACGCTGGCCCGCGTCGGCGCGAGCGCCGTCCTCGACGACCGCTTCCGCGCCCTGCCGCCGTTCCCCGGCCCGGTACCGGACGGCCAGGTACCCCCGGGCCCCGCGGGCGCCGGCCCGGCCCCGGCCGCCCCGGAGGAAGCCCCCCGTCGCCGCTGGTGGCGCGGCCGCTGACCGCCCGCCGGCCCGGGCTCCCCGGGCCGGCACCGCTTCAGCGCCCGGGCCCCGGGGAGTGCCCCGGCAAGGGGCCGAACAGGACGCAGACCTCGCAGTCGCAGCAGGTCAGGGAGTTGGCCGCGCAGTGGGCGGCAGGCCGGAACACGGCCGCGAAGGGACCGGGCCCGACGGGGGAGCCGTCGTCGGGCAGAGTACGGCCGCACCAGCCGCACCGGACGGCGACCGGTACACCGGCCCGGCGCAGCCGCTCCGCCGCGGAGACGGCCAGGTCGTGCGGGACGCCCGGCGTGACGGCGGCGGGCGCGCGCTCTCCAGCAGCTGCCGACTGCGCCACAGACTCAGCCCGGTGACCGCGCGGACCGCCCTGAGCGCCTCCGCGCCGCCAGGGCCGGGGCCGGTCAGCAGGACGGCGAAGACCGGGTCCTCCACGGCCACTCCTCGGTCGGTTCGGCGTGACGTACCCCGACAGTCAAGCTCCTCGGCGAATCGTAGGCCGGGCGTTTTCCTGCGGCCCGGCTGCGGCCCGGCTGCGCCTCCGCGCGTGGCCCGTCCGCGCGCCGCGCACCGGGGACCGCCGAGATGAGCGTGAAGCCGACGGCGTCGGCCCTCAGACGCTACGGCTCAACGCTTCGCCGAGCCAGGCGTCCACCGCACCGGGGGTGGGGTCCGGGGAGACCTCGCCCGCCAACTCCCAGTAACGGCGCACCACGGGGTGTCCGCCGCGTGCCAGCGCACCGTTCAACTCCCGCCGGAAGGCGGGCGTGTCACGCCGCTCGTGCGAACGGGCGTGCGCCGTGACGAAGCAGTCGAGCGCCTCGCCCCCTGCGGGCGGGTGCCCTGCCACCAGGGCCGGAGCAGCCAGCGCGTACGCCTCGCGCAGGCCGTCGTAGAGCAACTCCGGTCTGGCGAGGGCCGGTCGGTGGGCGGCCAGGCACCCGTCGTCCGCCGCGCGGGTCAGCTCGTGCATCCGGGCGAAGGCCAGCACCTGCCCCGGTGAAGGCTGTTCCGGCAGCGGCGCCACCGCCGCGTCCACCACCGCGGCGGCGATCCGGGCCGGCAGGCGTGTCGGCAGCAACCGGCGCCAGTACCGCGCCGGCGCGTCCGTGGACGGCGGTGAGCCCACCGCGCCGAGCAACCGCAGGCGTTCGGCCCGCTCCCCGGGCGGGCCGTCGTGCAGCAGCCGCAGCGCCGCCTCGCGCCAGCGCATCGCCCGCAGCTCGGCGGACAGGTCCTCCAGCCGCCGCGCGACGACGTCCCGCAGCCGCTCCCCGGCGTCCTCCTCCAGGACTCCGGCGATCTCCGGCAGCGACACGTCCAGCCCGCGCAGCGAACGGATCGTCCGCAGCCGCTCCAACGCCTGCGGCGGGTAACGACGGTGGCCGCCGCCGCTGCGCTCCGCCTCCGGCAGCAGACCCCGGTCCGAGTAGAAACGCACCGCCCGCACGCTCACCCCGGCCCGCTCGGCCAGCTCACCGATGCTCAGCAGATCGTGCGGCAGCAAGACTTGAACCTCCGGCAGGGGGAGTTCCTACCGTACCCGCCATGCGAAGCGACAACGAGATCACCACCGCGTTCGTGCTGGCCTCCGGCCCCTTCACCGCCGCCGCGCTGTGGCAGCAGACCGGCGAACTGCTGCGGCGGGCCGGCGCCGAGGTCCACGCGGTGACGTTCACCGGCCTCGGAGCCGGCTCCGGCCCAGGCCGTGACACGGGCTGGGACACCCGTTGGGACACCGGCCGCGACATCGCCCCGGACACCCACATCGACCTGGACACCCACATCGCCGACGTCCTCCGACTGATCGACGCCGCCACCGCACCGCGCCTGGTGCTCGTCGGCCACGACTACGCCATCCACCCCGTCCTCGGCGCGGCGCAGCAACGGGCCCACCGGATCAGCCGGATCGTCCACCTGGACACCGCTCCGCCCCAGGACGGCGGCACACCGCTCGCCCTGGTCCCCGACCAGGCCACGCACGAGCTCCTCCGGTCCAGGCCGGACGCACCCGTACCCGCCCCCACCCCCGACCGGTGGGCGGACTGGGGCGACACCACCGGCCTCTCGGCCGCCGACCTGGACCGGCTCTCGGCACTGGCCGCGCCGCAGCCCGCCCGCACCCTGACCCGGCGGCTGCGCCTGACCCCGGCGCTCGCGGGCGTGCCGACCAGCGGCATCCTCTGCACGGCGGGCGGCACGACGATCGCGGGCCTGCAGTACCTGGTGTCCGCGGGCGTGCCGCAGCTCCAGGCCCTGGCCGACCCGCGGGTGGGCTTCCTCGAACTGGCGACGGGCCACTGGCCGATGCTCTCCTGCCCGGACGAGCTGGCCGCGGCCCTGCTGCGCGCGGCGGCGGGCGAGGGGCACCGGCTCACCCGGGCCGCGGCGGCCGAGACGCCCGGCGGGAAGCCGTCCTCCGACCTGCCGTCCCCCTCCGACCTGCCGTCCGGCGACCGGCCGGTCCGCGAACGGCCCTTCCACGAGCGGCCGTTCGTCCTGGACACGGTCGAGGCGCCGCGGATCCGCACCGGCCGGGTCGACCTGCACCTGCCGGACGCCGACGAGCCGCGGCCCGCGGTCCTCTTCGTCCACGGCGGCCCGCTGCCCCGGGGCATGCGTCCGGGGCCGCGCGACTGGCCGCTGTACACCGGCTACGCGCGCCTCACCGCGAGCCGGGGCGCGGTCGGCGCGGTGGTGGAACACGGGCTGCACGGCCCGGCCGACCACCCCGCCGCCGCGGCGCACGTCGCGGAGGCGATCGACCTGCTGCGTGCCGATCCGCGCGTCGACGCGGACCGCGTCGCCGTGTGGTTCTTCTCCGGCAGCGGTCCGCTGCTGGCCGAACTGCTGGGGGCGCCCGCGCCCTGGCTGCGGTGCGTCGCCGCGACGTACCCGGTCCTGGTCCCGCCGCCACCGTCGTCGCAGTCGCAGTCGCAGTCGGCGTCGTCGTCGCCCTGTGCCGGCGCCGAGCGGCGGTTCCGGCCCGCGGCCGCGCTGGCGGGGGCCGGGCGGCTGCCGGTCGTGCTGACCCGGGTGGGCCGGGAGGCCCCGGACGTCGCCGGGGCCGTCAACGGGTTCCTCGCGGCCGCGCGGACGCACGGCACGCCGGTGCGGCTGGTCGACGTGCCGCACGGGGTCCACGGCTTCGACTGCGACGAGCCGACCGGGGAGTCCCGGGCCGCCGTCGAGGAGGCGGTGCGGGCCGTGCTCGCGCACCTGCGGGACTGAGGCCGGCGTCCCCGGCGCGGTGGCCCGGGTGCCACCCTGCCGATCGGCAGGGCAGAACGCCCGGGGGAGCGGGACGTTTATGCCGATCGGCACATGTGCGCGAGGGGGTGCGGCGGCGAGGCTTGGGGCATCAGGACAGCGGCCACCGGGGCCGCCGGAGGGAGGGAAGCCCACCATGTTCCGCATGCGCACCCGCGTCCGTGTCAGCACCCGTGCCGCCAGGGGCGTCGCCGCCGCCGGCCTGGCCTTCGCGGCGCTCACGGGAGCCGCCGGCGCCCCGGCCTCCGCCACAGGTGTTCCGCCCGCCGACGCCCCGCCCGCCGACGCCCCGCCCGCCGGCGCGGCGTCCGGCCGCCAGGACGGCGTCCCGTCCGCGCGTCCGGCAGGCGTCAGCGGCACGGCCCGGATCTCCTACGCCCTCGCCCCGGACGACGAGATCTGGTTCACCGTCAACGCCCGGGCGGCGCCGTACACCCGCCGCTTCCCGGGCACCGGTGCGGCCGAGGGCCTGCCCACCGACGCGGGGGGCACCGTCCGCTTCTCCCACCAGGTGGCCGCCACCGGGAAGGTCTACAGCGCCGAGGCCCGGGTGGACTGCCTGTCCACGGGCGGCCCGGTCGCCACGCTGACCGCCGTCGTCACCACGTCGGACGTCGGCAACGTCGGCGAGCGAATAGGCCTGAGCGTCTACCAGGGCACCGGCCACGGCGACGGCCGCCTCGGGTTCTCCTGGGGCGTGGCCAACATGGACGTGGGCGCCGACGGCAAGCCCTACCAGCCGGTGGTCGGCACGTGCATGGCCCCGGCCCCGTTCGCCCCGGTCCTGCGGGGCGGCTTCACCGTCCACCACACCGAACTGGAGGCTCCCGAGGCGGCGGGCCGATAGCCGCCGCGCCCCCCGTGCGGCGGGGCGCTCAGCCGGCCCAGACGAGGAGCCCGTGCCGGTAGCGCGCGGTGGTGCGGACGAAGGCGGTGAGGTCCGTGTAGTGCGTGCCCAGGTAGGGCAGGGCCGTGTCGTCCGCCCAGAGCCCGGTCGGGTAGACGTCGGAGCGGGCGAGGTCGGCGGCGGTGACGTCGCCGAGCAGGGCTTCGAAGGGGAGTGGCGCGAGCGCGTCGGCGGCGAGCGTCACGTGCTCGGGCGTGAGCACGCGGGGCGGGCCGTAGCCCCAGTCGTCGGCGCCGGGCAGTTCCTCCTCACCGTGGAGGAGGTCGACCGGGAACGCGTGGCGTTCGAGGAGGAAGCGCAGTGCGTCCCAGGCCTTGCCGGTGTCGTGGCCGCGGCGTTCCGACGGACTCACCGGCCGTTCCGACTCCCGCTCGGCGACCTCGTCGGCGAACACCGACGCCCAGTCCGGTTCCCGGGCCGCACGGGCCAACTCGCTTGGACTCAGGCGGAGATACAGTCCGATGATGCTCACGGGGGCCGATCCTATGAAACGTCACCCCGGGGGCAGCGGCGGCCCCGGGCAGCACCGCCCCGGGCAGGAAGGGAGGTGCGCCCCGCCCCCGTCGCGCTCCGCAGTGCCACCGGCCACCGTCCCGGCCACGGTCCCGACCCCTACACCCTGACCACGAGGCGGCCGATCGCTCTGCCGAGGAGGCCGGCCGCGTCGACGTCGACCGCTGCCACCGCCCACCCCGCCCGGACCAGCCGCAGCGCGGGCGCCCGTCCGATCCCACTGGCGGCACCGGTGACGACGGCCACCCCGCCGGTGAAGACGACATCCGCACGCTCCTCGGACTGTTCGACCCGTTCGACCTGTTCGACGGCCGGGCGCACCCCGGGGTCCGTGCCCCGGCGCCGGAGGCCGCACCTTCCCGCCCCGCCGGGGCCCTCCCCAGACGGCACACCGCCGACGCCGACGCCGACGCCGACGCCCGGGCGCCCGGGCGCCCCGGCCCGGGCACGGCGGGGGCCGCCGTGCGACGGTGAAGGGAGGACCGCGGCTCCGGGCACGCGCGGCGCCACCGAGCGGGACCACCGCGTGACGGGTCCCGGCAGGCCACGGGTCCGCGCGGCCGCCGGAGGAAACATCATGCGTGCGAGCGACAGGACACCGGGAGACCCGGGGGACGAGTACGGACACGCGTCCGGGCCCGAGCACGCTGACGGGCCCGAGCACGCTGACGGGCGCGGGCCCGAGCCCCCGGCGCCCTCACCGGGCCCGGTCACGGCGCCGGGGACGCCCGGGAGGATGCGCGCCCGGCAGGCCCGACGGCGGGCCCGGCGGGCGGCCGAGTGGGGCAGGGCGAAGTACTTCGGATCCTGGGCCGAGAACCTGTGGGGGCGGCTGGACGCGGTGGACTTCCTCAGCCAGGCGATGGTGCTGGCCGCCACGCTGCTGCTGTGCGCCGTCCCGTTCCTGCTCGTGGTGTCCGCCCTGGCCGGGCGGTCGGCGGTGACCGGGCTGACGGCGCGGCTGGGTCTGAGCCCGCAGGCCTCCGCCGACGTCGGCCGCCTGTTCGCCTCCTCCTCGACCACTTCCTCGGCGGTCACCGGCCTGTCGTGGGTCTTCTTCGTCATGGGCGGCCTCGCCGCCGCCGCCTCGATCCAGCAGCTGTACCAGCGGGTGTTCCAGCTGCCCAAGCAGGCCTGGGACAGGCTGCGCGCGCTGGTCTGGCTCGCCGTGGTGGTGGGCTGGCTCGCCCTGGCCGCGCTGGTGGGCCACACGTTCCACGCGAGCCAGCCGGTGCTGTGGTGGATCATCAGCGTCGCCGCCTGCGTCGCCTTCTGGTGGTTCACGATGTGGTTCCTGTTGGGCGGGCGGGTCGCCTGGCGCCGGTTGTTGCCGTGCGCGGTCGCGACCGGCGGTTTCTGGACCGGCATGCTGGTCGTCTTCCACTTCACCTTCTCGGGCATGGTCATCGGCAACGAGCAGGAGTACGGCCCGATCGGGGTGGTGTTCACCCTCATGTCGTTCTTCATCGCGATCGGCGTGGTGATCATCCTGGGCGCGTCCATCGGCATGATGTGGCACGACCGGGGCATGTCCTTCAGGGCGGCGGTCCGCAGAACACGACGGGTGCGGCAGCCCCCGTCCTGACACCGGCACCGAGGACATGCCGTCCCCGCCGCCGCGCCGGTGTCGCCTTCCTGCGCCGGTGCTGTCCTCCCGCGCCGGTGCCGCCTTCGCCACGGCCCTCCCCCTCCCCTCCCGGCCGTGGTCCCGCACGGACGGGCCCCCACCGCTGCTCCCCACTGCTGCTCCCCACCGCCCACCCACCCCCAACACCAGCCCTGCGCGCGCATAGTCAGCTCTTGCATTAGAAAGCGTGCGCAAGGCCGCGGCGCACGGCGTCTCCATCAAGGCCGCCGCCCTGCAGTTCGCCCTCGCCCACCCGGCGTCCGCCGCCGTCATCCCCGGCGCCACCCGGCCCGGCCGGATCGCCGAGGACACCGCCGCGCTGAACGAGACCGTCCCGGCCGCGTTGCCCCCGGGACTGCGTGCTCGTGACCGCAGGCCCGTGACCGCAGGCCCGTGACCGCAGGCCCGTGATCGCGGCCGCACCCGAAGACCCCCGTTACCCGCCGCCCCCCGTACGGGCGGTGACCAGGCCGGACTCGTAGGCCGCGATGACCGCCTGGGCGCGGTCCCGGACGTCGAGCTTGCCGAAGATGCTGGTGATGTAGTTCTTCACCGTCGAGAGGCTGATGTCCAGGGCCCGGGCGACCTCGGTGTTGTCGAGGCCGGTGGCCATCAGGCGCCACACCTCCACCTCCCGGGGCGTCAGCCCGCCCGTGTCGGCGACCGGCGGTGGCGCGCCGACGGGGGCCCGGACGTACGTGGAGATCAGCCGGGTGAGCAGGCGCGGGGCGACCGCCGCCTCGCCGCCGTGGACGGTGCGGATCGCCGCCGCCAGGTCCTCCGGCGAGACGTCCTTGGGCAGGAACCCGTGGGCGCCGGCGCGCAGCGCGGCCACCACGTACTCGTCCATGTCGAAGGTGCTGAGGGCGAGGACCCGGCAGGAGGGCAGCGCGCCGGCCAGCTCCCGGGTCGCGCCGACCCCGTCCAGCACGGGCATCCGGATGTCCATCACCACGACGTCGGGGCGCAGCCGCAGGGCGGCGGCGACGGCCTGCTCCCCGTTCTCGGCCTCGCCCACCACCTCGAAGGACGGGTCGGGGGACAGGATCAGGGACAGGCCGCGCCGCACCAGCGGCTGGTCGTCCGCGATGAGGACCCTGATGCCCGGTGCCGCGTCGCCCGGTGCCGCCGCGCTCACCGGGCCGCCGCCGTCCCGTGCTGGACGGCAGCGTCGGCCGTCTCGTCCGGGGCCAGTGGCAGATCGGCCACCACGGCGAAACCGCCCGCCGGCCGCGGGCCCGCCCGTAGGGTGCCGCCGTGCAGGGCGACGCGCTCGCGCATGCCGATCAGGCCGTACCCGCCCCGGGCCCCGGACGGCGACGGGTTCCGGGCAGGCATGCCCGCGCCACCCCGCAGCCCGCCGCCCTCGCCGAGCCCGCCGTCGTCGCGCACCTCGACGGTGACCTGGTCCGGACCGTACGTCAGACGCACGTGGGCCCGGGCGGGCCCCGCGTACTTGCGGGCGTTGGTGAGGCCCTCCTGGACGATCCGGAACACCGTCAGGCCGACGGTCGGCGGCAGCGGGCGCGGGGTCCCGTGGACGCTGAGGTCGGTCGGCAGGCCCGCCACGCGGGACTCGTCCACCAGCCGGCCGAGGTCCTCCGTCCCGGGCTGGGGCGACGGCGGGGCGGCGTCCGGCTCGTCGCCGGCCCGCAGGACGTCCAGGAGCTGGCGCATCTCGCGCAGCGCCAGCCGCCCGGAGGACTCCAGGGTGACCAGGGCGTCCCGGACCACCTCCGGGTTGCCGAGATTGGCCCGGGCGCCGCCGGCCATCAGCTGCATGGTGGTGATGTGGTGCGCCACGATGTCGTGCAGCTCCCGCGCGATGCGGCGGCGTTCGTCGGCGACCGCGCGGTCGGCCAGCAGCCGGCGGTTGGCCGTGACCTCCCGCTGCCAGCGCGACAGCCCGATGCCGGCGCCGGCCACCAGCAGGGCGGAGAAGGCGGCGCTGACGGCCGCCTGCCAGGTGGGCATCCGCAGGTGGCTCTGGCCCAGCAGCGTCACCACCGCCGTCACGGCCGTGGCCGCCGCCGTCTCCGGGAGGGGGCGGGCCCTGGCGACCGAGTACAGGGCGACCACCAGCGCGGCGCCGAAGTGGGGGCTCGCCGGCGCGGACAGGTCGGCCGCCGTCCCGAGCACCAGGACACCGGCCAGCACCGCGACCGGGCGGCTGCGCCGGGCGAGCAGCGGCAGGGCCGACAGCACGACCAGGAGGAAGCCGGGCAGGCCCACGCCGCGGCCACCGCTCTCCTCGGCGAACACCAGGTAGCCGAGCAGGTCGAGCGTGCAGGCGCCGACGGCCACCAGCGCGTCGGTGTGGGTCCACGGCGCACCGTCGGCGTCCCGCGACGCGTCCGCCGCCGCGCGGGCTCCCGGGCCCGCGCCGCAGGGCCCCCGGTCCGACGGGTCCGTCCCGTCCGCCGGGTCCGCCCCGTCCGCCGGGCCCGTCCCGTCCGCCGGGCCCGTCCCGTGTGCCGAACCCGCCGCGGGGCGCTGACGCTCACCCATGTCCGTTCCCCTCCGTGCCCGGCCTTCGCCGTGTGCCGTGTGCCGTGTGTCGCGCGCCGTGTGTCGCCGCGTGCCCGCGCCGTGTTGCCTGCGCCGCGCGCCTGCCCTGCCCGGCCGGGCCCAGCCGGGCCGGCACGGTCCCGGACCGCCCGGCGCGCTGATCAGCCCTGATGACGCCATTCTGGCATCGGCCCACCCGGCCCCCGCATGCTCCCCACGGCCGATCGCGGCGGCCCGGACCAGGACCACGGTCCCGGGTCGGGGCCCGGCCGAGGAGCTGGGGCCCCGGTGCGGATCGTCCGCCGCAAGGACGTCCGGGGCCCACCCCGGGTGATGGTCTGGAACCCGGCCGGGAACCCCCGGAGCCGAGACCGACCTGCGGACGTTCGCGTCCACCGCCGGAGGGACATCGTGATCCGCGCACTGACCGGATACTCCACCAGGAACCCGTGGAGGGTGATCGCCCTCTGGGTGGTGCTGGGAGTCGCCCTGGCCGGGCTGAGCCCGATGCTGCTCTCCCGGGTCACCCAGGCCCGGACCGGGGACTTCCTGCCCCGCGGCTACGACTCGGCCGCCGCGCTGCGGATCGCCGAGGAGGAGTTCGGGGTGAGGCCCGACGCCACCACGGTCACGGTGCTGGTCGCCAGGGCCGACGGCAAGGCCCTCACCGCCGCCGACGAGCAGCGGGTCGGGGCCGAGGCGGCGAAGCTCGCCCAGCGCCGGGTCGCCATGCCCAGGAAGGACGACAAGCCCGCCTTCCTCGTCCCCGACCGCTCCCAGACCCCCAGGGTCGCCCCGGCGATGACGGCACCCGACCGGAGCTTCGAACTGCTCGCCGTCGAACTGACCGGGAACGCCGCCGACGAGGGCGTCCAGGACGTCTTCCGGGCCTTCCGGGACGCCGCCCGGGCGCAGTTCGCCGACGCCGGGATGCGCACCGGCTTCACCGGCGGACTGGCCGACGCCGCCGACACCACCGACTCCCACCGGACCGCCGCGACGGTCGGCAGCGCGCTCGTCGCGGGGCTGATCGTCCTGCTCAACGTGCTGGTCTTCCGCAGCGTCCTGGCGGCCCTGCTGCCGCTGGTCGCGGTCGCCATGATCGGCGGCGTGGCAGGCGGGGCCGTGGCCGGCGCCGCGGCGCTGACCGGCCTCAAGCTCGACGCCGGCACCCCGGGACTGGTCTCCGTGGTCCTGCTCGGCATCGGGATCGACTACCTGCTGTTCCTGCTCTTCCGCTTCCGCGAGCATCTGCGGGCCCGGCCCGGGCAGCCCGCCCGCGAGGCGGCCGCCCAGGTGTGTGCCCGGGTGGGCACCGCGATCACCTCCGCCGCGCTGACCATCGTGGCAGCCTTCGCCACCCTCGGCGTGGCGAGCTTCGGCCAGTTCCGCTCGCTCGGCCCGGCCATCGCCGTCGCGGTCCTGGTCATGCTGCTAGGCAGCCTCACCCTGATGCCCGCCCTGCTCGCCGCCTGCGGACGCAAGATGTTCTGGCCCTCCCGCAGCCTGCGCCGCGAGCCGCGCGAGGGCTCCGCCGCCCGCCTCGGCGCGCTCGTCGCCCGGCGGCCCCTGCCGCTGCTGCTCGCCGCCGTCGCCCTGCTCGGCGCGCTGGCCGCCGGGATGGCCGGGATCCGGATGGACTACGGCCAGGGCGGCGCCGGCGGGAAGACCCCGGCCGCCGCCACCGCCGCCGAGATCTCCCGCGCCCTGCCGGCTGGCGTCTCGGACCCGACGAGCGTCTACGTCGTCACCACGGACGGCACCCCCCTGGACGCCGGCCGGCTCGACGGCCTCTCCCGCGCCCTCACCGCGGTCGACGGCGTCGGCAAGGTCGGCGGCACCGCCCTCAGCGGGGACCGGCGCGCCGCCCGGATCGACCTCTACCTGACCGCCGACCCGCAGAGCTCGCGCGCCCGCGACCTGGCCTCCGGCCCGGTCCGTGCCACCGTCGCCGCCCACACACCCGCCGGGACCACCGCCCACGTCGGCGGCACGGCCGCGATCTTCGCCGACGTCTCCACCGCCGTCGACCACGATCTTGCGGTCGTCTTCCCGGTCGCGGCCGCCCTGATCGCCCTGATCCTGCTGCTGCTCCTGCGCAGCCTGCTCGCCCCGGTGGTCCTGATGCTCTCCGTCGGGCTCGGTTTCGCCGCCACCCTCGGCGCCGCCACCCTGCTGTTCCAGCACGGGCTGGGCGAACCGGGCGTCAGCTTCACCCTCCCGCTGGTGCTGTTCCTGTTCGTCGTGGCCCTGGGCACCGACTACAACATCCTGATCACCGACCGGATCCGTGAGGAGATGCGCCGACCCGGCCCGGCCCGCGACGCCGTCGCCCGCGCCGTGCGGCACACCACCCCCGCCATCGCCACGGCCGGACTGGTCCTGGCCGGCTCCTTCGCCACCCTCGCCACCACCCCGGGCAGCGAACAGGTCGCCTTCGCGATGACGCTCGGCATCCTGCTCTCCGCCCTCGTCCTGTCCCTGGTCCTGGTGCCCGCCGTCGCCGCCCTGCTCGGACGCGCCCTGTGGTGGCCCCTGCGCCCGGGCCGTCACCGGGACCCGGCCGAGCAGGCCCCGGAACCGGCCCGCGTCCCGGTGCCCTGACCGGCACGGACCCGACGCGAGGGGTGGGGCGCGGCCCCGCTCCCTCGCCGTCGGGCCCGCCCCCTTCGTCCCTCGCCCTGCGCCCGTCCGTCCCCTCGCGCCCGTCAGACCAGCCAGCGGCCGTCGCGCATCAGCTCGCGGCCGGCCAGTTCGTCCTCCTCCCGCCACGCCTGGACACGGCGCGGGGTGACCCGGAACCAGCGGTAGTCGGCGGCGAGTCCACGCGGGTCGAAACCGGTGCGCGCCGCGAACCGGTCGCCCCGCGACCGCGGCAGCGCGTCCATCGCCAGCACCTCCACCCCGCCCTCGACCACCGTGACGTCGCGGGTGTGACCCAGGGCCAGCCGGGTGCCGCGCCCCGCGGCCAGATTGCGGCCGGTCGGACCGTCCGCCGCCGTGGCCGGCAGCAGCGTCCCGCCGTCCCAGTCGAAGGACAGCGGCACCAGGTACGGGTCGCCGTCCGGCGAGGCGCCGGCGAGCCACAGGTCGACGTCCTCGGCGAGCCGGCGCTCGGTGTCCCGCCGGCGCTCGGCACGGGGCCGGGGACCGGAGCCCGCCGGTTCCTGCAGGAGGCCGAGCAGACAGTCCGCCGCCCTCATCACCCCCGCCACCCCTGCGGCCGCGCTGCGCGAGGCCGCAGGGGTGGCCGGGTGCCGCAGACGCGGCGAGGACATGTTCCGCCTGCACCTCGCCGCCGCCGAGGCCGCCCGGCGGGCCGGCGACACCGCCGGCGCGAGCCGCGACCTGGCGGCCGCCGCCACCGTCGCGTACCGCTTCTCCAGCACCTTCGCGCGGATCCCCGGGGCGCCGCAGGTCCACGCCCTGCTCGCGCAGGCCCGGGAGTCGGCCGGCCCGGCGGACCCGGCCGCACTCGCGGCCGTCGCCCTCGCCGAGGCCGCGGTCCTCGCCGACGCCTTCGGCGCCGTCCAGGGCGACGCGGACAACACCGCGCACGAGACCGTCGGATACGCCGAACGCGCCGTCGAACTCGCCCGGCTGACCGGGGACCCGGTGGCCCAGTCCGCCGCCCTCGACGCGCTCTCCGGCGCCCGCAGCTGGGCCGGCGAACCCTTCGGCGCCGCGGCGGCCGCCGGTCGCCGGATCGACGTCCTGGCCGCCGCGCCGCGCACCCCGGCCGGCACGAACGAACTGGTGGACGCCCTCGCGATGGCCGCCGGAAACGCCCTCGGCGTCGGTCAGTTGGCGAAGGCCCGCCGATGGAGCGGGCAACTCGCCGAACACCCGCTGCTCGCCGAAGCGGGCCACCACGCCACGTCCTGGCTCCTGGTCACCGAGGCGTTCGCCGGCCGCGCCGACGCCGTGCTCTCGGGCGGCACGAGGTTCCTCGACGCGTGGGAACACGGTGGCCGGCCGCGGTCGTTCGTCCTCGGCCCGGCCGCCGCGTCGGTCGCGATGGTCCACGGACTGCGCGGCGACCACGCCGCCCAGGCGGCCTGGCTCGCGGTCGCGGACCGGGCCGGCCCCGTCCTGGACCACCGCCACGGCCACGGCGCGGTCTTCGACGCCGTCGTCCTGCTCCACCACGGGGACGCGCCGGCGGCTCTGGAACGGCTCGCGCCGGAACCGGACGAGGTGTGGAAGTGGGTCTGCTGGGTCTGGCTGCACTGGTACGTGGCCCTGCGGGCCGAGGCGTCGGTGCTCGCCGGCCACCCGGACGCCCGCGCCCGGGTCGCCCGGGCCCGCACCGTGACCGTCGGCAATCCCGTCGCCACCGCCCAACTCGACCGGGCACAGGCCCTGCTGGACGGCGACCCGGCGCCGCTGCCCGCCGTCGCGGCCGCCTTCGAGGCGGCCGGCTGCCACTACCAGGCGGCGCGCACCCTCCTGCTCGCCGACGACGGCCACCACGCCGCGGGCCGGGCGGCGCTCGCCGGCCTCGGCCTCGCCCCGGCGGCCGTCGGATAGCCCGGCCGCCCGGACCCGCCGACCCGCCGGAGCCGTCGCACCTGCCGAACCCGCCGACCCGGCCGCGCCGTTCGGCCGGTCCGGCGGATCAGGCGACCGCGCGCCCGACCAGCGCGGCGATGTGCTCCTCGACCTCCGCCGTGACCTCCGTCAGCGCGAAGTAGGCGGGCCACATCGGCCCGTCGTCCAGCTGCGCCTGGTCGCTGAAACCGAGCATGGCGTACCGGGACTTGAACTTCTCGGCGCTCTGGAAGAAGCAGACCACCTTGCCGTCCAGCGCGTAGGCGGGCATGCCGTACCAGAGCTTGGGGGCCAGTGCGGGGGCGGTGGCGGCGACGACGGCGTGCACCCGCTCGGCCATCACCCGGTCGCTCTCCCGCATCTCGGCGATCTTCGCGAGGACGTCGCGCTCGGCCTCGGCGGCCTTCTCGGCCTTGGAGACGTTGCGCGCGGCCTTCTTCAGCTCCTGCGCGTGGTCCTTCATCGCGGCCCGCTCCTCGGCGGAGAAACCGGCGTGCTTGTCGATCCCGGTGCTGGTCATGGCCCACCCCTGTCGTCCTGAGTCCCGATCGGCCGGCCCGTGCGGCCGGACCCGACCGCCGTGATCACATCCTTCCCCGCCGGCCCCACCCACCACATCCGTGCTGACCACGGAGAGCACCACGGACCGGCGGCGGATAGCCTCGCCCGATGACAACCCCGTTGAACGACGCCGTCCGCGCCCTGCTCGACGCGCCGATCCCCGCCGTCCTCGCCACCCTCAACCCGGACGGAAGCCCGCAGATGTCGGTCGTCTGGGTCGGCCGCGACGGCGACGACGTCCTCGTCTCCACCGCCGCCGGGCGCCGCAAGGAACGCAACCTGCGCCGCGACCCCCGGGCCGGCCTCACCGTCTACGACCCCACCGACCCGCTGCGCTACGTCGAGATACGCGGCCGCGCCACCGTCACCGAGGACCCCGGGCGGTCCGTCGCCGTCGCCCTCGCCGAACAGTACGAGGGCCCCGGCGCCGGCCAGGAGTACCTCGACCTCCCGGAGGAGGTCGTACGGGTCGTCGTCCGCATCACCCCCACCAAGGTGATCGGCACCGCCACCGCCTGACCGTCCGTCCGCCCGTCGACCGCCAGAAGCCGGGAGCCGGGCCGGGAGTGCCGGCGGCGTGTGGCAGGTCCGCCTCCTACCCGGCGGGCGACCTGGACGTGGAGATCGACCCGTACGAGGCCACCATCGGCCAACTGCGCGCCGCCCGGTACGGCCCGCCGAGAGCGCCCACCAGTACCCACCATCCGCCGTGCCCCGTCCGGCCCGTCCGCCCGGTCCGTCCGTCCCGCGCAGCGCGCCGACACGGCGTCAGGCGGCGAGGGCGGCCCGGGTGGCGCGGTAGCGGCCGGGTGTGGTGCCGAACTGGCGGACGAAGGCGTGCGAGAGCGCGTAGGGGCTGGCGTAGCCGACCTTGCGGGCGACGGCTTCCAGCGGATCGGCGGTGGTGCGCAGCAGGCGCGCGGCCCGGGTCATCCGCCACCAGGTGAGGTAGGCCATCGGGGGCCGGCCGGTGAGCGCGGTGAAGCGGCGGGTGAGGGTGGCGCGCGAGACGCCGGCGCGGGCGGCCAGGGTGTCGGTCGTCCACGGGTGGGCCGGGTCCTCGTGGACGGCGGCGAGCGCGGCCGCCACGACCGGGTCCGTCAGTGCCGCACCCCAGCCGTCGGCGCCGCAGCGGGTGGTCCAGGCCCGGACCAGGTAGACCAGCAGCAGGTCGATCAGGCCGGGTACGGCGAGTTCGCCGCCGGGGCGCGCGGCGGTCAGTTCGGTGCTCAGCAGGTCGACGGCGGCGCGCAGTTCGGGGTGCTCGGCGGTGCGGGTGGGCAGATGGACGACCTCGGGCAGCTCACGCATCAGCGGGTGTCCGAGCCCGTGGTCGAGCCGGTACTTGCCGCACAGCAGGTCGGCCGCCCCCGGAGCGTCCACGCCGGACACATCCGGGCCCGGAGCACCCGGAGCCCCCGGAGCACCCGGAGCCCCCGGAACGTCCGGGGAACCCGGGAGCCGGCGGGGCCCGAGCAGCGCGTCCAGCTCCGGCAGGCGGCCCGCCCGGGCTGCCGTCAACTCCTCACCGGACAGGGCGTGTCCGGTGCCGTGCGGCAGCAGCACCGCGTCGCCGGGCCCCAGACGCAGCGGCTCGCCGCCGTCGGCCAGCAGCCAGCAGTGGCCGGCCAGCACCACGTGGAAGCCCGCGCCCGGGTAGGAGGGGATCCGGGCGCCCCAACGCCCCGCCACCTGCAGCCGGTTGGAGACGGGCCGACCCGTCCGTACGGCGGCGATCGCGTCGCTGACCACGTCCATCCGGCCATCGTAGTCCTCCCCGGAGCGCCCCGACCGGGCAGCAGCGATGAGCCGTTCGCGTATCGGAGCGAGCCGCTGGCGCATTGAGCGGCTCACCCGGGCTTCCTAGGCTCGACGGGCAGACAGCGAACCGACGGACGAGCGGGCAGGAGGGACGAACCGTGGAACGGATCGTGCTGGGGGACGTGGAGATCATCCGGGTGCTGGAGTTCCAGGGGCCGTTCGCCCCGGCGGAGGTGATCGTGCCCGGACTGGGCGAGCCCGACTGGAACGACGCCGACGCCGCCCTGGCACCCGAGCACTACGACCCGGCGTCCGGCGCCTACATCGGCGCCCTGCAGACCTGGGTGGTGCGCAGCGGGGGCCGCACGGTGCTGGTGGACACCGGGGTGGGCAACGGGCGCGAGCGGCCGGCGACACCGATGTTCCACCGGCGCGAGGGGAGCTTCCCGGACCTGCTGCTGGCGGCGGCCGGGGTGCGGCCGGAGGAGGTGGACGTGGTGGTGAACACCCACCTGCACGCCGACCACGTCGGGTGGAACACGACGGAGGAGGACGGGACGTGGGTCCCGACCTTCCCGAACGCCGAGTACTACCTGCCGGCCGCGGACCGGGCGTTCTTCGACCCGGCCGCCGGGCACCCGGCCCGCAGCGGCGGCGTGGTGGACCCGACGCTGTGGACGGAGTGGGACCTGGTGTTCGGGGACAGCGTGGCCCCGGTCCTGGCGGCCGGGCAGGCGGTGGAGTGGTCGGGCTCGCTGCGCCTCGACGCGGCGCTGGTGCTGGAGGAGGCGCCGGGGCACACGCCCGGCTCGTCCGTGCTGCGGCTGGAGTCCGGCGGTGAACGGGCCGTGTTCGTCGGGGACTTGATGCACTCGCCGGTGCAGCTGGCGCATCCGGCCTGCAGCAGCTGCTTCTGCCTGGATCCGGCGAGGGCGGCGGCGAGCCGGCTGCGGGTGCTGGAACGGGCGGCGCGGGAGGGTGAGCTGGTGATCCCGGCGCATTTCGCGGGGGCGGGAGCGGCGCGGATCAGTCGCGCGGGGGAGGGGTTCTCGGCCGCCTGGGCGCGCTGACGGCCGTCCGGCCGGCATGCGGTGGCTCGGGCGGTGCCCCCGTCCCCGGCCAGGGAACGGGGGCACCGCCGGACGGCCCGGACCCGGCGCCCCGGCGCCCCGGCGCCCCGGCGCCCCGGCGCCCCGGCGCCCCGACGCCCCGGCGCCCCGACGCCCCGGCGTCCGGGCGGGCGGGCGGCCGTCAGCCGAAGGCGGCCCAGGCCTGGCTGTTGGCGCTGTTTGCCGGGTTGACGGTCACGGCCGCACCGGCGCTGACGGAGGCGCTGTCCAGGACGTACCCGGTGGCCGGGTTGGTGATCGTGTAGGTGCCCCTGCCGTTCTGGGCGACCTGCCACTTCTGGTGCGTGTCGGTGGAGTTGTAGGCCTTGAGGGTGACCTGGGCCCCGGCGGTGGCGGGCGCGGTCAGGGTGAGCGGGGTCGGGCAGCTGTCGTAGATCCTGACCGTGCCGTCGGCGTTCGTGTCGAACTTCCACCGCTCGGAGGCGTGGGTGGAGTCGTAGGTGTCGAGGTCGGCGACGACGTTGGTGGTGGCGGCGCACTGGCCGGCGTGTTCGAGGGCCAGTCCGCCGCCGTCGGTGAGGGCGTGGTACTGGTTGTCGCCGACGATCGTGGGCCCGTAGTCGATGGCGTGGGAGGCCAGGTAGGCGAGCGCGGCTCCGTTGGTGGCGAGGTTGCCGTCGGGCCGGCCGCTCTTGAAGTAGTCGGCGAAGGTGGCCGGGGCGTGCGTGGTCAGCAGCGCGATGGTGCCGTTCCAGCCCCCGTCGAGGTTGTTCCACAGGTCGAGCAGCGAGCCGTCCACGTTGCCCTGGACCTGGTCGCCGGTGTTCCAGCCGGTGGTGTACGCGAAGCCGGCGCTGTTGCCGTCCGGGAAGACGTACCGGTAGTCCTTCAGGAGGTAGGCGGCGACGGAGTCGGCGAAGCCCTCGGTCCAGGCGCAGCTGCCGGAGCTGACCAGGTTGACGTAGTGCGGGCTGCAGTTGGTGACGGTCGGGAACGTGCCGTCGTACAGCCGGTGCATGAGGAAGTGGCCGGCCTCATGGAGCACGGTGTGCTCGGAATCGGGGTCCGCGGAGGAGAGGTGGACGGCGTTGGCCAGGTCGTAGTACGGGCCGTCGGAGGAGCCGTCGGTCCACCGGACGTTCAGCTCGGTGCAGGCGTTGCTGTTCGCCTCGTGGGAGGACCAGCAGTCGCTGGTGGTGTTGTTGCGGTTCCACCACAGGAGGTTGACGGTGTCGAAGGCGTGCCAGGCCCGGGCGGCGGTGGCCGGCTTGACGGTGCCGAGCGAGGTGCTGGCGGAGACCGGCCGGGCGGGCGTGTCCAGGGTGTAGGGAGTGCCGGTGGTGTCGCTGACCTTCCACAGCTTGGTGCTCTCGGTGCGGAAGCGCACCCACATGCTGTTCATGGAGGTGGTGGTGACGGGGGTGTAGCAGAGGTTGAAGCCGCCGTCGGCGACGGCGGTGTACTGGTAGTCGGCGGTGAGCTGGCGGGGGGTGTCGGTGGACTTCTCGTTGCCCCACAGCGTGACGTTGGCGTTGCGCACCGGTTTGGTCCTCGTGGGCTTCGCGGTGCCGTCCTCGGCCGACTGGTAGTCGTACTGGAGGTTGCCGCTCAGGCACAGGGGGGAGGCCGCGGCGGCGGGGGAGGCGGTCAGCGGGACGGCGGCGGTGGCGGTGAGGAGGGCGGTGCCCAGGGCGGCGAAGCCGCGCGGCAGTCGGAGTCCGATGGCCAAGGACGGGTTCCTCTCGGGAGGACGGACACCCGGGGGGTCCGCCGGCGGTTCCCTGATCGGTCGGGCCTGCGGTGCCGCCCGGCGTGGACGGCACCGTCGGCCGGCGGCAGCGTCGTTCGCCGCCGGTAGGGCCCGCACCAGGATCACCGTCGGGCACGGTCGCGGTAAGAGCGCTCGGAAGCGCGGGGCGCTGGCCGGTGGTCCGGCGAATCACTTCGGGTGCGAAGCCGCCGGCGCACGCCGTCCGGGTTTCCCTCGCACCGCCCGGCCCGCCCCCTCTTCCTCACCCGGCCCGCGCCCTCCGGGCCCTCCCCTCCCCGCCTGCCCCGCCCTCTCCCGTCCCCCTTCCGCACCTTTCCTTGCTCGCCCGCGCAAGTTCTTGCTCAGTTGAGCAAACTGCTCTACAGTCTTGCTCAGGCAAGCAAGAATCTGCTTGCGAGGGCAGGGAGGTGTGGGGATGGGGCGGACGTTCACCGAGTCGGGGCGCCGGGCGCAGATCGTGCAGGCCGCCATCGAGGTGGTCGCCGAACTGGGCTACGCGAAGGCGTCGTTCAGCCGGATCGCGAAGCAGGCCGGGCTGAGCAGCACCGGGATGATCTCGTACCACTTCGCCGGCAAGGACGACCTGATGCACGAGGTCGTCGCCGAGGTGACCCGGGTGACCGGCGAGTTCATGGCGCCCAGGATCGGCGCGGCCGAGGGGGCGCGGGCCCGGCTGCGGGCGTTTATCGAGTCCAACATCGAACTGCTCGCGTTCCGGCCCGGCCACCTGAAGGCGCTGATCGAGGTGCTGCCCAACCTCGGCGGGGACGATCCGGCCGCGGTGGGCTACACGGCCTCCATGCAACTGCTGATGGAGCAGCAGGAGCAGGCGGTCAAGGCGGCCCAGGAGGCGGGCGAGTTCCGGGAGTTCGATGCCCGGCTGATGCTCGTCGCGCTGCGCGGGTCGATCGACGCGGTGGTGCTGCGCTGGGTGGGCGACCAGGACTTCGACGTCGCCGAGGCGGGCCGCGAGCTGGCGGACATCTTCGACCGGGCCACCCGCGCCGAGTCGTAGCGGGACCGCCCGGAACCGGCGGGCGCGGCAGGTCGCACACGGGACAGGACAGGGGAGTGGGAGTCATGGCAGGGGTGAGCGTGATGGGGGAGACCGTGAACGAGCAGGTCCAGCAGGAGGCCGGCGCGGGGACCGGCGCGGAAGCCGGCGGGCAGGGCGCCGTGCCGGGCGCGGACCGCAAGGCGGGCGCCGCCAAGCGGGCGCTGGTCAAGTCGCTGGTCTTCGAACTGGCGCTGCCGCTCGGCGGGTTCTACCTGCTGCACGGCCTCGGGCTCAGCCAGTGGGCCGCGCTCCTGATCAGCGGTCTGCTGCTGGTGCCGTGGCTGGTGCTCGGGATGGTGCGCAGCCGCCGGGTCGAGGTGATGCCGGTCTTCACCCTGCTGATGGTCGCGCTCGGCGCGTTGATGTCGATGGTCAGCGGCAGCCCCCGGGTGCTGCTGGTGCGCGACAGCTGGGTGTTCGGTGTGCTCGGGCTCTGGGTGCTGGGCACCCTGGCGACGCGGCGTCCGTTCATGCTGACCGCGGCGCGTTCGATCGTCGCCGCCAAGCTCGGTGAGGCGGGCGCCGAGGAGTGGGTGGGGCGCTGGGACCACGACGCGGTCTTCCGCCGTCACCTGCGCCTGCTCACCGCCGTCTGGGGCCTGGGGTTCGCGGTGGACGCCGGGATCCGGGTGACGCTGGCCTGCACCCTGCCGGTGGACGCGGTGCCGCTGGTGAACTCGCTGCAGTGGCTGGTGGTGCTGGGCGGGCTGTTCGGCTTCCACTTCTGGTACGTCAACCGTCATGGCCTGAAGGTCTGACGGCCTGAACGCCTGAACGTCCGGAGGGCCCGACGGCCTGACGGTCCGAAGGTCTGACGCCGGGCCGCGGGGGTGGCCGGCGCCTGACCGGGACGCGGACGGGGCGGTGCGCGGATTTCGCGCACCGCCCCGTCCGCATTCCGGCCGACCGGTGCGGGCCGGCGCGTCGACGGAGCTCGGCGCGCTGCGGCCCGACGTCATCGAGGGGTGCGAGTTCAAGCCCGGAGCGGTGGACGAGAGCCGGTACCGGCCGCTGTCCGGTGCGGCTGTCGGCTTCCACCGGCGGGCGCCGGTGCCCTTCGTCCGGCCGGTGTGGCACGGCCGGGAGCACCGCCGGCCCTCGGGCGAGCGGGCCGGTGCGGGCTGCCGGGCCGCGGGCGCCCGCGGACGGGAGCCGGCCGCGACCGCCCGCCCGGGGCCGGGGCCTACTGCTCGATGCGGACCTTGTCGGCCTGCATCCCCTTCTGGCCCTGGACGGCCTCGAAGCTGACCTTCTGGCCCTCCACCAGGGACTTGAAGCCGCTCCCCTCGACCGCACGGAAGTGAACGAACAGGTCGGGCCCGGACTCAGGGGTGATGAACCCGTACCCCTTCTCGTCGTTGAACCACTTGACCGTGCCGTTCTGACGCTCCGCCATGTCTTCCCCTAGTCGATGTGAATCATTGCCGACCGCGATCCTTTCACGTTCGGTGAGGGAACGAGTGCCAAACGTCACGCGCGTCCCGCTTCCGGCCGCGCGCTCCCGCCGGGCCGCCGGCCCCGCCGGGGAATGGTGTGCACGGCGTGAAAGCGGGCGGCGGGGGTCCGGATCCCGGTGGTAGGCAGTCGCAGTGACAGCGGAGCTCGCACTCCCCGCCCTGCTGCAGCTGATCGACGAGCGGTCGACCACCTTCCGCGCCGCGGTCGCCGCCGCGCCCGGCCCGGACGCGCAGGTGCCGACCTGTCCCGAGTGGACGTTGTCCGACCTGGTGCGGCGCCTGGGCGAGGTGCACCGCCGCTGGGCCGCCACCGTCGCTGCGGGCCCCGCCGACGGGCGCACGAAGGGGAGGGTCCGGCCGCGCCCCGCGAGCGAGAGGCCCTGCGGGCCTGGTCGGCCGAGGGGACGCAGCTGCTGCCGGACGCGCTGCGCGTGGCCGGCCCGGACGCCGGCTGTCGGACGTGGTGGGGCGCCTCGCAGTCGCCGCGGACCGCCGGCGCCGTCGCCCGACACCAGGTCCAGGAGGCCACGGTGCACACCTACGACGCCCAGGCCACCGCGGGCAGCCGCTGCCCGCCGACGCGGGCACCGACGGCGTCGACGAGTTCCGGCACACCTGCTGCGCGACGCCGAGCCCCTGGCCGTACGAGCCCGCGGCCGCCGAGGGCCACGCCTGGCGCCTGTGGCTCTCCGCCGACGGCGCGCGCGCCACCCGGCTGCCCGTGCCCGCCCCGGAGACCGGCGACGCCCCGGACGTCCCCGTCGCCCGCGCCCAC
This sequence comes from Kitasatospora sp. NPDC048545, assembly GCF_040651155.1. NCBI lineage: Bacteria > Bacillati > Actinomycetota > Actinomycetes > Kitasatosporales > Streptomycetaceae > Kitasatospora > Kitasatospora sp. NPDC048545. The sequence continues at coordinate 180,694 of NZ_JBEZIQ010000011.1, forward strand.
GGCACGGCCGGCGAGCAGGTCCTCTTCCTGTCCGACCGCAGCCCGGCGGACTCCCCGCAGTCCGACGGCGACACACGCCTGTTCGACCTGCTCCGCGCGCGCCCGGGAACCGGAGGAGTAAGCCCCCGTCCGGCCGCGCCCCCGTCCGGCCCCCGGCCGGCTCCCGCCCGCCTGACAGCCGCCCGGCTGCTCAGCCGCCGCCGCCCATCCCGCCCTGGGCGGCGACCATCGTCAGGTTCAGCCCGCCCACCGCCCGGGCCAGCCCCGGGGACCGGTCGGCGATCCGGTCGGTGAGCTCGGCGATCCGCCCGGCGTGGGCCCGGCGGTCGTGCCGCGAGAGCACCAGCCGCAGGTGCCCGTGGGCGGCCAGTGCCGCGAGGACGGCGTCGGCGAACGGCACCGCGGCGACCGGGGCGCCGCCGCGGACGAGCCCGGCCACCCGCACCTGGAGGTCCAGGGCCTCGCGCGGGTCCGCCATCGCCACCGGGCGCCGCGGCACGACCGGGCCGTAGGGGTCCCGGTCCGCCATGGTCACCACACCGAGCACTGCGAGCCGTTCCTCGACGGCCTCCAGGGTCTCCTCGCGGTTGCGCCTGATCCACGACTTCCAGGTGTGCGGCCGGCTGCCCAGCTCGGCGAGCAGGGTGTCCAGGACCGGGTCCGCGGTGGCGGCGGCGGAGACGACCCGCACCCGGCCCGCCGCGTCCTCGGCGGCGGCGCCCCGGTGGGCGAGCTCGGCCAGGGCGCCCGCGCGCACCAGGAAGCCGGCCCGGGCTCGGTCCTGCAGCGACTGGGACCGGGTGTCGAAGGCCAGCAGGTAGACGTCCAGGTGCAGTCCTCGGCTCATGCCTCCGACGATACGGCGCGCCCGCCGGCCCGCCGTCGGCCTCGGGGCCGGACCCGTCTCCACCTGCGGGAGTACCCCCGGCCGTCGTCCGTTAGGATCCTGCCGATCTTGGTCGAGCACGTGTACGGGGGAATGCTTCATGAACGGTGGTCCGCGGCTGGTCGGACTCGTCCAGTCGGTACGGATCCAGGGGGCCCTGCTGCTCGCCGTGAGCCTGGTGAGCTGCGTGCCGGCCTTCCTCGGGGGAGCCGGCGAACCGGACCCGCTGAGGAGCGCCGGCATCGGCCTGCTCCTCTTCGCGACGACCTGCTACGGACTCCAGCGGGCCCGCCGGCCCTGGTACCGGGAGCGGCTGGAGCGGCTGAGCCCGCCGCCGCCGACCGCCGAGCCGGTCCCGCAGAGCGAGGCCTTCGACCTGTTCTCCCGCAGTCTCACCGCGCCCCTGCTCCTGGTGCTGCTGATCGGCCTCGCGGTCGGCTACGCGACGGGGATCCCGGTCGGCATGTTCGTGGCGGGCATGGCGGCCGGGATGCTCCTGCAGTCCCGGTGGCTGGCGGCCGAGGAACGGCGGCTGGGCGGCCGGGTCCTGTGCCTGTACACCCCGGTCCGCGTCCGGGCCGACGACCCCGACGGCCCGCTGTACCGCCGGTCCCCCTTCTGGATCGTCCGCGAAACCCCCTGACCCCTCCACCCCCTGACCCCTTCATCCTCCGCCCCGCCTGCCGCGCACACACACGCCGCGGCCGCCCGCGGACGAGCGCGCACGCACGTCCGGCTGAGTGGGACGAGCGCGCACGCGCGTCCCACCCGGCCGAGCACGTCCCGCTCAGCCGAGCAGCCGCAGCCGGGTCGCGGCGACACCGAGCCGCACGCTCTGGCCCCACACGAGTTCCAGGGCGTCCGCCTCGATCCCGTCCCCGAACGCCACCAGGTGCTCCGACTCGACCGTGAGCACCAACCGCCGCCCGGCCTCCAGCACCCCGTGCACGTGACCGGTTCCCGTCGCGGGGGAGGGCCACGCCTCCCGGACGAACCAGGCCAGCGCCGGCGCCCCCGGCGCGGGCAGGACCACCGGGCCGCCGCGCTCCAGCCAGGCCGAGCGGCACCAGCCGGTGGCACCCGTACCGGTCCCGACCAGGACACCCGACGACGCCTGCGCCTCCCCGGCCCCGGCCTCGGCCCCGGCAGCGTCGGACGCGCCGTCCTCCGTCCCCAACCGGTAGCGCGCCGTCTGGTGCCCCGGCTGCCCCACGTACACCTCGTTCAGCGCCAGCAGCCGCTGCCCGTCGTCGGCCACGGCCTCGACCATGGTCCGCTCCTGCACCGCCCCCTCGCCCCGCGCCGCCGCCCGCAGCAACCCGGCCAGCCCGTCGACCCGGTGACGCACCAGCACACCGGGATTGCGGCCCGGATCGGCGTCCACCCCCACCACCGGCTGACCGTCCAGGTACTTGGCCACATTGGCCACCAGACCGTCCTGACCCACCACGGCCACCACGTCCCCCGGCTCGAACAGGAACCGCGGCAGGTCCGCCCGTTCGACCCGGCTGCGCCGCCAGTCCAGCGGCACGGCCGCCGCCGCCCCGGCGAGCGCCTGCGCCTGCCGCCGGTGCCGCTCCTCGACCTCCCGCGCCGACCGGCCCCGCGACGTGAGGAAGAACGCGGCCTGCCCGGGCGTGCCGTGACGGGCGACCAGCTCCTCGTACTCGGTGCGCCGGTGCACCAGCACCACCCGCGGGGCGAGCGTCACCGCTGCGCCCCGGGCGCGCCGAGCCGGGCCAGCAGACCGGTGAGCACGTCCGGGGTCAGCGTCACGCTGTCGATCCGCGGCAGGTGCTCCGCCAGCCGCATCAGCGCCAGCGCCCGCAGCACCGCCGGATCGGCCTGCTGGTGGGCCGCCAGCCACGCCGCCTCCGCCACCGCCCGGGCCTCGCCGAGTTCGCGGGAGGCCTGTGCCTCGGCGGCGGCCAGCCGGGTGCGGCGCTGCGCCTCGGCGTCGGTGCGCACCCGGTCGGCCGCCGCCTCCTCCTCCGCCTGGAGCCGCTGGTTGGCGCCCTGCTGGGCGAGCAACTGCTCCTCGCGCCGGGCGAGTTCGATGCGGTTGGCGAGTTCGTTCTCGGCGATGCCGCGCTCGTGCTCGACGGCCACCGCGCGGCGCTCGAAGGTCGCCCGGTCGGCCTCCTGCTGCACCAGTTCGCGGGCCGGGGTGCGCAGCGCCCGTTCGACCTCGGGCTCGGGCCGCAGCGCCACCACCCGGACGGCGATCACGGCGAGTCCGGTCTCGGTGATCCGGGGCTCGCCGGCCAGGCCCTCGGTCATCCGCCCGCGTACGGCCTCCACCCCGTCCGCGAGGGCACCGGCGAGCGGGGTGCGGGCGAGCAGGCCGAGCGCGTGCTGCTGGGCGGTCTCGGTGAGCAGTGTGGCGAGCTGGTCGAGCGGGGCCGCGCGCCAGGCGCCGGTGTCGGGGTCGATGCCGAAGTCGACGCGGGTGGCGGCGGTGGCCGGGTCGGTGATCCGGTAGGTGAGCGTCGCCTGGACGCTGACGTCCTGGAAGTCCGAGGTGCGGGCGTGGAAGAGCATGGCGAGTTCCCGGTCGTCCACCGGCACTTCGGAGATCGCCGCGGTCAGCGGCCGGAACCAGAACGCCAGCCCGGTCCCGTCGTGGGCGACCCGGCCGCGCCGCAGGTGGCGGATGTGCGCGGTGGGAACGGCGCGCAGGTGGCGCAGCCCGAATCGTCTGGTGATGTCGGCCATCGGAGAACCCCTTTTCGTCATGTCGACGATATTGGGCCGTCCCGTTTCTCGTCAAGATGACGAAAAGAGGAGAAGAGAGAACCCCGGGGAAACGAAGAGGGCGCCGCCGCGCCCGAAGGCACAGCGACACCCTCACCCAGCCCTCACCCGGCCCGCCCCCGCCCCGCCCCCCGGGGCCGCGGACCCGAAACCGCCCGCCCTCAGGCCTCCAGGACCAGCTGCAACAGCTCCCGCAGCGCCTCCCGCTGGCCCGCCGTGAGCCCGGCCAGCGGCTCGGCGGCGAACGGCATCCGCTCGCGCAGGTCGGCGACCACGGCGCGCCCGGCCGCGGTGGCGGCGACACGCTTGACGCGGCGGTCGGCCTCGTCGACGCTGCGCTCGACCAGGCCCCGCGACTCCAGCCGGTCGATGATCACGGTCACGTTGGACGGCTCCGCGTGGAGCCGCTCGGCGATGCGGCGCGTGGGGACCGGGCTCTCGGCGGCGAGCAGCGCCTTGGCCTGCAGCGGGGTCAGGTCGTGGGCCGCGGCGGCGGCCTCGGACTCCTGGGTGTAGCGGCGGTTGACGGCCGCGAAGAGGCCGACGACCTCCCTGGTGAGCTCATCCGATGGGTCGGGCATGGGGTCCAGCGTAGCCAGGTGCTTGACAGGGTTGAATGTCGGCCCACATAGTTATGGTTCATAGTGGTTATGAACCATAAGCATTCGAGAGGTCACACGATGAGCACCAAGACCGTCCTGATCACCGGCACGTCCTCCGGCATCGGCCTGGCCACCGCCGTCACCGCCGCCCGCGCCGGCTGGCACGTGATCGCCACGATGCGCGACACCGCCAAGGCGGGCGCCCTGCTGGCGGCGGCCGAGGAAGCCGCGGTCACCGTCGACGTCCGCCCCCTGGACGTCACCGACCCCGCCTCGGTCGAGGCCTGCCTGGCCGGCCTCGACCGCCTGGACGCGCTGGTCAACAACGCCGGCGCCGGCCACGTCGGCACCCTGGAACAGGAGAGCGTCGAGGACGTGCGCGCCGTCATGGAGGTCAACTTCTTCGGCGTCCTGCACGTCACCAAGGCCGCCCTGCCCCTCCTGCGCGCGAGCAGGGGCCGCGTCCTGACCGTGACCAGCGTCGGCGGCGTCATCGGCCAGCCCTTCAACGAGGCCTACTGCGCCGCCAAGTTCGCCGTCGAGGGCTTCATGGAGTCCCTCGCCCCGGTCGCGGCCACGACCGGCGTGGCCGTGAGCGTGATCGAACCCGGAGCGGTCGCCAGCGAGTTCGTCGCCAACGTCGGCCTCGCGGACGACGCCTTGGAGCAGGCCGGACCGTACGCCCCGGCCCTGTCCGCCTACCTGGACCGCACCCGCGGCGCCTTCGCCAACGCCCAGACGGCACAGGACGCCGCGGCCCGGATCGTCGACCAGCTCACCGCCGAACACCCCGCCTTCCGGCTGCTCACCTCCGACGCCGCGCGCGCCTTCGCCGCCACCAAGCTCAAGGACCTCGACGGCTCGGCCGTCCAGGCGCTGACCACCGCCTGGGTCGCCGGATAACGCCGCAGCGCGGGCCCGGACACCGCCACACCCCCGGACACACCCCGAAGCGGACGGTCCGATCGGTCGACGCGCCCTGCGAGGCGCCCCTGCGACCGGCCGCCCGCCGACTAGACTCGCCCACCATCAGCCGCCTGACCAGCGAAAACAACGAACGGCTACCCCCGCAGCAGCAGGAAACCGCGTCGAAAGGCAGAGCGTTGAAGGTGACCGAGATCCTCCCGGGTTCCCCGTGCTGGGCCCAGTTGAGCGCCCGCGACCTCCCCGCAGCCCAGCAGTTCTACGGCGAACTGTTCGGCTGGACCGCCGAGACCGACCCGGACCCGCAGTACGGCGGCTACACGACCTTCTCCCACGACGGCGCGCCCGCCGCGGCCGTGGCCCCGCTGATGAACCCGCAGCAACCGGTGATGTGGCTGCTGTCCTTCGCCGCCGCCGACGTCGACCGCACCTGCGAGTCCGCCAAGGGCGCCGGCGCCCAGGTGTGGATGGGGCCGACGGAGATCGGCGACCTCGGCCGCTGGGCCCTGCTCAGCGACCCGACCGGCGCGCCGTTCGCCGTCTGGCAGAAGCGCGGGTTCGGCGGCTTCGGCGTGGTGGACGAGCCGAACGCCTTCGGCTGGGCCGACCTGTCGACCCGGGACAGGGACGCCGCGCTCGCCTTCTACCAGGGCGTCCTCGGCTGGCGGGTCTGGCCGCACGACACCTACCCGATGGTCGGCCTGGCCGACCGGATGTTCGGCGGCGTGATGCCCATGGACGCCTCCTTCCCGGCGGAGGTCCCCTCCCACTGGAACCCGTACTTCACGGTCACCGACGTGGACGCGGCCGCGGCGACCGCGACCCGGCTCGGGGCCGAGGTCCTGCACGGGCCCGTCGACGTGGAGATGGAGAACGGCCCGAGGATCGCGGTGATCCGCGACCCGCAGGGCGCCACCTTCGGTGTCTTCGCCCCCCTCGCCGACAGCTGACCCCGCCGGGCCGGGACCTCGGGACACCCCCCCGCCCCGACGTCCCGGCCCCTCCGCCACCCGACTCCCTCACCCGCCCGACTCCCTCACCCGCCCGGTCACCCGTCGCCCGCCGCGCCCCCCGCCTCCCCGTCGCCCGTCTCCCCGCCTCCCGCCTCCGCCAGGAGGGCCAGCAGGCTGCGACGGGCGGCGTCGACGTGTTCGGCGGCGAGCCGACCGAGTTCCTCGGCGTCGCCGCCCGCCCGCAGCAGGCGGGCGAGCTCGCGGTGCTCGTCGACGACCAGCGCCCGGTACCGGCCCCGGGCGAGCGAGACCCGCTGCAACTGGAACAGGAACACCTGGGAGCGCACGGCCTGCCAGGCCGCGGTGAGCCGGCCGTTCCCGGCGGCCTCGTAGACGCGGTCGTGGAAGGCCATGTCCAGGGCGAGCAGCCGCGGCACCCCGGCATCGGCGGCCAGCTCGGCGGCCATCCCGTCGACGAGCCGGTCGAGTCCGTCGAGCTGTTCCGGCGTCGCCCGGCGCATCGCGGTGACGGCCGCCAGCCGGTCGAGCGCGGCGCGCACCCGGTAGACCTCCTCCACGTCGACGGCGCTCGCCGCCACGACGGTGGTCGGCCGGTGCCAGCCGGTGCGGATCAGCCCCTCGTGCTCCAGCCGGGCGAGCCCTTCGCGCACGGCCCCGCGGCTCACGCCCAGCGACTCGGCGAGGTCGACCTCCCGCAGCGGGGCGCCGGGCGGGAAACGCCCGTCGAGGATCGCGTCGCGCACCCGGTCCGCGACCTCGTCGGCGAGCCCGCGCCGGACCGCCTTCCGCAGGGGTTCATCATTCATGTCCGAATGTTGACATCGGTAGGGTGCGGGGATCAAGGTGAGGGCCATGACCCGTCCCGCCTTTCACCTCGCCGTCCCCGTCGATGACCTGGCCCGCGCCCGCGCGTTCTACGGCGGCGTGCTCGGACTCCCGCAGGGCCGCTCGACCGACGGCTGGGTCGACTGGGACCTCCACGGCCACCAACTGGTGACGCACCTCGTCCCCGGGCACCGCCCCGATCCCGCCGGGCACAGCACCGTGGACGGCCGCCCCGTCCCCGTGCCGCACTTCGGACTGGTACTGGACGTCGACGCCTTCCACGCCCTCGCCCGGCGACTGGCCGACGCCGGCACCGGGTTCGTCATCGAGCCCACCCTGCGCTTCGCCGGACAGCCCGCCGAGCAGTGGACGATGTTCCTGCTCGACCCGGCCGGGAACGCCCTGGAGTTCAAGGCGTTCCGTGACGAGACCCGGATGTTCGCCCGATGAGGGGCGTCCTGGTCACCGGTGCCTCCCGAGGCATCGGCCGGGCCGTGGCGCACGCGTTCGCCGCCCGGGGCGACCGCGTCGCCGTGCACTACGCCTCCAGCCGCGCCGGGGCCGAGGAGACCCTGGCCGCGCTGCCCGGCGAGGGACACCTCCTGGTGGACGGCGACCTCGGCGACCCCACCGCCGTCCGGCGGATCGCCGAGACCGCCGACGCCGGGCTCGGCGGGGTGGACGTCCTGGTCAACAACGCCGCCGTGGCCACCGCGGAGACGAACGCCCACCACCCGGCCGAAGCGTCCTACGACGACTGGCAGCAGGTCTGGCGCCGGATGGTCGACGTCAACCTGCTCGGCGCCGCCAACCTCAGCCACTGCGTCGCCCGCCGCCTCATCGCCCGCGGCGCACCCGGCCGGATCGTGCACATCGGCTCGCGCGGCGCCTTCCGCGGCGAACCGGACCACCCCGCCTACGGCGCGAGCAAGGCCGCGCTGCACGCCCTCGGCCAGTCCCTGGCCGTCGCCCTGGCCCCGCACGGCATCTCGGTGACCTCGGTCGCCCCCGGCTTCACCGCCACCGACCGCGTCGCCGAACGCATCACCGGCCCGTCCGGCCCGGCCCTGCGCGCGCAGAGCCCGTTCGGACGGGTCGGCACCCCGGAGGAGGTCGCCGCAGCCGTCCTCTACCTTGCCTCGCCCGAGGCGACCTGGGCCTCCGGCACGGTCCTCGACCTCAACGGCGCATCCCACCTGCGCCTGTGACCCGCCCCGCCGCCACCCTGCCCCGCCCCGCCGCCGTCAGCCGCCGAAGACGGCCTTCGGATCCCCGGTGAACCAGGCGTTGTCGATGCGCATCCGCCGGATGAGCCAACGACCACCCTCACGCACCAGATCCACCGTGTAGGGGTTCTTGAGCAGGGCGTGCGTACCCGGCTCACCGACGAGCAGGTGCTGCGCCTCGACCAGCGCGGTGAGCCGGGCGGTGTCCCCGTCGACACCGACGCGCGGGTTGGTGACCTGGTGGGTGGTGTCCACCCGGCCGGCGAACATCGCCAGGATGGCGTCCACGATGAAGTCCCGACCGGTCATCAGGGGCGGCTCGCCACCCCAGCGCGCCGCGGCCGGACGGAAGTCCAGCTCCGCGTCGGCGGTGAAGGCCGAGGCGAACAGCTCACGGTCCTTCAGGTCCTGGCCGAGGGCGAACCGCAGGAGGGCGTCCGTGATCTCGGCACGGTCGCGCAACTCGCCGACGACCGCGGCGATGTCGTCGGGCCGCGCGGTCAGGGCCTGCAGGGGCTCGGTCGTCATGATGTCCTCCGGTGGAATCGGTGAAAGAGGCCGGGTTTCGACGTCCCCCACTCTGCCGCCGTGACCGATGGCGAACAACGCCCTTCTGCGCAATGATCGTTAACTCGGGCTTGACGACGGGGTGGCGCGTGATCGAGCGGTACGAGGTGGAGTCGTTTCTGGTGCTCGCGGAGGAACTGCACTTCGGGCGCACCGCCGAGAAGCTGCGGGTGTCCACCGCGCGGGTCAGCCAGACCATCCGCAAACTGGAACGACGGGTGGGCGCCACCCTGTTCGACCGCACCAGCCGCCGCGTCGAACTCACCCCGCTCGGCCGCGCGTTGGCCGATGACCTGAGGCCGGCCTGGCAGGCCGTCGAAGCGGCCCTCCAAGGCGCTGTCGAAGCCGGGCGCGGCCTGTCCGGCAGCCTCCAGGTCGCCTACGTCGGCGCCGCCGCTGGCCAACTCCTCATCGGGATCACCCAGTTGTTCCGCGAACGGGCCCCCGACTGCGAGGTCAGGCTACGCGAGGCCCGGATGACCGAGGCGACCCGCTGGCTGCGCGACGGCGACGCCGACCTGTGCCTCGGCCCCCTCCCGGCGCACGAACCCGACCTCACCTGCGGCCCGCCCCTGGTCCGCGAGGCCCGCATGCTCGCGGTCCCCGCCGGACACCCCCTCGACCGCCCGCACGGCGCCACCACCGAGGACCTGACGAACCTCCCGGTGATCCGACTGCGAGACGGCACCGCCGTCCCGCCACCCCTCCCACCGGGCCCGGCAGCCGACAGCATCCAGGAAGCACTCACACTCGTCGGCGCCGGCCACGGCGTCCTGCCCGTCGGCGCCCACACCCGCCGCTACTACCCGCGCCCCGACATCGCCTACGTCGCCCTCGCCGACGCACCACCCCTCGAATGGGGCCTGATCTGGCCGCAGAGCCGTACCACCGCCCGCGTCCGCGCCTTCACCCGCGCCGCAACCGACCTGGTCACCGACCCCACCCCCTGACCCCCACCCCCTGACCCCCTCTGCCCCTGGCGAATCTGCGCCAAGCAGAGAAACCCCATCCCCGAACCCCCGGAGGCAAGAGTGGAGCCGACGGCACACCCGCCCCCGACGAGGAGACCGGATGACCCCCCTCACCACGCCCCGACCCCACGCACAGGACGACGACACACCCCTCAGCCGCTTCGACGACCACCTCGCGGCCCACCTGCTCGCCCAGCGGATCGTCCTTCTCGGCACCCAGGTCGACGACGTCTCCGCCAACCGGGTCTGCGCCCAACTGCTGCTCCTCTCGGCCGAGGACCCGCGCACCGACATCAGCCTGTACATCAACAGCCCAGGCGGATCGGTCACCGCCGGCCTGGCGATCCACGACACCATGCAGCTCATCCCGAACGACGTCACCACGCTCGCGATGGGATTCGCCGCCAGCATGGGCCAGTTCCTCCTCACCGTCGGAGCCCCCGGCAAGCGCTTCGCACTGCCGAACGCGCGGATCATGATGCACCAGCCCTCGGCCGGCATCGGCGGCACCGCCGCGGACATCGAGATCCAGGCACAGAACCTGGAGTACACCAAACAGGCCATCGAACGGATCACCGCCGAACACACCGGCCAGAGCGAGGAGACGATCGCGCGCGACGGCGACCGCGACCGCTGGTTCACCGCCGAACAGGCCCGCCAGTACGGCATCGTGGACCGGGTGGTGCAGTCGCTCGCCGACATCCGCCCGGCCGCACCGCACCGACGGATGGGACTGTGACATGAGCTCCTACCCGGTTCCCTACGTCATCGAGCGCACCGCACAGGGCGAGCGCTCCTACGACGTCTTCAGCCGACTCCTGAACGAACGGATCGTCTTCCTCGGCACCGGGATCGACGACGGCGTCGCCAACGTCGTCATCGCCCAACTCCTGCACCTGGAGTCCGCCAACCCGGAACGCGAGATCTCGATCTACCTCAACTCGCCCGGCGGATCCTTCACCGCCCTGATGGCGATCTACGACACGATGACCTTCATCCAGTCACCGATCTCCACCTTCTGCGTCGGCCAGGCGGCATCCACCGCGGCCGTCCTCCTGGCCGGCGGTGACCCGGGACGACGGTTCGTGCTCCGGCACGCCCGGGTCCTGCTCGGCCAGCCGGCCAGCGCGGGCCGCCAGGGGACGGTCTCCGACCTCAGCCTCGCGGCCAAGGAAGTGATCCGCATCCGCTCGCAGGTCGAGGAGGTCCTGTCCCGGCACACCCACCACGACGCCGCGACGCTGCGCGCCGACCTGGACCGCGACAAGGTCCTCACCGCCGAGGAGGCCGTCGCCTACGGCCTCGCCGACCAGGTGCTCACCCGACGACTCGCCCTCACCTGACCCCTCCCCTCACCCGACCCCGCACCGGCGGCGCCCACCGGCCCCGCCGGTGCGGGGTCACGCAACCAGGCACAGACCGTCGTGCCGCCCCGTCGACGCACGCCCCTGACGTGCCCGGTCCACCCGGCTCCGCGCAGACCGTGCCAGCTCCTCCTGAGCGAGCGACAGCACATCGGCCAGGCCCAGCCCCAGCGCCCGGGCGGCAGCCGCGAGCACCTCGGACGACGCCTCCTTGCGCCCGCGCTCCAGCTCCGACAGGTACGGCATCGAGATCCGGGCCGCCTGCGCGACGTCCTTCAGCGTGCGCTCCTGCGCGAGCCGCTCGCGCCGCAGCACACCACCGACGAGGTCGCGCCACAGCGGCTCCCTCACCGCGGGTGCCTGCACGGGCGGCGCCCCCTGCGGACGCAGGGGGATGACGCGGGCTTCGTCCGGCGCATGAGTGCTCACCCCATCAGCCTAAGGATCCGGCGCCCCGTGGGAAGACAGCGGCATTCTGCCCTGGGTGAAGCCGACGCCATCACGCCCCCGACCACGCCACGGGTCTGGACAGCGACCCCGGAGTCGGCCAGTGTTCACCACCATGACCCTCCCGCCCCCCGAGCGCACCACGCTCCTCGCAGCGGTCACCGCACTCGGCGACGAGGCCGTCACCCTCCTCGCCGACAGCCGCGGCGACACCCCGATACCCGGCGCCGAGTGGACGGTCGCCGAGGCCGCTGCCCACCTCGCCATGGCCAACGAACTGATGGCCGCCCTCGCCGCCGGAGAGGAACGCCCCTACGGCGACGGCACCGCGGGCTCACTGGCCGCCGCCAACGAAGCCGCTCTGGCCGCCCGCTCCGAACGCGACCCGGCCGCCCTCGCCGAGGAGATCGCCCGACAGGCACACCGGTTCACCTCGGCAGCCGCCCCACGCACCGGCACCGACCCGGTACGGACCCCGCTCGGCCCGATGGACCTGGACACCCTCGCCGCCTACCTCCTGACCCACATGCTCGGCCACCTCTACGACATCGCCCTGGCCCTGCACCGCCCACACCCCATCGACCGCCAGCGCGTCGCGCTGACCCTGCCCTTCCTGCGCACAGCCATGCCACGGGTCACCAACCCCCACACCACGGCCGGCCACAACGCCTGCTACCGGCTACGGGTACGCGGCCTGGACACCTTCACCGTGACCTTCACGGACGGAACCGCCACGGTGACCCAGGACCCACCCCGACGCCCGGACTGCACGATCCTCACCGGGCCGGTCGCGTTCCTCCTCATCGCACTGGGCCGCTACACCGCCATCGACGCCCTCACCCGCGGCAAAGTCCTCGCCTGGGGCCGCCGGCCATGGCTGGCCCCGACCTTCCCCACCCTCTTCACCGCCCCCTGACGTACCCGGACCGATCTGAGTACGCCTACTCAAGCTGCCCGGCACCGACAGCCGCGAGGATGGCGGTACCACCCCGCCGAAGGCCACGAAGGAACCACCGATGCTCAGCCGGATCGCCAGCACCCTGATCCCCGTCCTCGGCCGCCTGTCCGTCACTTCCGACACCCCGGGCCCCATCGCCCCGGGCAGCATCGTCGCCGCCAACCACAGCTCACTCGCCGACCCCGGCGTCGTCCTGGCCGCACTGCGCCGGCTGGGCACCGAACCCGTGGTGATGGCCGCCGCCGGACTGTGGCGGATACCCCTCCTCGGCACGGTCCTACGGGCCGGCGGACACATCCCCGTCCACCGAGGCACCGCCAACGCCGCCACCGCCCTCGACACCGCGGCAGCCGCACTCGCCGCCGACCGCGTCGTCCTCATCTACGGCGAAGGCGGCCTCCCGAAACACCGCGACTCCCACGACAGCGAGCCCCGCCCCTTCCGCACCGGCCTGGCCCGACTCGCAGCGACAAGCGGCGCCCCCGTCGTCCCCCTCGGCCAGTACGGCGCCCGCCGCCTCAGCTCCGGCAGCGCCGCCAAACAGCTCGCCGGATTCGCCACCGCCCCACTGCGCCGCCCCACCCTGCACGTCCACCTCGGCACCCCCCTCCACCTCGAAGGCGACATCACCGAGGCAACAACCACCGCCCACCACGCCGTCACCGCAGCCTGGACCACCGCAGCCCACCACCTGCACGCTGACACCCACCCCACCGAATCCTGACCGGATCCTCCGGCCCTGCGAAGGTTGACTTATTTGTCGTCGGATGTGGGGGACTATCACGATCTAGGTGTACGACACCCGGTTGGACTAGGTGTTGATCTTGCTGTCGGGCGTGGGCCGGGTGGCCTACGCCCGTCCGACTGACAGGCGCCCGTCGAAGGTGATGTCGAAGGCGTTGAGGGCGGCCATCCAGCGGTTGCTCCAGCG